>NZ_JBHGZU010000003.1:0-419939 GCF_042610415.1 Pseudomonas sp. MD330_10
TTCCGCTAAGTGTGGGTAACACTTTAACTTTGGCACATAGATGCCGTTAGGAAGGGGGCGTCCATTCCATTACCACAAAAGGTCTGTTCACCACAGAAGGCCTGCTCACAACAAAAGTTCTGTTCACCACAAAAGGCCTGCGCGGCAAAAGAAACCGCTCAGCACAAGAAACCACTCAGCAAAGATTGGTGGCACCGCGCTTCCCTGGTGGTGAGCAAGCTTGCTTGCGCTGGGCTGCGCAGCGGCCCCAAAGCCAGGCGGTGGGTTTGACCTGAAAGGACGCGGTGGATGGGCGAGGGCTGCTGCGCAGCCCAGCGCGGGGCAAGCCCGCTCACCACAAAAGGTCTGTTCACCACAGAAGGCCTGCTCACAACAAAAGTTCTGTTCACCACAAAAGGCCTGCGCGGCAAAAGAAACCGCTCAGCACAAGAAACCGCTCAGCAAAGATTGGTGGCACCGCGCTTCCCTGTGGTGAGCAAGCTTGCTTGCGCTGGGCTGCGCAGCGGCCCCAAAGCCAGGCGCTGAAGTGTTACCTGTTATTCGAACTTATCGATGCGTGTATCGGCGTAGAAAAACTCGTTCTTGTCCGTGCTCGATTCGTAGAAGTAGGCGTAATCACTCAGGTAGTACACATGTTCGACGCGGTTGTACTTATCGTCATCGGTGCGGCATGCCAAGGCCTTGGCATTCCCCAGCAGGTTGGGGTTGAGTTCGCGGGCCGGCAATTCGCGTTCGACGACGCAGCGGTTGATCTGCACCTTGTTATAGCTGCCCACCAGGCTGTTGAGTGTCGAGCGGGTGGTCTGGTAGACCACGGTTTCGCCGACCGGCAGGGCCTGCCAATTGCCGGTCAAGCTTAACTGCGTCAAGGTCGAGCTTTCCGCCATACCGGTGCCGCCGTACGTTGTCTTCGACACCAGCGATACCAGGTTGCGCCAGCTCACCGACTGGGACTCATAGCCGTCGCCGCGATGGACGATCTGCAGTTGACCACTGGCCTTGTCCTGGCTGATGAAGTGCTCGCTGGTGCTGTTGGACGTCTTGCCTTTGAGGGTCGATGTGCCGGTGAAGTGCACATACTTCAAGGTGCGCGCGGGCTTGTCCTGGTTGAAGGGCGCAAGCGCGGCCAGCACCTGGGGCTGCACCGACGACAGGGCGATGACGGCCGGCGCTTTCAGGCGCGGCTTGAAGGGGTCCAGCTTGGCGATTTTTTCGGGGGTGACGCATACGGTGTGGAACAACAGCGCATAGTCGGCGTCGCTGCCCGCGATGGGCTGTGGCGTTGGGAAACTGTCGACCCGGCCATCGCTCACGCGGTTGCGCACGTCCAGATCGTAGCCGGCCAGTTCCTTGTACGTGCCGTTGGAGCAGGACACCGCGAAGTGCTGGCGTTTTTGCGCATAAGGTGCGTCGTAGGGCAGGTCGTTGAGCACCGTCGGGTTATCGAAGGCGGCCCAGAAACGGGTTTCACCCTGCACAGTCTTGACGCTGGCGGCGTCGAGCAGTACCCAGTTATCGCGCGCATCTTTGCTGACCAGGCGCCAGTCGGGCTTGGGCGTTTCAGCACAGGCGCGGACAAATGTCTGGTTGGCGGCCAAGGTGGTATACAGCGTGTCAGACAGCTTGCGCGCCTCGGTATAGCGCCCGGCTTTGAGCGGGTACACGCGTTGGGAACCATCGAGGTACAGCAGGTGCAATTGCTTGGACGAGCACGCCGCTTCGAACTGCATAGTGCGCCGCACGCCGCCGGTAGCGTCGTGCATCAGCAGCTCGAAGCTGAGCAAGTCGCCTTCGCGCACGATGCTGTTCTCCACCAATGGTTGAGCCAGGGTGTCGGCGAGCATCTGCTCGACTTTGCCGGACTGGGTGGCACAACCGGACAGGGTGGCGATGCCACCGGCCAGCAACACAGAAGTCAAAACGCGCACAAGAACCTCATTGAGTCCATTCGGGGATGCCAGGATGACGGCCGCCGGGGGGTGATCTTTAGGATTTTTTCACTGGGGCTGGGCCTTTATGGCGGCTTCGATGGCCGCTATGTCGATCTTGCCCATGCTCATCATCGCGTCAAAGGCACGCTTGGCGGTGGCCGCGTCGGGGTGGGCGATCGCCTGGGTCAACGCCCGCGGTGTGATCTGCCACGACACTCCCCACTTGTCCTTGCACCATCCGCAGGCACTGGCCTGACCGCCGTTGTCGATGATCGCGTGCCAATAGCGATCGGTCTCGGCCTGATCATCCGTGGCCACCTGGAACGAAAATGCCTCGGTCTGAGGAAATATCGGCCCGCCGTTCAGCCCCAGGCACGGGAGGCCAATCACGGTGAACTCTACCGTCAGCACATCGCCTTGCTTGCCCGACGGGTAGTCGCCCGGCGCTTTGTGTATGGCGTCTACGCTGCTGTTTGGAAACGTCTTGGCGTAAAAGCGCGCCGCCTCTTCGGCCGTGCCGTTGTACCAGAGGCAGAGGGTGATTTTGCTGGGCATGCTCGTTCTCCAAGGTGAAGGGGTGGAGATAGTCTAGGCCACGCGCTTCAAGCCTAGCGTGCCATCAGCAGCACGGATGCCGCCGCCGACAACAACCCCACACAGCGGCGATTGAACAGCGCTTGCCAGGCGTAGAGGCAGATGGAGATCCATTTCAAGCGCAGGGCAAGCCTGCAAACCACAAATTTATAGTGCGGGTAAGGACAAGCCGTACCTCACCTCTCCCAGTTTGACGCCACCCCGCTCAAGCGGACGCTGGCTGCCGATTTCCTCTATACAGCCCACCCGGCGATAAAAACGCCGAGCCCGTTCGTTACCGCTCAGTACCCAAAGTGTCAGGCGCTCAAACCCCTGCGCCTTCAGCGCTCGCACACCGGCGTTCCACAAGGCCTGCCCGACGCCGGTGTGCCAATGGCCGGCGGCGACGTAAAGGGCTTCGACCTCACCCACATTGCCCCCGACACAGTCTTCGTCACGACTGGCGCCCACGCAGATCCAACCAACAACCTGCTCGTGCAGTTGCGCCACCCATACGCTCGATTCTCCCAACTCAAGCGCGCGCCGCCAGTTGGATTCGCGATGAGCCAGGGTTGCGTCCAGTGAATCCAAGTAGTGGGCAGGCATCAGGTCACGATAGGCGTGCTGCCAACTGTTGATATGCACCTGGGCAATGGCCCGAGCGTCGGAAGGCAGTGCTTTGCGAATCATTGATCGGCTCCTGGTGCGGACACGTATCACTAGCGGGGTATTTCAATAGGCCGTCCGTTGACGACGGAATAACGCGGGCTTGGGGCAAGCACGACGCGCAGTTTCAGGACTGTGACGCTGCTATCAGTACGGCAAATTTGCCTGGTTATCCTCCCACTTGGGACGCGGTTCAGGGTATCGTGCCGCCAACTTAACGAAGGGACGCGACGTTTCGATGAACAATAAAATGGTTACTTATGCCGCTGCAGCGGTGGGTTTGGTCGTGGTGGTGTCTCTGGCCACCAGTTGGTTCACGGTCGATGAGACCGAGCGGGGTGTGCTGTTGCGTAACGGTGCGATGGTAGGCGTGGTGGAGCCGGGCCTGTCGTTCAAGCTGCCGTTCATTGAGTCGGTACGGTTTATCAGCATTCAAAGCCAGGCTACCCAGTACGCCAATCTCCAGGCGTACAGCAAGGACCAGCAGACCGCCAAGTTGCAGGTCTCGGTGTCCTGGCATATCCCTACCAGCGATGTCGCCAAGGTGTACACCAGTTACAAGGACTTGGATGGCGTGCGTGACCGCCTGATCGCTCGTCAGGTGCCGACCCAGGTGGAAAACGTATTCGGCCAGTACAACGCGGTGTCGGCGGTGCAAAACCGCGGCAAGTTCGTCGCGGATGTGACCAAGGCCATCCGCGATTCGGTGGTCGGGCCAGTGGTGATCGACGGCGTACAGATCGAAAACATCGACTTCAGCGATGACTACGAGCGTTCGATTGCCTTGCGCATGAAAGCCGAAGTGGAAGTCAAAACCCGCGAGCAAATGCTGCAGACCGAGCAGGTGCAGGCGCAGATCCGGGTGACCCAGGCCCAAGCCGAGGCCGACTCGCAATTGGCCCAGGCCAAGGCGGATGCCGAGTCCACGCGCTTGCGCGGCAACGCCGAAGCCGACGCGATCCAGGCCCGCGCCAAGGCTCTGGCCAGCAACCAGAACCTGATCGAATTGACCAAGGCCGAGCGCTGGAACGGCGTACTGCCGACCACCATGCTGCCAAACAGTACGGTGCCGTTTATCGACGCCAAGCAGGTCGATCGATAACGTTTTGAATGTGGGAGGGGGCTTGCCCCCGATGGCGCCCGGACTGCCGACCACGCTCACGAATCAGCTGCATTCATTCAGGGAAACCCCTCACATGACCTTGCTTGCCCGGCCTATCGATCCACCGCCAGAAAGCCTGATCCGTGACTGGTACGCGAACGCGCAGTTGCTTGATAGTTTTGTCGTGCCTATCGACGCGGCTGACGTCTCCATCAATGACCTCGCCGTACGCGCCTTGGGTTCGCCGCCTGTGTGGTTCAAGGTGCTGATCGCGATCCGCGATGCTGTGATGGGGCCGTTGGGCGTGCGGACCTCCGGCGAGGTGCGTCGCGCCCATTTGGATAAAGCCCATATCGACTTTTTCCCCGTGCTGGAGCAAAGCGCTGACGAGATGGTGCTGGGGGAAAATGACAGCCACCTGGATTTTCGTCTTTCGCTGCTTCGACGACGCGACGAGAAGGGTGAAGTGCTAATTGCCACGACGGCGGTACACACCCACAACCGGCTGGGGCGTATCTACATTCTGCTGATTCGCCCGTTTCACAAGCTGGTGGTGCGGGCAACGCTGATGCGTTGCCGCCGTCAGCGCTAGCGCCGGCGGGGGGCCGTCGACGCGTGTTGCATGGAGCCTCAGAAACTGTACTTGGCCGTCAGCATCATGTTGCGCGGGTTGCCGTAGGCATCGCCGCCGTAGCTCGCCGAGTTGGCGATGGTGGAGTAGTAGCGCCGGTCGAAGATGTTGTTGGCGTTGACCTGCAGGTCGAGGTGGTCGTTGACCTTGTAGCCGGCCATCAGGTCGGTGACGGCGTAGGCGCCTTGTTGCAGGCGGTAGGTGCTGCCGTTGGCCAACGGGATATCGTTGTACAGGCGGCTCTGCCAGGAAATGTTGCCGCCCACCCGCAGTTTTTCCAGTGGGCCCTGGAAGTTGTAGCGGGTGGTCAACTTAAACAGGTGTTCCGGGACGTCGGTATCGAACTGCTTGTTGACCAACTGCGGCTTGGCGTCGTCCTTGATGGTGTGGGTGCGTGCGTAGGTGTAGCCACCACCGACCTGCCAGTTTTCGGTCAATGCGCCTTGCAGTTCGAAGTCGATACCCTGGCTGCGGATCTCACCTGATGCCTGGGAGCACGAAGCCTGCGGGCAGTTCGGAACCACCACCTGCACAGCACGGTTTTCCTGGTCGATGCGGAACAGCGCAACGCTAGCGTTCAGTGCGCCGCCCAGGTATTCGCCCTTGATGCCGACCTCATAGTTCTTGCCAACGATGGGCTTGAGCGGCGCGGCGCCGGTGTCCTTTTCTTTTTGCGGGGTGAAGATGTCGCTGTAGCTGACGTATACCGAGTGGTGATCGTCCAGCTCATAGATCAGGCCGGCGTAGCGCGTAAGGTTGCGGGTGACGTGGAAGTCGCCGTCGCCATCGCGGTTATCGTAGTCGTACCAGTCCAGGCGCCCGCCGAGGATCAACTTCAACGGGTCTGCCAGGCTCAGGCGTGTGGTGACGTAAACGCTGTCCTGGGTGGTGACTTCGCGCTGGTTGTTGGTATGGACGAAATCCGGCTTGCCTGCGGTGAGTGGCCAGTTGAGGTCGTAGGGGCTGTAGTTGTGGGTGGTCATGTCGTAGATGCGTTTGCTCGCGCCGACCACCAGTTCATGGTTGCGCCCGAATGCCTGGAACGGGCCGCTGACAAAGGCGTCGACCCCGGCCTGGTTTTCGTCGTACTTGGCCTGGTAAACCGTACGTGCCAGGGAGTTGTTGACCCAGCGCGATTGGTACGAGCCGGAAAACAGCGCGTTCTGTTCGGCGTAGTTGGCGTTGACTTGCAGGTTCCAGTCATTGGCCAGGCGCTGGCGCAGTTCGGCGAAGACTGTGTTGATTTCCTGATCCTTGTTTTCCCAATCGGTGCCGGGGTTGTAGGAGCGCGGCAGGTCGAGGTGATGGCCGTCCTGGCCGATCATCGAGGCGCCCCAGAAGTAGTTGGTTTTGTCCTTCTGGTTGGAGAAGCCCAAGGTCAGGGTGGTGTCTTCGCTCAGGTCGGCTTCGGTGACAGCGTAAAACAGGCCGTGACTGTTTTCGGCTTTGTCGATAAAGCTGTTGGCGTCGCGGTACGACGTCACCACTCGGCCGCGCAGGGTGCCGCTGTCGTTGAGCGGGCTGGACGCGTCGAGTTCGCCGCGATAATCGTCCCAACTGCCGGCTGCGCCGGTGAGGGTGACTTTCTGCTCATCCAGCGGGCGCTTGCGCACCATATTGATGGCGGCCGACGGGTTGCCCGCGCCAGTGACCAGGCCGGTGGCGCCGCGCACCACTTCAACGCGGTCGAACATCGCCAGGTTCGGCTGCGCACCCACCGACGCGCCGTTGTAGCCACTGGGGATACCGTCATACATCAGGTTATCGATGTCGAAGCCCCGGGAGGTGTAGGTCTGCCGACCAGGGCCGTCGGAGTAGTTCAGAAACAGACCAGGCGTGGCGTTGACCACGTCGTTGATGCTGGTCATCGCCTGGTCGTCCATGCGCTGACGGGTGATCACGGTCACGGCCTGCGGGGTTTCGCGCAAGGTCAGTGGCAGCTTGGTTGCGGTACTCATCGAGCCGGTGGTGTAGGACTGGGTGCCTTCGGTGGTCTGGCCCAATTGGCCTTCGCCGGAAATTTGCGTGGCGCCCAGTTCCAGCGTGGTGGCCGGTGCTTCTGCATCGGCGGCGTAAGCCAGGTGGGTGGTGGCCAGACAGACCGCCAATGTCATCAGACTGAGTGAAAAACCATTGCCGCCGTGTGATTGCACAGACATGAAACTGACTCTCCCCGAGCGCCGTCCGTGGCTAATAAGAAATATGTTGAGAACTATTCGCGTTAGTCTGGCAGATTCAGTCTGTAGGAAAAAGCCTTAGGGAAGAATTAGTTAACGAATTTTTCACATCGGCGCATGTGGCGTTTGGCCGCTACTTAGACGAAGAGGGCACGAAGTGAAGGGGCGCACACTCGTCCGAAAGGGTTGACCCCAACCGTTGGCCGGCACTGCGCCGGCCAGCGCCGCCGGTTGGTCAAAACTCCATGCGCAGGCCCAGCGTGCCTTGGCGCCCGTTGAAGGTATTGCTGTCCAGATTGCGGTTGTAACCGACCTCGCTGTACAGGCTGATGCCTTTCGCCACCTCCAGGCTCGCGCCGACGCTGAGGCCCAGGGTGGTGGACTTTTGCTCGGTGTCGATGTCCGTCAGGTGGTCAAAGGTGACGGTGTTCTGCCCCGCACTGGTGTGCCACACATTGGCCCTGGCATAGGGTTCGAACGGCATACCGCTGACCTGATACTCACCGCGCAGGCGCACGCCCAGGCGCGTGGTGACGCGGGTGTCGGCGTTGAAAGATACATCGGAAACCCCGTCGTTCTGCCGTTCCAGCTTGGTCTTGCCGATGATCACCTGAGCCTGGGGCTCTGCAATCCAGGTGTCGTTGATCGGCAGCGGCCAACCGACTTCGGCGGAGGCGGTGACGTCGTGCCCGCGGGTCTTCATCTTCACGCCATGGTCCGATTCATTGTGACCGTCGAAGCGCGTGCCCATCAGCACCAGATCCAGATATGCCTGGTTGGCGCCGATCAGCGTCCAGTACACGCCCAGACTGTCGCCGCGCAAGGTGGTGTGACCGGTGTCCTGGTCCTGGCGCGCGTCACTGAAGCCTTTGACGTCGCCCTTGAGGGTGCTGTGTCCGACGAAAAAACCGGCCCGCTGCTGCAAGCCGTTGTCGAGGACGCCGGCGTAGACATCGGTGCCCACCTGGAATCCGGACACGGAACTGTCCAACGTTGGGCTGACGGTGCCGGTGTAGCTTTGTCGGCTGCTGTTGCCATATACCCGGCCCCAACCGGCCGCGAAGGCGCCGGTTTGCTGTTGCTGAAGTTGGTCGCCCAGGCGTTCGTGATAAGTGCCCAGCATGGCCTGAACGACCTGTTGCACGGCTGGGAACAACACGGCATAAACCGACACTTCCGGGCGGTAGATGGGCAGTGGGTCGACTCCGGGGTTCGGCGGCAGCGGCGGTTCGCCAGGGATGATCCCCGGCAACGGGCCGATAATCACCGGGTCGATCGGTACGGGTGGGATGCTTGAGCGCAGGTAATAGTTTTCTGAGGTTCCCGCCGTGACGCCGCCTTTGAACAAGTAGTAATCAAAGGCGCCAGCGGACACCGGTTTGCCCAGTGTGAAGGCAGTATCGCTGCTGGTGGCACCGTTGAGGGCCTGCACCACCTGGATGCCATCCTGTAACGAGGCCGCCCCCGTGCCGCCCAGGTTAGTGACGTTGATCAGCGTATTGCCCTGCATCGTGCCCTGGCTGACCACCAGTTTGTCGCTGGGCGAACCGTCGCCGTCCAGCTTGCTTTGCAACAAGAGCTGCCCACCATTGCCGGTGTAATTGCCATTGATGGTCAAGCTGTCGGCGGTACTGGAACTGCCGGTGGTCATATCGATGGTGCCGCTGTTGGTGACGTTGACGGCTTGGCCGTCGGTGAACGGCGCGATCACACCGGTGTTCACCAACAGTTGACTGGCGCCGTCGATTGTCAGTTTGCCGGTGCCTGTGGCGCTGTCGCCCAAGGTGAGCGTGCCGCCCAGTGTCAACTGCGAGCCGTTGTCCAACTGGATGGTTTCCCAATTGGGAAACAAGCCCGGATCTGCGGCCTTGGTGTTGTCCAAGGTCAGCGTGTCATTGCCAAGGCCACCGTCGATCAGTTGGGCAGGGGCCAGTTGTGTGTTGACCAGACCTTTGAGCAGGGCTTTATCGTCGCCATCGGCCAACAGTACGAAGGAGTGCAGGTTGCCTCCCGACCACTCGAAAGTGTCATTACCAAAGCTCAGCAGTATGCGTCCGTTGACGTCGCCACCTGAGACTTCCACCCTGTCATCGCCGCCGCTGACGCTGATATTGCCCCCTACGAAGGCCGTACCCGAAATCAGAATGGTGTCCAGGCCGAAACCGGTCACCAGGTTGCCTATGATTCTGCCCCCGGACATATCGAACGTATTGTTATCCAGCTTCATGTCGACGCGGCCGATGGTGCCGCCGGACATCTTGGCGTTGTCCCCATCTTCGAAGGCGCCGGTGATGGTGCCGCCACTCATGCTGAACGTGTCGAGTCCGTCGCCCTGAGCGAGCGACGCGACAGTGCCACCGCTCATTGCAAAATCGTCGATACCGGCGCCCTGAGTGAAGGCTCCACGCACGTTGCCGCCGCTGATCTGCGCTATATCCCGGCCCCCGCCCTGGCTGACCGAGCCGGTGATATCGCCGAGGATGGAGCGGAAGATATTGCTGCCGTCACCCATGGAGAGGTTGCCCGTGATACCTGCGGTAGGTCCGTTAATGTCCACTAGATCGTTGTTGGCGCCGAACGTCACGTTACTGGTGAGCCGACCCGAGCCGCTGATATTGAGGGTGTTATTACCCCCGGTGTCGGCAAAGCCTGGAGCGGTACCGCTGTCGCAGGTGGAGATATCGTCGCCCGCCGTGTTGTTGATTGAGCAGGCGCCGTGAGCAGGCGGGGGCAAGATGATCAGGGCAAAGGTTGAGGCAATGCCCAAGTAAAACCAGGAGCGTTTCCATGTGCGCATGATCCGACCTCATTCGAGAGGGGCTTGCCCCAGTCGCCTGAAGGCTAGGGGCGGGTCATGCCATGACAACGTGATGAGCGATACGAGGCAGGGAATACGGGTTACCTGTTCGAAAACACCGGCCAATGCAAAGGGTTGGCATGGCTTTCTCGACTGCATCTGAGCCTGTGCAGTTTTTTCCACCTTAGTCACACGTCGCCTCAGGCGCCACTGTCAGAAATAACAGGTATAGACCAGTCAGTAGCTGTCTTCGGTTGGCTATGCTCATTGGCGTACGAGCGCGGCGGTATTAGGTGAATGCAGCAGTCTGGGTCCTGTGGTCGACGTGCCCTGCAAACCCATCATTTCCCTCATTCACAAGGAGAACGTCATGAGTATTCAGAAATTTTCAGTGTTACCCCTGGCCCTGATCTTGCTGGCTGCAACCTCTCTGAGCTGGGCGGCGACTTTCGATTGCGCGGTCTACGATATGAAAATCAACAACGGGCAAGGCAGTGCTGCACGCCAGGCTGATATTCCCGTTGACGCCGATACGTCCGAGGTTGCCGAGGCCTCTATTCGGGCAGATAACTCGATCTGGCAGGATGCCAGCCAGTACGTCGTCAAGTGCCGTGAGGTCAAGGAAGAAGAGTAAGCGCGATGGGAGCGGCTCGTTATGCGCTCCCGTCCCGTTTGACGATTCAGGCAAACACGATCTCAAAAGGCTCGCGCATCCGCTCCAGCAGCACCTGCGCCAGCATCGGTGCCAGGCCGATCTGCGGGTCGCCTGCCAACTGGCTGGCATAGGCGTGGGCGGCATGGAGTTTGCGCGCCACGTTCCAGGTGTCCAGGCGCACTTTGCGCGCACGCTGCCAAGGGATCATCGCGCTTTCACAGGCCGGCCAATGCCAGGCCCAAACGGGCACCTCATACAATCGCGCACCCACCAGGTCGCAGGCTCTGGCCGCGGCGCGGCCGACGCTGTCGTGGTCGCTGTTGCCATCGTTGCACCAAGTGGTGAACACCACGTCGCCAGGGTGCAGGTAACGCGCGATAAATTGGCTTAGTTGCGGTTCACGGGCGGCCAGTGCGTTGTCGCTGAAGCCGCCACGAATCCACTTCAGGCTGTGCAATGGCATGCCCAAGCGGCGCAACGCTTCAGCGCTTTCCTGGGGCCGCACCACGCTCAAACGGCTAGCCGGCCATACTTGGGAGCCAGGATGGCTGGCGCTGCCGTCGGTAATGGAAATGAGTTGCAGCGGGTGTTCCAGGTTGCTGAACAGTTGCAATAAACCACCGCAGGTAAGAACTTCGTCCCCAGGGTGGGGCGCGATGATCACCACGCGTGCGCCAGGCGGCACCAGGGTGGACGGCGCGACCGGGGCGAGCAGCGCCAACTGAGGCGCACTGTTCCAGATTTGCGGAGGGCCGCGACGGCCTTCGCTCAGAGAGGCAGGCTTCATGGATGTCACATCCTTGTCGGTTGATGCGCGGTCGTCAGCCGTTGACGGCACGACTCTTTTATCCTCACCACAGACTCCGCCGTGATGGGTGCTTGGCAATCCAACCTTGAATTACCAGCAAGGCGTCATGAGCATAGACAAGGTTGCGGCGGTTTTCAGGCAGGCCCGGTTTTTTTTTCAAGAAGCCAGCACCAGGCTCTTCAGAAAGTCGCCGAAACCGCCCCTGGCACGGGCGTCCAGGCGTGCACTGGTGATCACTTGCGGGCGGTGGCTCCACGCGATGGATGCCCCGCAGCGCTCAAGTTCGCGTACCAGATGTACGTCTTCATGACAGGCCAGGGGCTCGAACCCACCGGCGCGCACATAAGCACCGGCGCTTACCCCAAGGTTGGCGCCGTGGATATGCCGATGGCCGTCCCGTGCTTCGTAACCCTGGTGATAACGAATCTGGGCGGCCGGATCGAAACCCTCGCTCCAGGCATCCACCGTGACCGTGCCGCATACCGCGTCCACGTTCAACGCCAACTGCGCGGCCAGCCAGTCCGGTGCCACGCGGCTGTCGGCGTCGGTGCAGGCGATCCAGCGTGCGCCTTGATTCAACAAATGCCGCGCGCCGACGCCACGGGCATGCCCGACATTGCGCGCATGCACCTCCAGAGACTGCACGGGGTACGTCTGGGCGATGGTGGCGCTGGCGTCGCTGCAGCTGTCGAGCATGACCAGCACCTGCACGGGTTCGCCCAGCAAGTCCGGGTGCCGCGCAGCAACCAATGCGGCATCCAGGCACTCGGCCAACAGCGCTTGTTCGTTATGCACCGGGATCAGAATGCCGATCATCGCAAGCCCTCGAGGGTGGCGACCGAGGTACCGTCGCGGCTCCACAGGTCGAGGAGAAAATCCTGTTCTGGGTGGCTGGCCACACGGGGCATGCCCAGGCGTTGGTCCAACATGGCATGCACCTGCTCGGCGGTTAGCGGGCAACCGTCGATGGGCGGGCGCCAATGGCAGGCGAGGATCTGCCCGTCGGCAGTCAGGCTGGCCAGCGCGCACTCGATCAACCGACCCAAGTCATCGGCGTCCAGGTAGTAGCACAGTTCGCTGAGCACGATCAGGTCGAATCGGCCCGTGGGCCACTCTTGCGGCAAACGGCTCTGGTACACCTGGGCATGGGTAAATCCGAGCAACCGAGTACGCGCCAGCGTCACGGCGGCTGCGGCGGTGTCGCAACACAACAAACGATCGCCGCGAGCGGCCAGCTCAACGCTCAGCTCACCATTGGCACAGCCAGGTTCGAAGATCGAGGCGTAGCGCGGCTTGGTCAGCAGGGCCAGGGTGAGGGCGCGTTTACGCCGCTCGTACCAACGCTGACGAAAGGCCCAGGGGTCATCGTTGTCGGCGAACAGTTGATCGAAATACCGTGTGGCCACACTCATACGAATACCACTTCAAAGGGTTGCAGCAGGCGTTCCACCACATAGGGGGCCAGGACCGGCGGCAAGCCGATCTGCGGATCACCCTCCAGTTGGCTGGCGAACGCATGGATGGCGTGACGCTTGCGCGCCACCGCTGCACAGGTCAGGGGGATTTTGCGCGCGCGGTGCCAGGGCACCAGGGCGTCTTCGGCGGTTGCCCAGTGCCAGGTCCATACCGGCAACTCGTACAGCCGCGCGCCCACTGCTTCGGCGGCTTTGGCGCTGGCGCGGCCCACCGCTTCATGATCGCAATGGCCGTCTTCGCGCCACGTTGTGAACAGCACGTCGGTGGGCTTGAGGTAGCGCTGAATAAACCCCACCAACTTGTCCTCCCGCGCCGCCACTTGGCTGTCGCTCAAGCCTGCGCGCAGCCATTTGAGACTATGCAGCGGCACCCCCAAGCGATGCAGGGCCTGGGCCGACTCCTGCGGGCGCACCACGCTCAATCGCTCCACCGGCCAACGTTGCGAGCCAGGGTGGCTGGCGCTGCCGTCGGTCACCGAGATCAATTGGATCGGCCGCTCCAGCGCCGCCAGGCCTTGCAACAGCCCACCGCACCCCAGCACTTCGTCGTCCGGATGGGGCGCGATAATCACCGCGCGATGGCCTTCCGGGACCAATTCCTCAACGCTGATAGAGGGCAACGCCGCCAGGCGCGGTGACGTCTGCCAGTGCTGCAACGGCGTGCCCTGGCCGACGATCGGGTTGGCTTTCATAGCTGCCACCTCTCGTTGGATTGGCCGGCGACCCATTCGCCCAGGGCTGCCAGGTCGCGTTCGGCATGACTCTGGCGCACATACACCGGCAGATCCGCCATCAATTGAGCCATGTGCGGGTCCTGGCAATACGGCCCGGCACCGACTGCACGGCCGACATGGCGGATCACCTGCTCGACGGCGTCCTCGATGCAGGCGCGTGCCCGTTGGGCTAGCTCCCTGGCGTCGGCCTTGGGCGCGCGGTCGATGCGTTCGGCAGCGTCGCGCAACACGCAGGCGGCGGCGTGTAGCGCACTGTCCACTGCGCCCAAGTGCGCCAGGGCATGGGGCTCGGCGCGCCGCGCACAGTGCTGCTGCAGCACTTGGCCCAGTTGCTGCGCCGCGCCATACCAGCACGCCGCGATACCGACGCCGCCTTGCCAGAAACCGGGGCGGGCGAGGTAGTCGCCAGGCCCACCCACGGCCACACCGCTGGCATTGTCGAAGACAATCTCGACACTGCCGGTGGCCGCCATGCCCACGGCATGCCAGCCTTGATCGGTCACACACACGCCTGGTTGTTGCATGGGGACTGCCACCAATTGCTGGCGGTCCTGCTCATCCCAGGCGGTCAATAATCCATGACTGACCACCGCCGCGCCGGAGCACCAGGCTTTACGCCCGTGCACCCGCAAGCAATGGCCGTCGTGTTGTACACGCACCTTGGCGGTGGGCGGTTCGGCGGCCCATGTGCCCCAGGTACTGCCCTGGGGCATCGGGGGGCTGCCGAGTTCGGCCATGATCGCCAAGGCATCGGTGTGGCCTTCGAACAACTTGCACAGGCGCAAGTCGTGCGCGGCCACATCGGCCAGACGCCTGAATCGCTCCAGGGTCTGGCCGCGGCCGGGTAGCGGCAACCGGTCCAGCCCTTGGGCCACCAAGGCCTTCAGGGCTGCGCCGAGCGCCTCGGTGTCGGCGTAACCACGCCCGCCATCCAGGCTTCCCTGCCAGTTCATCTCACACCTCGTCGTCGCGCTGCAATTCGAACAGCAGCAGTGAGCGGCCGGTTACGGCGTACTCGTGATCGAAGTTAAAGCGCTCCTGAGCCTTGATCGTCGTGTCGTTGGTGTCCAGCAGGCAGGTCCAGAACTCACCTTCGGGCACTGGCGGCAGACGGAAATTGACCATGTCATGGTGGGCATTGACCATCAGCAACAAGGTGGCGTCTGCGCCAGCGCGGCGGATACCGGTTTCCTGAGCGCGGCCATCCATCAACATGCCCAGGCAACGACCATTGCTGTCTTGCCATTGCTCGGTGCTCATTTCGTTGCCATCCGGCGCCAGCCAAGTGACGTCCTTCACGCCGATGTCTTCGTTGTAATCGCCCACCAGGAAGCGGCCACGACGCAGGATCGGATAGGCCAGGCGCAGCTTGATCAGGCGCTTGACGAACTTCAGCAGGGCTTTGCCGTCGTCATCCAGGTCCCAGTTGACCCAACCGATCTCGCTGTCCTGGCAATAGGCGTTGTTATTGCCGTGCTGGGTGCGGGCGAACTCGTCACCGGCGACGATCATCGGCGTGCCTTGGGCCAGCAGCAGGGTGGCGAAGAAATTACGCATCTGGCGCAGGCGCAGGGCGTTGATTTCCGGGTCGTCGGTAGGGCCTTCGACGCCATGGTTCCAGGACAGGTTGTTATTGCTGCCGTCCTGGTTGTTTTCGTCGTTGGCTTCGTTGTGCTTGTCGTTGTACGACACCAAATCGTGCAGGGTGAAACCGTCGTGGGCGGTGATGAAGTTCACCGAGCTGTATGGCCGGCGCCCGCGATGGTTGAACATTTCGCCCGACGCCGTCATACGCCCGGCGAAGTCCGCCAATTGGCCGTCATCGCCTTTCCAGAAGGCGCGCACGGTATCGCGGAAACGGTCGTTCCATTCCACCCAGCCCGGTGGGAAGTTGCCCACTTGGTAGCCGCCGGGGCCGCAGTCCCAGGGTTCGGCAATCATTTTCAGCTGGCGCAGTATCGGGTCCTGACGGCAGGCCACAAGGAAGCTGTGGCGCTCGTCGAAACCGTCGCGATAACGCCCGAGAATCGTCGCCAGGTCGAAGCGGAAACCGTCCACATGCATTTCCGTGGCCCAGTAGCGCAGGGAGTCGGTGACCATTTGCAGCACGCATGGGTGGCTGAGGTCGAGGGTGTTGCCGGTGCCGGAATCATTGATGTAGAAGCGCTTGTCATCGGGCATCAAGCGATAGTAGGAGGCGTTGTCGATGCCGCGCATGGACAGGGTCGGGCCACGCTCGTTGCCTTCGGCGGTGTGGTTGTAGACCACGTCCAGGATCACTTCCAGCTTCTGCTCGTGCAGGTGCGCGACCATCTCCTTGAACTCGGCGATCTTGCCGCTGGCCAGGTAGCGTGGGTCGGGGGCGAAGAACGCGATGCTGTTGTAACCCCAATAGTTGGTCATGCCTTTTTCCAGCAGATGCTGGTCATTGACGAAGGCGTGCACCGGCAGCAGCTCGACCGAGGAGATCCCCAGTTGGCGAATGTGCTTGAGCACATCGTCTTCCATCAGGCCGGCGCAGGTGCCACGCACCGATTCGCCCACGGAGGGATGACGCATGCTGATGCCGCGCAGGTGGGTTTCATAAATGATCGTGCGGTCCCATGGCACCCGCACCGGCTGGTCGTTGCCCCAGGTATGGGCCGGGTCGATCACCTTGCACTTGGGCACGAAGGGCGCACTGTCGCGTTCGTCGAAACTCAGGTCGTCATCCGGGTGGCCGATGGTGTAGCCGAACAGCGCTTCGGACCATTTGAGTTCGCCCACCAACTGCTTGGCGTAGGGGTCGATCAGCAATTTGTGGTGGTTGAAGCGGTGACCGTTGGCCGGATCGTAAGGGCCGTATACGCGGTAGCCGTAAATCAGCCCAGGGTGGGCGTCGGGCAGGTAACCGTGGAAGATTTCATCGGTGTATTCCGGCAGCTCGATGCGCTCCAGTTCGACTTCGCCGCTGTCGTCGAACAGGCACAGTTCGACCTTGGTGGCGTTGGCCGAGAACAGCGCAAAGTTGACGCCCAAGCCATCCCAGGTGGCGCCGAGGGGGAAGGGCAAACCTTCACGAATCCGCGACGGCTCACTGCCCGGCGTCGATGGGGTTTTATCCGGTTTGCTCATGGTGGTGTTGCTCCTGCAAGGGGTTTTTTTTCGGGCCGAGAGCGGCCGTGCTGACGAATTTTCAGCGAACGAGATCGAGTGTGAAGTTAAACCCCCGCCGACAGCGTCGGCGGGAGGGTTGGGCGTCGAAAGGCTGGTTACGGCTTGGGCTTTTTCGGCGCCGCAGGTTTCTTGGTCGCCGGTACGGCGGGCTTGCTTGCTGCCGCAGCGGGCTTGGGCTTTGCCGCAGGCTTGGCGGTGGCTTTAGGCTTGGCGGCCGGCTTGGGTTTGCTCGGCGTCAAGGCTTCGGATTCGGCAAGCTTGCGCGCCATCTCCCAATGACGTGCGTCCTGACCATGGGGCTTGCCCTCGGACTCCCAGATCTGATGCGCCAATTCGCGGATACGTTTGTCTTCAGTGCTCATCGCAATGCTCCTCACAGAAAATGTTCAGCTTTCTTGATCATCAGAATTGATAAAGACATTGACCGGGAATTCCCCCAGGGCAGTGCTGATCAACAGCTCCTTGTTTGGTGTGACTGCGCCTGTTTGAAAAAGTCCCTTCCAGTTTTGCGTTGACGCGGCGAACGGTAATTTCACCCGGGTATCGCCCCAAACCTGCGCAGGAATCAGAGGCTGCACACCGTTTTCAAGCAGCGCATGGGACCAGCGTGGTACCACCACCACCAGCTGTTTGCCCTGGTGTTCGCGGCTGAATGCAACCACGCGGTCGGCGTGTTGACCGAGTACCTCCAGCGGTGTGTAGCTGCCGTGGCGGAACAGTTCGGGCTGGGCGCTGCGCAAGCCCAACACCTGGGCAATCAACGCCTGTTTGATGCGCCCGTCGTGCCAGTGGGTCAGCAGTTGATCGGTGCCCGGCGGGGTGTTCAGCGCTTGTTGCCGTGCGTTGAAGTCCACCGGACGACGGTTGTCCGGGTCCACCAGGCTGAAGTCCCAGAACTCGGCGCCCTGGTACAAGTCCGGTACACCCGGCACCGTCATGCGAAGCAAGGTTTGCGCCAGTCCATTCAGGGCGCCGGCCGGAGCGATGGCTTGGGCTGCGGCGGCAATCGCGGTGCGCAACGGGCGACCGGCTTCGGTCAACAGCAGGCGCGACAGGAAGGCTTCGACCGCTTGTTCATAAGCTTCGTTGGGCGCGCTCCAGCTGCTTTGCAACTTGGCTTCGCGCAGGGCTTTTTGCTGCCACTGCCACAGGCGTTGCTGGTAAGTCTCCAGCGACGCGCCAGGGTCCAGATCCAGCGGCCAACTGCCCACCAGCACTTGATAGAGGATCAGCTCATCACCGGCCGACGGCGCGCAGGCATCGTCGCGCAGCGGGGCGGCCAGACTGCGCCACTGTTCAACTTGAGCCACATACCACGGCGCGCACTCACTGAGCACCGCCAGGCGCGCGCGGGTGTCTTCGCCGCGTTTGTGGTCATGGGTCGCGGTGGCCAGCAGGTTGTCCGGGAACGCCAGCAGGCGCTGTTGGTTGACCTGATGGAAGTCGGCCAACGGCGCACTGAATTGCTCGGTGCTGAAACCCACATCGTTACGCGACAGCAGCACCGCCGAGCGATAGAACGCGGTGTCTTCCACGGCCTTGGCGGCGGCCGGGGAAGTGAGCTGCTGGAAGCGCACGCAGGCATGTTTGAGAATCTTGCGCTCGCGCCCCACTGGGCGATCACGCCACGGCTGGCCGCCGAGCCATTTTTGCAGGTGGTCGAGCACTGGCCAGTCGCCTTCGCTCAACGTGCTGCGCGCGCCGTCCATGGCCTGTTGGAACACCTTGTCATCGGCGGCGCTACGGCCACGGGCGCTGATGTAGGTGCGGTACACCGGGAAGTGCACGATCAACTCCTGCAATGCACGGCGGATGGCGCCGAGGGTCAGGTCGCGGGTCATCACGTCGTCGCGCGCCACTTGCAGCAGCGCCTGGGCCACGCTTTCGAAATCGCCGCCCAGGGAGCCGTTGAGGATCTGTTGGCGCGCCAGGCGGGCCTCTTCGATAAAGGCCGAAGGCCGCTCGCTCAGGCGCGTCCACAGCTCGGCCAGGGGCTCAAAGCCTTCGGGCTGGTGCTGCAACAGCGACAGCTGATTCATGAATTCGTAGCCCGTGGTGCCGTCCACTTGCCAGTCTTCGCGCAGGGTTTCGCCTTCGCCGAGGATCTTCTCGACAAAAATCGGCAGGTGCCGCTCGGGGGACAACGTATCGACCCGGCGGCGCAGCTTGCGGCAATAACCGCGCGGGTCGGCCAGGCCATCGATATGGTCGATGCGCAGGCCATCCACCAGGCCTTGGCTGATCAGCTCGAAAATCTTGCCATGGGTGGCTTCGAACACCGCGCTGCGCTCTACGCGCAGGCCGCCCAATTCATTGACGTCGAAGAAGCGCCGCCAGTTGATATCGTCCGCCGCCGTGCGCCAGCTGGCCAGGCGATAGGCTTGCTGCTCCAAGAGTTGATGCAGACGTTCGAAGCCCTCGGCTTGGCGACCGTCAAACTGGGCCAAGCGCTGCTCAATGGCCGGCAGTACCTCGGTGGCGCGCTCGGCCAGGGCCTGTTTGAGCCAGGCGGCTTCGGCGTAGGCATCGTCCTGATAGGCCAGGGCAGCGAAACGGTCCGCCAGTGGTTTGAGCGGTTCGTCGTTGCCCAGGATCAACGCGTAATCCCGTGGGCAGATCGGGAAGCGATGTTCGTAATGCTCGACGTAGAACGATCCGTGGTCAGCATCGAAGTGCAGGGTCAAGGTGCCGCTTTGCAGGGCTTCGCCGTAGTCGCTGCCCAGGAACGGCATCAGCAATTGGCCTTTGAGCAGCGGGTCGGGAGAGTGCCACTGGATATCGAAGAATTCGCTGTAGGGGCTCAGACGCCCCCATTCCAGCAGGTCCAGCCACCAAGGGTTATCGGCGCCGCCCACGGCCATGTGGTTAGAAACGATATCCAGGATCAGGCCCATGTCGTGTTCACGCAGGGCCGCGACCAGACGGCGCAACGCGTCCTCACCGCCCAGTTCAGGGTTCACCCGGGTCGGGTCGACCACGTCGTAACCGTGCATGGAGCCGGCGCGCGCGCTGAGCAACGGCGAGGCATACAGGTGGCTGATACCCAGTTGGGCAAAATACGGCACCAGCGGCACCGCGTCGTCCAGGGTGAAACCTTTATGGAATTGCAGGCGCTGAGTGGCGCGCAAGGGCAGTGCTTTCATCGGTCACGCTCATAGGCTTGGTTACGCGCGACCGCCAGCAGTTCGAGGCGGCGCGCGGCGTCGGCGTTGTCGAGCAGGCTCGCGGCCTCGCCCGGCAGGCGGCGGCGCCAATTGGGATGGGTATCGGTGGTGCCGGGCAGGTTGGCTTGTTCTTCGATGCCCAGGGCATCCTCCAGCGGCAACAGCACCAGCGGCGCGCGGGTGTGGCCCAGGTAGCGCACGCTGGCGTCGATCATATGGTCGGTTTCGTTGCGGATCTCATCGACGAAGTTCTGCGGGTCCTGGCTCAGGGCTTGGCGCAGCGCCTGGCGTTCGCGCAGGCGATGTTCGCTCCATTGCTCCACGGTGGGCGCGTCGATCAGGCCGAGCTGGATGTTCCAGTCGATGTCGCGGCTGTGCCACCAACCGTTGAGGGTCGGCAGGTCGTGGGTGCTGGTGGTGGCGAGGGCGTTGTCGGGCCAGTCGAGGATCGGCTTGAACTGGCCGTCGTGGCCTTGTTCGAACAGCAGCACGCGCATACCGAGTATGGAGCGGCCGATGAGTTTTTCGCGCAGGCCGTCCGGCACGGTGCCCAAGTCTTCGCCTAGCACAATGGCTTGGTGACGATGGGACTCCAGCGCAAGCAGACGCAGCATGTCGTCCACAGGGTAATACAGGTACGCACCTTCTTTGGGCGAAGCGTCCATGGGGATCACCCACAGGCGTTGCAGGCCCATGACATGGTCGATGCGCAAGCCGCCGGCATGGGCGAAGTTGGCCCGCAGCATTTCGATAAACGCACGGAAGCCATGGCGCTTGAGACCCTCGGGGGAGAACGCGGAAATCCCCCAGCCCTGGCCAGCACGGTTGAGGATGTCGGGCGGCGCCCCCACGGTGAGGTCGGCCAGCAACTCGTCCTGACGACTCCAGGCTTGGCTGCCGCCGCCGTCGGCGCCCACCGCCAGGTCAGCGATTAGGCCAACCCCCATGCCGCTGCCACGGGCGGCTTGTTGGGCGCGCTCCAGGCAACGCGCGATCAGCCATTGGGCAAAGGCGTAGAAGCCGATCTCCTCACGGTGTTCCTCGGCAAATTTTGCCAATGCCGGGCTTTGCGGGGTGCGCCACTCTGCGGGCCAGTGGCGCCAGTCGAGGCTTTCACCAGCGGCGGCGCGCATGGCTTGCACTGCTTCGAAGCGGCAATGGTTTTCCAGGGCCTCGCCGCCGGTCTGACGGAAACTCAGGAAGTCAGCATGTTGCGGGTGATGGCCGTGGCGGAAATCTTCATACAGCGCACGCAGCAAACGCTGCTTGGCCTGGGCGGCGGCAGGCCAGTCGATCAGGTCGAGCTGTTCGAGGTCGTGCAACTGATCGGCGATGCCCAGGGCTTCGATGGCATTGCGCACTTCGCGCTCGCCGAGGATACAGGCCGGTGAAGCGTACAGGCTGTTAAGAAACAGCCGACTCGATGGCGAATACGGGCTGTAACGCTGCGGGTCAGCGCTGAACATCGCGTGCATCGGGCTGATGGCCAGGGCATCGGCGCCCCGTTCGGCGGCTGCGCGGGCCAGGTGTTCCAGGGCCAGGGTGTCGCCGAAACCGCCATCGTTAAGGCGGCGCAAGCCGTAGAGCTGCGCACTGATGCCCCAAGCGCGGGCGGGTTGGCTGTCCACCGCTTCGGCCACGCTGTAGCAGTGGGTGGGGGCCACGGCCAGGGTGAACGTCTGGTCGTTGATCTGCACTTGGTGATAACCCAAGGCAATCACGCCGGGCAGCACGGCGTTGCCGTCCAGCCGCAGCTCCAGGGTTTCGCCTTGCTCCAAGTGCACGCGGCACAGGGTGTCTGGTTCGAAATAGCGCGACAGGTCCAAGCTCTGGCCGCTGTCGACGGTCAACAACGGCGGCAGGTGTTTATCGAGCTGAGCTTGTTCCAAGTCACGTAGGCTAGCGTCAACCTCGGCATCAGTGTCGGCCGGATGGCCAAGACCTTTGAGCACCGCGCGCAGGGCGTCGGGATGTACGTGTTGCGGGCGGCCGTTGGCGTCGATCCAATCGACGGCCAGGCCCGCGCGGCTGGCGAGGATTTCCAGTTTCGCTTCGCTCAAGGGTGTTCTCCGGCAGGGGATAGGGTGACGCGTGCGCTGTACGGCGGCAGGCGTGTGCCGTCGCCGGCGGGCGTTTCAAAAATAATCGGGTGCGGCGGCGTGGAATGTTCCAAGGCAGTGGCACTGAGGTTCAGATCGATCTGCAACACACTGCCGTTACCCAGACGCCAACGCGCGCTGACCGCTGCGTCGCCAAGTACCTGGGCACCCAGCGCCACACTGCCAGGCAGGTGCGGGACGATATGGCGATGACGCAGGCTTAACAGCTCGCGGTAAAACGCCACGTGGTCTTGGTCGGCCAGGGTTGGCATGGACTGTTGCAAGGTCGACAGCGCATTCGGGTCCGGGATGTGTTCGCGGCGTTCAGGGTCCTGGAACGCGGCAAAGTCGGCAAATTCATTGCGCCGACCTTCACGCACCGCTTCGGCCAGCTCGCCGTGATGGTCGGTGAAGAACAGGAACGGCTCGGCGGCGTTGGCTTCGTCGCCCATAAACATCAAAGGAATCATTGGCGACAGCAGCAGCAGGGCGGTCGCGGCCTTGAGCGCCTGGGGCGGGCAAAGCTGGTGCAGACGTTCGCCGAGGGCGCGATTGCCGATCTGGTCGTGGTTTTGCAGAAACGCAACAAAAGCAGTCGGCGGCAGACCACCGCTCGGCTCGCCGCGGGCATGGCCATGGCGAGTGGTGTCGCCCTGGTAGATAAATCCTTCACCCAGGCACCTTGCCAGTTTGGCGGTAGGGTCTTGGGCAAAGTCGCTGTAGTAGGCATCGGTTTCGCCGGTCAGCAGGACGTGCAACACGTTGTGGAAGTCGTCATTCCACTGCGCATCGAAGTCGTGCTTGAGCAGGCTGGCCTGGTTCAGTTCGTTTTCCAGCACCAGCCACACATGACGGCCGGTATCGACCTGCTGGCGCACGCGCTGCGCCAGTTCCTGCAAGAAACCGGGGTTGTCGATGGCGTGCACGGCGTCCAGGCGCAGGCCGTCGAAACGGTATTCGAGCAACCACATCAAGGCGTTATCAAGAAAGAAATCCCGCACTTCACGGCGCTCGAAATCAATGCCAGCGCCCCACGGGGTGTGCACGTCTTCCTGGAAGAAACTTGCCGCGTACTGCCCCAGATAGTTGCCATCGGGGCCGAAGTGGTTGTAGACCACGTCGAGGATCACCGCCAGGCCGTGTTCGTGGGCGCTGTCGATCAGGTGTTTGAGTTGTTCCGGGGTGCCGTAGGACGAGTGCGGGGCATACGGCAGTACGCCGTCATAGCCCCAGTTACGTTCGCCAGGGAACTGCGCCAAGGGCATCAGTTCAATGGCGGTCACGCCCATCTCGGCCAGGCGCGGCAGGTGTTGCTCAACGTTGGCGTACCCCCCCAGGGCGCCGACGTGCAATTCGTAGATCACCGCCTCGTGCCAGGGGCGGCCTTGCCAGTTGGGCTGGCGCCAGTGGTAGGCCAGCGGGTCGACCACCAGGCTCCAACCATGAACGTCCGAGGCCTGGGCCCTGGACGCTGGATCGGGCACATCCTGCTCCCCGTCGATGTTGTAGCGATACCGGGTGCCCGCCGGGCACTTGAGTTCAACTTCGAACCATCCATCGGCCTGGGGCAGCATGGCGATGGATTTACCGTTTTCCAATTCAACGCTGACATAAAACGCGTCTGGCGCCCACAAGGCGAAACGCGTGTGTTGCGCGTCCAGCATGATTGCGCCGTGGGGCCAGGTTTCCAGAGTCCGTAACGGCATCTATAGAGACCTCCCTTGATTATTTAGCTGATTTCCCCAGGGCCTTGGCCACCAGTTGTTCGTAAAGCTCGGCGTAGGGTTCGACCGCCTGGGTCCAGTTGAACGGCTGGGTCATGGCGCGGCAGCGCATGGCGTTGAGCAGGCCGGGGTAGGCGAACACGTTGAAGGCGCGGGTGAGGGCGGCTTTGTAGCTGTCCACCGTGGATTCGTTGAACAGGAACCCAGTGACGCCGTCTTCGATGGTGTCCGCCAGCCCACCGGTGTTGCGCGCCACCGGCAGTGAGCCGAAGCGCTGCGCGTACATCTGGCTCAGGCCGCATGGCTCGTAACGCGATGGCATCAGCAGGAAATCGCTGCCGGCGAACATGCGCCGTGCGTCGGTTTCGTTAAAGCCGATGCGCACGCCGATCTGGCCGGGGAAACGCAGGGCCAGCTCGCGCATGGCCTGTTCTTCTTCCGGCTCGCCGCGCCCAATAATCGCGATCTGGCCACCGTTCTCGACGATAAAGCTGGCAACCGCTTCGGTAAGGTCCAGACCTTTCTGGTACACCAAGCGCGAAACCACGGCGAACAGCGGGCCGGTGGAGTCGTGCAGCCCGAACAGATTGCGCACATGGGCGGCGTTGATCGCTTTGCCTTCCCAGTCACCGATATTGAAGTTGTGGGTCAGGTGCGTGTCGGTGGACGTTTCCCAGCTCTCATCAATGCCGTTGGGAATGCCGCTGAGCAAGCCTTGCTGGGTCTTGGCGGCGAGGAAACCGTCGAGGCCGCAGCCGAATTCGGGGGTGGTGATTTCCTGAGCGTAAGTGGCACTCACCGTGGTGATGTGGCTGGAGTACGCCATGCCGGCCTTGAGGAACGACATCTTGCCGTAGAACTCCATGCCTTCCTGCTGCAGTGCGTGGGGCGGAATCCCCAGCTCCGGCGTGGAAGCCAGACTGACCACGCCCTGGTAGGCCAGGTTATGAATGGTGAACAGCGTCGGCGTGCGTGAACCACGCCAGTGCATGTACGCCGGGGCCAGGCCAGCGGGCCAGTCGTGGGCGTGCACCAGGTCCGGGCACCAGTGGATCTGCGCCAGGTTGGCGGCGATATCGGCGGCGGCCAGGCCCAGGCGGGCGAAACGGATATGGTTGTCAGGCCAGTCGCGACCGTTGTTGGCGCCGTAAGGCGTGCCCTCGCGCTCGTAGAGCTCGGGGCAGATCAACACGTAGATGACCAGGCCATCCTTGAGGTCCATGCGCCCGATCTTGCACGGCGGCAGCGCGGCGTGGCCACCCAATTCGCCGATGATATGGATCGGGTTATCGCTTTCCATCACCTGCGGGTAACCGGGGATCAACACGCGCACATCATGCAGATGCGCCATGGCGCGAGGCAGGGCGGCGGATACGTCTCCCAGGCCGCCGGTCTTCACCAGATCGGCGAATTCCGAGGTTACAAACAGTACTTTCTTTCGATTGGGGTTAAAACTGGACACCGGCCGCACCGTGTTGAGGTCGACCAAAGAGGTCGACCCGCCAACTGGCTGACTAACACGCTCTCCCTGAATACTTACTGCGGCACTGATCATAGTTCTCTCCACGTGTTGGTCGGCTAATGGCCCGCTGCCATTAGCTCCGATGACCGCATCCTGCGGCCAGGCGCACAAGCGCATGACAAATCTGGCAAGGCGTATGCCAGTTGCACGGTTAGCGTTAAAAAGTTGGATAGACGGCAACCGGCGTAAACCGCACTGGCGCGCCTTACCTAAACCTGACCAATGGCAGAGTTGGAAAGTTTAGATTTTTTTCGCGGGGTTTTTGTTTTGGAAGGGACCCATCGGTCATCAGTCTAGGACAGATCCCAGGCAGCGTAGGGTTTCTACATGAATTTTGTAGGACAAAAAACTTGTAACCTTATGCGATGCGGAAAAACCGTTGGCGGCCGACGAGAGTGAAGGCACTTTGCACTTGTTTGCCCCAGGCAATACCGCACTCATTCAGTGGTGAGCAGGCTTGCCCTGCACTGGGCGACATCGTCGCCCCAAGAAAGGACCTGCGACCTATCTGATGCACCCTGTGCACCATTGGGGAGCGCTGCACAGGCCTGCTCGCTCCACGACGCAGTCAACCCAGCAACCGTATTGGCGCGCCCCCGGCCCAGGCGATGATGTCTTCAATCATTTGCCCATAAAACTGCCGGTAGTTCTGCTCGCTGACATAACCCACATGCGGTGTGGCCAGCACATTGGGCAGGTGCCGGAAAGGGTGATCGACGGGAAGTGGCTCCTGGCCATATACATCCAGTGCTGCGCCGGCTAAGCGGCCGGATTGCAATGCCTGGATCAGGGCCTGTTCATCGACGATCGGCCCGCGTGCGGTGTTGACGAGGCGCGCGCTCGGCTTCATCCAGGCCAAGGCTTGGGCATCCACCAACCCCCGGCTACGTTCGCTGAGCACCAGATGGACGCTGAGGATATCGGCCTGCTCAAACAACTGCTGCTTGCTGACCCAGGTCACTCCCGCCGCAGCGGCGCGTTCCGGCGTGAGGTTCTGGCTCCAGGCGATCACGCGCATGCCGAACGCCTGGCCGAACCCGGCGACCTTCTGGCCGATGCTGCCCAGCCCGAGAATCCCCAGGGTCTTGCCGTGCAAGTCGCCACCCAGACCCAACTGCCAACCCCCGGCGCGCAGGGCATTGGCTTCGGCCAGCAGGTTGCGGGTGCAGGCCATGATCAGCGCCCAGGTCAGTTCCGGTGCGGCGTGTTTATAGCTGTCGGTGCCGCACACCTGGATGCCCAGGGCCTGGGCGGCGCCGATATCAAGAGCGGCATTGCGCATGCCGCCGGTCACCAGCAGCTTGAGGCGCGGCAGGCCTTGCAGCAGGGCTTTGTCGAACACCGTGCGTTCGCGCATTACGCAAATCACTTCGAACCCTTGCAAGCGCTCGATCAGGGTCGTGGTATCCGCCGGGTAATCGTGGAGGAAATGCACCTGGCCCACGGTTGCCAGGGCCGACCAATCCACCACGCCAGCGGCGACTTGCTGCCAGTCATCAATCACAGCGATCTGTAGCGCCATTTACGCGTGCCTCCGAATGTTGGATTAAAGGGCGTTCAAGCCCTGCAACAACGCTTGATGAAACCGCGCCGGTTCTTCCATTTGCGGCGCGTGCCCCAAGCCGGGGAATTCGACCAGAGTAGCGTGGGGCATCAGCTTGGCGACCTGCTTGCCCAGCACGGCGTAGTTGCCGAGTTTGGCCTTGACCTCGGGCGGCGCCATCGCCTTATTGATCGCGGTGTTATCGGCGGTGCCGATCAGTAGCAGGGTCGGCACCTGTACGTCTTTGAATTCGTAATACACCGGCTGGGAATAAATCATGTCGTAGATCAGCGCCGAGTTCCACGCGACGCGTTTATGCCCGGGGCCGTTGCTCAAGCCGGCGTACATATCGACCCAACGCTCGTATTCCGGCTTCCAGCGCCCGACGTAATAAGTGTTGAGCTGGTACTGGCGGATGCTTTCGGCGCTGACTTTCAGCTCACGTTGGTACCACTGATCAACACTCAGGTACGGCACGCCGAGGGCTTTCCAGTCTTCCAGGCCGATGGGGTTGACCAAAGCCAGTTGCTCGGTCTGCGCGGGGTACATCAGCGCATACCGGGTGGCGAGCATGCCGCCGGTGGAGTGGCCGAGCAGGGTGGCCTTGGGGATGCCGAGTTTTTCCAGCAGTTGATGGGTGTTGAGCGCCAACTGCTGGAAGCTGTATTGGTAATGCTCCGGCTTGCTGGAGGTACAAAAGCCGATCTGGTCCGGGGCGATCACGCGGTAACCGGCGTCGCTCAGGGCCTTGATCGAGCCTTCCCAAGTGGCCGCGCAGAAGTTCTTGCCGTGCATCAGCACCACGCTGCGCCCGTTGGGCTTGCCGCTGGCCGGCACGTCCATGTAGCCCATTTGCAGGGTTTTGCCTTGGGATTCAAAGCTGAAATGCGCAAGCGGATAGGGGTATTGAAAGCCTTGTAACTCGGGGCCGTAAGTTGCGGCGAGGGCGGGGACGCTGCTGGCCATGAACAGGCCGGCGATATAAAGGACGCGGTTAGGCGGCATGGTGTCATCTCCTGAAACAGGTTTTGGGATGCTGTTGCGAGAGGATTAACGCGGGATTAACACCCACTGCAAGGTAATTGCCGCCAGCACGCCATAGCGCAGACCTTTGGCCAAAGTGACCACCACCAGAAAACGCCACAGCGGTTCGCGCATCACACCGGCCACCAGGGTCAGCGGGTCGCCGATGATCGGCACCCAACTGAGCAGCAGGGTCCAGTGCCCCCAGCGTGCGTAGTGGCGACGGGCCGTTTGCAGTTGCCGCTCGTTGACCGGAAACCAGCGCCGCTGTTTGAAATGCTCCACCCAGCGGCCCAGCCACCAATTGACCAGCGAGCCCAGTACATTGCCCAGGGTGGCGACCGCCAACAACCACCACACGCTGTAGTGGCCGCTGAGCAGCAGGCCCACCAGCACGGCTTCCGATTGCAGGGGCAGCAGCGTCGCCGCACCGAACGCGGCGACGAACAGCCCCAGGTAACCCATCAGCACCGATTAGTGTGCCGGGTAATCGGCCACCACCTCATCCGTGCCGTCACGGCGCAGTCCGATGATCTGGTAGGCATCGGCATGTCCGTCCATTTCCATGCCCGGCGAGCCCATGGGCATGCCCGGTGCGGCAACGCCTAGCAGGTCGTCGCGCTTGCGCAGCGCCAGCACCTGCTCGGCGGGCACATGGCCCTCAACGAACTTGCCGTCGATCACAGCGGTATGGCATGAGCTCAGGCGCGGCGCCACGCCGAGGCGTTGTTTGACGGCGCTCATATCGGTTTCGACATGGTCATTGACCTTGAACCCATTGTTTTCCAGATGGCTGATCCACTTTTTGCAACAGCCGCAGTTGGCGTCACGGTGTACATCGATGGGGATCAGGTCGGCGGCTTGGGCCAGGGTAGTGGTGAAGAGGGCGGACAGCAGGGCCAATCGCAGTGGGGTTTTCATCGGAGTCTCATCCAATCGGGGCGATAAGCCCGGCATTCTCCGCGCTTTTACGGACGGGACGACAGTGTAATGTTTCTAAATTATACAAAGGGCGGATGTTCCAGGCGCTGCTTCAGACGGTCCAGGGCGATGGCCGACAGTTCGTGCATGCGCTCGTGCAAGGTCGCCAGTTGCAATTCGGTTTCGTAGGTCAGCACCCGTTTAAACAGCGTGCCGTCGCGAAACGGTTGCAGGAAGTAGTGGATCGAGCCGTCAACGACCAGGGAGGTGAACACGCATTTGAATTCGTCGGGGCGCCGGGCGATCTGCACGCGGTAGCTCATGGGGACGCGTACGCCAAGCAGGTCGATCATCTCGGTAAAGCGTGAACCGGCACCCAAAGAGCCGCTGGTGCCGGTCTCTGCACCGAGGGAAGTGGGGTGCCATTCGTGCCAGCGGTCCGGTTGGGTTATGTAGTCATAGACAGTTTCAAGGGGGGCATTGATAAAGCGTTCCTGACTGATCCGCTCCAAGCGGACCGACTGCTCGACAGCGCGCATGACACACCTCCTGTGTGGCGGGAAGAAGTATCTCGAGCTGTCAGAATAGTCTGACTCCCGTGCTTTGCACGGGAGTTCTCAAACGCTGTTCAACGGACTTTGAAGCGACTCATCAGGCTGATAACCCGGCCATTGGCTTCCAGCAGGCTCTGAGTATTGTTTTCGGTGGCGTGACCGCTCTGCACCAGGTCTTCGACCATTTGTCGGATCTGCACCATGCTGCGGTTGATCTCCTCGGTCACCGCGCTTTGCTGTTCGGCGGCGGTGGCGATCTGGGTGCTGAGGCTGTGGATATGGCCGACGGAACCGGCCATTTCATCCAGGCCGGTGTTGACCCGCGCCGTGGCGTCCGCCGCCGATTGGCAGCTGGACTGGGTATTTTCCATGGCGGTGACTGAGGAACTCACCCCCGTGGTCAATCGAGCGAGCATCTCGTTGATCTGGGAGGTGCTGGCCTGGGTGCGCGCGGCCAGGGCCCGCACCTCGTCGGCCACTACCGCAAAACCACGGCCTTGCTCGCCGGCCCGCGCTGCTTCGATGGCCGCGTTGAGCGCCAGCAGGTTGGTCTGGCCGGCAATCGCGCCGATCACTTCAAGGGTTTCGGTGATGCGCGCGGCGTCCTGGCGCATGTTCTCCACCGTGTGGGTGGCGCTGGCGACCTCGCCGATCAACGCGCCGACGCTGCTGGACGCTTCTCCCACCACCACACGCGAGCGGTCGGCGTGTTCGTTGGCGCGCTGGGTGAACGCGGCGGTTTCGGCAGCGTTCTGTGCCACGGTCTCGGCAGTGGAACTCATCTCAGTGATGGCCGTGACGGTCTGATCGGTTTCCGAGGCATGACGCACCAGGATCTGGTTGGTCTGTGCCGAAGTCTGCTGCAATCGCTCAAGCCCCGTGGACATGGCTGCGGTGGCCTGGGTCACTTCGCCGATCATGTTTTGCAGGTAGACGATAAAGCGGTTTACGGAATGGCCGATGGCGCCCAGTTCGTCTTCGGCGCGGATGGTGATGCGCCGCGTCAGGTCGGCATCGCCGGTGGACAGTGCGTCGATATTGGCTTTCAGCGTCTTCATGCGCTGCACCAGTTTGCGGATCGCATACGCGGCCAGCAGCACCAGCAGCAATACCATGGGGATTTGCAGCAGGGCCAAAGTGCCGAGTACGTCATCGCGCTGCGCGGTGATCAACGAGGTGGGCAGGGCGGTGGCGAGGAACCACGGCGTACCCTCGATTGGGCGCATATAAAAGGTGCTGGCCACCCCGCCGTTATCGAACTCGCTGCGCTGCAAGCCTTGGTCGCGATGGGCCAGGGCTTTGCTGACCTGGGTGGCGAAGGCTGAGGAAGCAGTCAGTTCGCTGATGTTTTTCAACACCACCGGGCTGTTCAGGCGCGTGCTGTTGCTGATGATCTTGCCGTCGCCTTCGACGATCAGCATCTGCCCGCCGATGTCTTTTTCCTTGCTGGCCACCAGCTCGTTGAAGAAACCGAGGGTGACGTCAATCGTGGCCACGCCATAGGCCGCGCCATCGCGCTGGATCGCCATGGCGCAGTTAGTGCGTGGCTCTTGGCTGGCGTCGTCCTTGTAAGCCGCGGCCCAGGCGCATTGGCCACGCGGCGAGGCCAGGCCGCCCTTGTACCAGCTCTGGTCGTAATAGTTGGGGGCCGGGTCGCTGTTCCAGAAGGTATTGACCATCAGCTTGCCCGAGGCATCACGGTGCCAGAACGTGCTGTGCTTGTTGCGCCCCGGGGTGCGCTGGTTTGGCAGCGGCCAGATACCGCCGCCGAACACCTTCAGCTCACCGTACTGGTCGACCAGGCCAGGCAAGACCTTGTCGATGGCATCGCTGTCCAGCAGCGGGATGGTCTGGGTGATGCTGCGTTGCTGGGCCTGAACCTTGTTCAGCTCGCCCTGGATGGTTTTCGCCACCTCGTCGATGCGGTTGAGCACCACCTGCTCTTCGGTGTGGCGCAATGTCGGCGCGACCAACTGGCCGATGCCAACGATGGTCAACACGAATAACACTAGGACGAACAACACTAGAAACAGGGTATAGCGGGCTTGGATGGAGCGCAGTGGGGGCATGGGATCGTCCTTACGAAGCGTTTATTGTCGACGTGGCTTTGTTGGAGCTTCGTAGGGGTATCGGCTTGAGTAGGGCAGGCTTTAGGTACGAGGGTGCCAATATCTGCGTGCGCAAGCAGCGAGGCTTGGCGGGCCTCGCTGTTTATGTCAGATCTCCAGCATCGCCATCACCGCCTCTGGGTAGCGCAGACCGGCAGTGGCGTCGGCGGGGAAAATCCCATCCAGGGCCGACCGCTCGGACGGGCTGAGCACGATGGAAACCGCCGCTGCGTTTTCTTCCAGGTATTTGCGCTGTTTGGTGCCTGGGATCGGGATGATGTAGTCCCCTTGGGCCAATACCCAGGCCAAGGCCAGTTGCCCGGCGCTTACACCCTTATCGGCTGCCAGGCTGCGCACGCGCTCGACCAATTGCAGATTCTTCGCGAAGTTATCCCCTTGGAAACGCGGGTTGGAGCGGCGGTAGTCATCTGCGCTGAAGTCATCCGCGCTTTGCAGCGTGCCGGTGAGAAAACCGCGACCCAGCGGGCTATAAGGCACGAAGGCAATCCCCAGGTGCTGGCAGGCGGCGAGACAGCCGTTGCTTTCCTGGTCGCGGCTCCACAGCGAGTACTCGCTTTGCAGGGCGCTGATCGGGTGGACCTTATGTGCACGCTCCAGAGTGGTGGCCGACGCTTCGCTCAGCCCCAGGTAACGCACCTTGCCTTGCTTGACCAGCTCGGCCATGGCGCCGACGCTTTCCTCGATGCTCACCTGCGGGTCGATGCGGTGCTGGTAGTAGAGGTCCAGGGTGTCGACGCCCAGGCGCTGCAAAGTGCCGTCGATGGACGCGCGGATGTACTCGGGGCTGCCGTTCACACCGCGCGAGGCGGGGGTGGCCGGGTCGCGGATGATGCCGAATTTGCTGGCCAGGAACACTTGGTCGCGCTTGCCGGCGAATGCCTTGCCCAGTAATTGCTCGTTGGTATGCGGGCCGTACATATCGGCGGTATCGAAGAAGTTGATCCCCAGTTCCAAGGCGCGGTGCAGGGTGGCGATGGCTTCGCGGGTGTCGCTGCCGGGGCTGTAGAAATCGCTCATGCCCATGCAGCCAAGGCCGATGGCAGAGACGAGGGGACCGTGTGTGCCAAGTTGACGAGTGTGCATTTGTGGGACTCCAGAGTTGGGAAGGACTTCATTGTTATCCTCGACAAAACCGAGATAAAGCGGCTAAAAGCACTATCACTGTTTGTAATTTCTAAATAATCCGCACGGAGCCAGCCCTTGGATCGTTTCAACGCCATGCGTGTGTTCACCCGTATCGTCGAACTGGGCGGCTTCGCCAAAGCCGCCGACAGCCTGCAACTGCCCCGCGCCTCGGTGACCATCCTGATCAAACAACTGGAAGCGCACCTGGGGGTGCAACTGTTGCAGCGCACCACGCGGCAGGTCAGTCCCACCCCGGACGGCACCGCGTACTACCAGCGCTGTGTGCAATTGCTGTCAGACCTGGAAGAAACCGAAGCGGTGTTTTCCACCCGCCGTCAGAACCCGCGCGGCACCTTGAGCGTGGACATGCCCTCGGGCATCGGCCGCTTGATCGTGATCCCCGCACTGCCGGCCTTTACCGCGCGTTACCCGCAGATCGAACTGGACATCGGCTTGAACGACCGCCCGGTAGACTTGATCCGCGAAGGCGTGGACTGCGTGCTGCGCGGTGGCCTGGCCCTGGACGAATCCCTGGTGGCGCGGCCCCTGGCGCAGATGGACCAGTTGACTCTGGCAAGCCCTGCCTACCTTGAGCGCATGGGCATGCCCGCTGATCTGGACGATCTGGCGCGCCATCACATGGTCGAGTACGTCTCCAGCGTCAGCGGCAAGCGCTTCGGTCTGGAATTTCTGATTGACGGCCAAGTGCGCCCGTTTGACCTGCCCAAGCGCGTCGCGGTCAACAGTTCCGACGGCTACTTTGCCGCATGCGAGGCCGGTTACGGCTTGATTCAGGCGCCCCATTATCACGCGATGCGACAACTGGCCGAGGGATGCCTGGTGGAGGTGCTGCCACATTGGCCAGTGCCGAAAATGGCCCTGACCGCGCTGTACCCGCCCCATCGCCAGTTATCGTTGCGGGTACGGGTCTTTGTGGATTGGCTGGTGGAACTGTGCGCTACGCCTGACACCGGTTTGCAGCGTCAGCCCCTGAGCTTGGGGTGATTGATGGGGGCCCAGCCTGATTTTTCGGCAGGCTGGGGCGTGTGCGTTTTCTACGGTTTGACGAAAATCTGCAAGTCGCCGGGCGCATCCTCGGGGCGCAGGGGAAGGGCGGGGTCGGGGGTATGGCCTTTGACCTTCAAGCCGATCTGTGACTTCACGTGGGAGTTGTTAGAAACACCAACGCCGATGCTGCCCGTCAACTCCGCGAGACCCGGGATGCCTTCGCTGGTGTTCATGTGCGCATTGCCGACCAGCGCCACCCACTTTTCCGTCCCGGAGTTGGCCTGGATGGTTTCTGCGGCGTAATAGTTGAACTCACGTAGCCGGGTCGTTGAGCCGTTGCCCGCCGTGGTGGCCAGGTTGACGCCGCGTAGATCTTTGTGGCGCGTCAGGTAGTAGTGATCAAGGGGTAAGACTTCGATGCCGTGGGCCTTCAGCTTTTTGCACAGTTGCTCGAAGGTCGGGTTGGTACGCGGTTGCCGGGATCGACCGAGGAGGCCGATGCCGTCGTCCATCAACCCTTGGGGCATATCGATCAATCCTTCGAAATAGACCTTCGTGACACCGGCGCTCTTGAGGGTAGTGACGTTGTCGTAAAGCACCCTGAAACTTGCCATCTGACTGTGGGACTCACCCAATACCACACCGGGCGAGACCTTGAGGGTTTCCGTCAGCAGCTCGGATGCGGGGACCTGCTTGGGCACCTGTGGAATGGCAGGGCGAGGTGGCAGGCCGTTTTGGTCGATTGCCTCGTAATACTCAGCCATCTGTTCGTTGAACCGTCGCACGGTCTCTGCCTTGGTGTCCGGCTTGAAATGGTCGGCTTCCAGCCTGCCCCGCATGCTTTCCACATAGTCACCCGAGGGCAAAGGTTTTCGCGGCCGCACAGGGCGCCCATCGGTGCCCACCAGGTTATTCCGATGGCCGTGGAAATGTTTGGGCGGGTGCACGGGAGCCAGGGTGTCCAGGGGGTTGAAGCCTTCCAGGGGAGGGCCGTAAGGCGTGGCTTTGGCCGGGTCGTACGCGTAGCGCTGACCGTTGGACACAATGGTATCGGCTTCATAGACGTGGTCGTCGATTTTGAAAGTGCCATACGTGACCGGCCCGTGTTCGGCGCTGACCCGCTTGGTCAAGTCGTACCCGCCGCTTGCGCCCCTGACGCGTTTGACCCCATTGCCGATCAGCCGCGAGCCTTCCTCAACCAGGCTGCCCAGCCCGCTCAATGGATTCAATTCACTGACGACAGTGGTTCCGAGAATCTTTGCCACCTTCGCGGCTTTGCGGGTGGTGTTGGCCGCGCTGGCCGCGACCTTGGTGACCCTGCTGGCGGCCCCGGCAGCGCCGGTGACGAAACCGAAAATATCCATGCCCAGATCGAACGTCCCTTCCAGGTAATTGCCGTCACGAAAGTTCACGATGGCCGAGCGCAGCGGCACAAGGTCGAGAAAAAAATCGGCCAGCTTCCACTCGTTTTCCACGTGCTGATCGTGGCGGGTGGTGCCTTTGGCGCGCTTGACCGCATCCTCGCCATCTATGTCCAGATGTTCGACGAATACATCCGCAATGGCCTGGGTTCGCGCGCTTGAAAAGCTGGCGGGGATGGGTAGCGGAGTGCTGACGCCCTTGTTCAAGTCCAGGGCCGATTGGCTGACGTGGGCGGGGGTGAAACGCTCTATCGGATACACCAGGCTGCCGTTACGTGGCCTTGGTTGGGTCAACACCGTGTCGCGGACCCGGCTGATGGCGCCCTGTTTCAAGTCAATTTCGTAGACCTTTTCTCCATCAGCGCTTGTGGCTTTGATCAGCAGCTTGGGGTTTTTGCGCTCAAGGGTGCGACCGGTGAAGCCGGTGCTCAGCCTATAGGTCGGGTTCTGGTAGAACTCCAGTTTTGCGTATTCCAGAGTTTGCCTGTCTTCTAAAGGCAGCCGAGCGATCAGCTGCTTGACCGTTGTGGCAATGCCCTTTTTGCGCAGATCGACGGCGTGGGCGAACTGCTCGTTGAACACACTGTTGACGTCAAACGCCAGGGATTTGCCCCGTGTGGCCTCGATCACACGCGGGTCTTCGCTTTCCCACTGGTAGGCGTGCAGCCCGCTCATGGCGATATCCAGCAGCGAATGGCGGCCGGCCGGGGTGCGATTGGGGTTATACAGCGGCTCGTCATGGGGCTGGGTAGTGGCTTTGACCGTCAGCAGTTTTTCTTCAAATGGCACGTCTTCACCAAACCGCTCCTTGAGCTTGGCCAGGGCAATCGCGCGACGGCTTGGGATTTCGGTGTCGATTTGCACCGAGGCTTCTAGGCGTTCGTTGGCCTGCGCATTGAACGCGCTGCGGACCTTCTGCTTATCCGCGGGGCCGTAACGGTCAGCTTCTTGCGCCGACAATGTGCCGCTGACCAGCCCCCAGACCCGCAAGGCATCGGATTGGGCTTGTTGGGTGACGGTCAGGTCCTGCAGACCGGCGCTTTCGGCCTCCATCATGACTTGGGTAAAGGTCATGTTGGGCACCTTGCCCGGCGTCTGCGCTTCAATCGTGGCCGCCGCGACCGACAGGCTGACCCAGGCCGGGCTGCCGTAGGTGACGCTGTCGGGGATGTCTTTGATCAACAACTCGGGGGCCTTTCTGGCCAGTAACAGGTGAGCGGCAACTTTTGCCATGGCAGGTGTGGCATCGCCTTGCTCGACCAAATGGGCGCTCAACCCATCGCGTATCGCCGACGCCGGTTTGCCCCAATGCTCGGTTTGCGTCAGGTCGAAATCGGCCACCTTGTTCCACGCGGGTGCGTCGAGGGATTGCGGGTCCAGTACCAGATTTATGGCTGCCAACACATAGTCGCTTGCGCTGGTGGCGGTGGCGATGCCGTTGAGCTGAGTCTGCAGCGCTTGCCCCATGGCTTGAGCGCGTGGCGTGCTCAGGAGGGTTTCCAGCGCATTGGCCGGATCATCCATGGCCTGGGCGCTGAGCGGCTGGTTGCTGTTCAGGTATTCCAGAATTCCCAGACTCGGCCCCATGCGCGGCGGGTTTGGGTGGCGCATGGCGTAGTCCCTGGCGCTCGCCAGCACGGTGCGCTGCGCCTGTACGCTGAGTTCAAGCGGCCACGACAAGCTGCCGCCGAAGTTGCCCAAGGGATGCTCCCGAGCCCTGTCGAGCACCGCATCGGCTAGGGCGACGAGGCTGAAGTGGTCAGTGGGTAGGCGCAAGCCATATGCGGTGATGAAGGCTTCAAGCGTGAGAGGGGAGTCTCCCGGTGGGGGAAAAGCGGATGCAGGATGCGCTTGCATCGTGCTGGTTTTCAGCGCCGTGCGCACGGCCTGGGGCGTCGCCTGCGGCCCAAGGTTCTTCGCGGTTTCGTTGAGCTGTTGGCCCAGCGTCCTGAGGTTGTGCCGGTCTGCCAACGCGTTCGCCAGGGCACCTCCGGCAGGCGCGGCGCTCGATGGGGCCTGTTGTGCGATGGCTGCGGATTGAACACTGGCCAGCGGCTGCAATGGAGTTGTCTGAGGGTAGAGGGGCGGTGAAATACGCTGAGGGTTGAGGTGCAGTGCAGGAGCGGATGAAAGACTGTTCATATGCGGGTACCTTTTCCAGACATATCAAGAAAAAGCGCCTGTCTTTGGGAGGTTCCCTGTTCCCCAGGCACCCCCGTTGGTTGCGGAAAAGGCCCGCGCAAGTTCCGCCTGTGCTGCTTGCACTGTGTATGCCTTCGTGTCCGTAGCACATGGAAAAGTTACCCGGCCCCACGTAATGCCAGAGGTCACCGCCTCGAACAAGCCAAAGCCTCTCATCGTCTGTAACATAGACGCCCACCGCGCCCTGTCCGGCGCAAGGCCGTAAATACAATCTTCAGATTCAGGAAGTCGTGATGACGCAAAAGCAACGTTTGAAATATTCGATACTGATTGTCTTGGTGGTGCTGGCGACGATGTTTGGCCTGTCTTACTTGCAGAGCATCGGGTCTATCAGTGAAAAAACGTTCCAGACCATCGCCATTGCCGTCGCAGTGGTCGTGGTGGTGCTCAACGGCATCATGCGGCGCAAGGTCAAGCCGTAAGTCAGGCGTTGTTGTCGAGCACCTTGGCAGCCTCTTCGTGGAGGCTGTAGCTTTTGTCCGCATTGAGGGTGATCACGCCCTCGCTGCATAGCCGTTTGAGTACTTCGCGCACGCTGAGAAACGACAATGGAATGCCCAGCGCCAGCAAGTGGCTGTGCACGCCGCGTACCCCGAGGGTGCGCTGGTTGTCGGCGGCGGTGAGCAGGGCGTCGATGACCTTCAGCCTGATCAGGCTGGTGCGCAGACCGAAACATTTGAGCAAATGACGAATACGCTGGTTGCCTTGCTCCGGCGTCTTGCCGAAGGCGGTCGTGCCGCTGCCGAAGTTGGCATCGGCGGCCGAGAGATGTCCTTCCGTGGGCACTTGCGGGTTGTACATGCAGAAAACTCCTTATCAGAGCCTGATCAGGAAAATGATGGCGCTCTTATTCAATAAGACGAACGAGCGAGCGAAATCATGAAGCGCCGAATGTAGAAATTTCGTCGGTATCGGTTTTGTCACAAGCTGCGCGCTAAATTCCGCGGGCCGATGTGCGTTCTTACGGTGGGGTGGTCGCCCCGCGTAAAGACGTTCCATTTGACGGCGGAGTCGGTGTGATTATTAACAACAGGTTGTCCAGGGTATGTGCGCTCGGAGTATTGCTGGGCGTCAGCCTGGCCGCATCGGCGCGCGAGCAGGCCACGCAAGCCTCTGCCGAGATCCGGCGCACCGGTTTCGGCGTGCCGCATATCCGGGCCAGTGACGAGCGCGGTCTGGGCTATGGCATCGGATACGCCTATGCCCAGGACAATATGTGCCTGCTGGCTAACGAAGTGGTGACCGTCAACGGCGAGCGCGCTCGTTACTTCGGGCCCGAGCAGGCCACGCTGGAGGAGCGCAATAACCTGGCCAGCGATGTGTTCTTTCATTGGCTGAACACGCCTCAGGCGGTTGCCGCGTTCTGGAAGGCGCAGAGCCCGCAGATCCAGCAACGCGTCGAAGGCTACGTGGCCGGCTATAACCGTTATCTGCAAGAGCGGGGCGCGCCCGCCCAGTGCCAAGGGGCGTGGGTCCGACCGCTGGTGGCCGAGGACTTGGTTAAACTGACCCGCAGGCTGCTGGTGGAGGGCGGTGTCGGCCAATTCGCCGAAGCCTTGGTGGGCGCAACACCGCCCCAGGCTAGCGCCAGTGTGCAGCCCGACGTCAAGGCTTTCGCACTGGCCGCCGCGCAGCAGCAACGCTTCAGCCTGGATCGCGGCAGCAACGCCGTGGCGGTGGGGCAGGAGCGTTCGTTCAACGGGCGCGGCATGTTGTTGGCCAACCCGCATTTTCCGTGGGTGGGCGGTATGCGTTTTTACGAGATGCACCTGACCATCCCCGGCCAGTTGGATGTCATGGGCGCTGCGTTGCCGGGGTTACCGGTGATCAATATCGGTTTTAACCAACGTGTGGCGTGGACCCACACGGTCGATACGTCCAAGCATTTCACCTTGTACCGCCTGACCCTGGACCCGAACGATGCCACGCGCTATCTGCTCGACGGTAAATCCATCGCGCTGGATAAAACCTCGGTGGCGGTCCAGGTCAAGCAAGCCGATGGCAGTGTCAAAGAAGTGAACCACACGCTGTACAGCTCCCAGTTCGGCCCTGTGGTGCAATGGCCCGGCAAACTCGATTGGGACCGGCGCTATGCGTTCAGCCTGCGCGACGCCAACTTGGGCAACGACCGCGTGCTGCAACAGTGGTACGCCATGAACCAGGCCAGTAGCGTCAAGGCGCTGCAAACCTCGGTGCAGAGCTTGCAAGGCATCCCATGGGTCAACACCCTGGCCGCCGATGACCAGGGCCATAGCCTATACATGAACCTGTCGGTGGTGCCCAACGTCAGCGCGGCCAAATTGGCCCAGTGCAGCGACCCGCGCGCCGGTTTGCAGATGATTGTGCTGGACGGCGCCCGTAGCGCCTGCGCCTGGGATATCGATCCGAAGGCCGCTCAGCCGGGTATATTTGCGGCCGATCAACTGCCGCAGTTGCTACGCAGTGACTACGTGCAGCACTCCAACGACTCGGCCTGGCTGGCCAATCCGCAAGCGCCGTTAAGCGGCTTCTCGCCGGTGATCAGCCAGGACCGCATCGGCCTTGGCCCGCGCGCACGCTTCGCCTTGCAGCGCTTGCACAGCCTCAGCAACCGGCCGATCAACGCCGCTGACTTACGCAATATGGTGATGGACAACGAGGTGTACCTGGCCGGGCAGGTCATGCCGGACTTGCTGGAATTCTGCGCCAACCACCTCGCGACTGACGCGCAGACCCTGCAACCGCTGTGCGACAGCCTTAAAACCTGGGACCGCCACGCCAACCTCGACAGCGGCGTGGGCCTGGTGCACTTCATCAATCTGATGGAGCACCTGCAACAAATACCCGATGCCTGGCGCGTCGCCTTCGACCCTAGCCAACCCCTGACCACCCCACGGGGCGTAGCTATCGAGCGTCCAGCGGTTGCTAAGGCTGTGCGCGAAGCGATGCTGGCTTCCGCCGCCGACGTCGCCAAGCGCGGGCTGACGTCCACAAGTACTTGGGGGGATGTTCAAGTCTCCGGCCAAATCCCGATCCACGGCGGCCCTCAAGAACTGGGCATCTACAACGCCATGCAAAGCGTGCCCCGCAGCGACGCTAAACGTGAAGTGATCAGCGGCAGCAGTTACCTGCAGATCGTCACCTTCGACAACCAAGGCCCCCATGCTGAAGGTGTGTTGGCATTCTCCCAATCCAGCAACCCTGCCTCCCCATATTCCAAGGACCAAACCCAAGCGTTTTCCAAGAAAACACTCAGCTCGCTCCCGTTCACCGACGCCCAAATCCAGGCCGACCCACAGTACCGCCAGCAAGTCATCAAGGAGTGAACCCAACCTGCAAGCCCTTGATGCCAATGCGAAATATTTTTGAAATCAAGGGGTTGCAGGCCCCGGCAAATGAGTACATAATGGCGCCCATCGAACGCATCGAAGCTTTAAAAACTTCAATGTATTCAATGAGTTAGAGTAGAGGCAGGCTTTACACAGGCCACTCAAGTTTGCATACGGTGAGTGCCAGCAATCAGGGCATTGATCGTCTTAGGCCGAGTAGCAAAATGGTTATGCAGCGGATTGCAAATCCGCCTACGCCGGTTCGATTCCGACCTCGGCCTCCACTCTTGAAAACCCCGTAGATTAACGTCTACGGGGTTTTTTATTGCCTGCGATTTAAGAACCGTTCCGCAAGATTTGACATGCGTTCCGCAACCGCTATGGCCAGCTCAATCAGCACGTCGCCGGGGCGCTGGGCAGTCAAGTAAGCCACCTTTCTCCATCACTTTCGGCGAACGATAGGAGGTCTAGGGGTCAGTACATATCCTTCGCGTCTCGCACGAACGCAACAGACCGAATTCCCCCTTATTCTTCAATTATGACTTCGTCGTTGCTGATAACGGCTATCAAATTGGTAGAGGAACGAGGTATCGTTACCGTTTCAGTAACTGAGCTCTGGCAAAACTTTCCAATGAAAGAAAAACATTTGTGGGCTATTTGTTTAGTGGTTTTAATCGGTGGATTTGCTGTGGGCAATATTGACTTCGGACATAAATTTTTTGAAGTGCAAAGCATTCACGATCTGTTTGAGATTTTCTCTTCTGCGGCAACGGTGTTTGCAGTTTTTATAGCTTGGCGGGGAATCAACGCATGGAGGCGACAGGCTAGCGGCCAAGCTGACTTGGAGCTGGCTAGAAGATTGGCTGTGGGTGCACTTGCAGTAAAAGAATCTGCAGTTCCAGCTTGGGTAGATGCGAAATTTTCTATAAATCAATTTCCTTTTGGCGCGCAAAGTCTAAATCCTCCGTTGATGGAGAGTATTCGTGTTTCAATGGGCGCAAGAATAAAAAGCAGAGAGCAGTCTAGGCTTGAGTTTGGGGCGTTATTGCAAGAAGCAAAAGCTATCTGGGGAAGTGCTTTTACAGATAAATATAATCAATTGATTGAGTTGTGTGTGATATGTGATAGATGTGCTCAAGATTTTATAAGTTGGGCTGATCCAAACGTGGGGCCCAATGTGTACTTGAAACACCAAATGAACATGCAACAGGCTGAGGACTATTTGCGTGATAGTAATTGTCTTGATGCTGGGGGCGAAATTGGAAAAATTATTAAAAAGATGACAGAAGATGCAGACGCTGAGTTAGAGCGGCATATGCTTCGTAAATAGCACTCTGGGGAGACCCGTCTGAGAGTATTTTATTTCCTCAACCGCCCAGTTCCCAGTTGTGCCGCCCGTTCGAGTCAAGACCGACTGATACGCTGCTGTTTCACCTCCTGCGCATACCCCTTGAGCTTGCCCTGCTGGGCCGCGAGCAACTCACAAACCTTCTTCAGCACCGCTGCCTGTTTGGGCAACGCGCCATCTGCCGCCAGGGTCGCTAGCTCCACCACCGACCAGCCGATCACCGCCGCTGCATCTTCCAGGTCATAGAACAGTTCCTGCTGGGCGGTTCGAGGGCCATCCAGATCATTTATTAATTCCGCCATCTGCTTCTCCGTAATTGCGCAATAAACCGTCGGTAAAACTCAGGCAAAGAAAAGCCCGCGATGGGGAGTGCGGGCTAAAAGGGATGTTCATTAGGAGCTGCTGAATTCACCTTAGGCGATCATCTGTGAAAGGTTTGTGAAACTGCATGGCAATGTGCGCCAAAAGTGTATGCCTCGATCCGCGCCTGGCTGTACGGGGCATTCGCCGGGATAAATCACTAGTGTTCCAGGCTTGCCCCATCTTTGTTCGGATACCTCGCGATGGTCATGTCTACCAGTTTGTTGTCAGCCTTTGTGCTGTTTGCCTTTGTCTCTTCGATAACCCCCGGCCCGAATAACACGATGTTGCTGGCTTCGGGGGTGAATTTTGGTTTTCGCCGCTCCATACCCCATGCGCTGGGCATCAGCATCGGCTTTATGCTGCTGGTGATTTCAGTCGGCTTGGGGTTGGGCGAGGTGTTCAAACTGCTTCCCTGGGCCTACACCCTGCTGCGCTACGTGGGAGCGACGTACCTGCTGTATTTGGCTTGGAAGATCGCCACGGCAGGCGGTATGTCCGATAGCACGGACGAGCGCGGCAAACCCATGACGTTCCTCGCTGCCGCCGCGTTCCAGTGGGTGAACCCCAAGGCCTGGATCATGGCGTTGGGCGCGATCACCACCTATACCCCCGCTGAAGGCTATGTGACCAACGTGCTGGTGATTGCATTGGTGTTCGCCGTGGTCAATCTGCCCAGCGTGTGTGTCTGGTTGGGCTGCGGCACGGGGCTGCGCAACTTGCTGCGTGAACCGCGTTGGGTGCGTCTGTTCAACGGGGTGATGGCCAGTTTGTTGGTGTTGTCGCTGTACCCGATGTTCTTGGCAGGGTAGGCGTTCAGACCGGCGAGATGGTCGCCAACAGGCCGATGCCGATGGTCAATACCAGAAAACCGAACAGGAAGAGTGCCATCTTGGTCATAGGACCTCCGAAGGGAAGGGGAGTGGGAACGCTGGCCATTGTCCGCCCGGGCAGGTTTTCGGTACAGACGCAGATAACAAAGAAAAAACCGTATCAGATGCATCAGTCGCGCGGCTGCACCGGGCTTTGGAGGGCGTCGGGTTTTTCCAGATCAGTGCTTGAGACAGACGACGCTTTTGCCCCTAAGATGGCGCCCACGGCATCAACACAATAAGAGTGGGCCAACCCTCGATGGAAAGACGTCAATTCAGCGGTGGCATGAAGGGCAAGAACCTGCGCTACCTTAACGAAACCTCTCAACAACTGGCGTCGGTCACTCGCGTCGGGTTTCTGTTGCTCGAACATTTCTCCCTGCCGGCTTTCACCCAGACCCTCGACACCCTGGTCACCGCCAACCTGCTGCGCCCCGAGCTGTTCGCCACGCGCACCTTTGGCTGTGACGATGGCGAGGTTATCAGTGACCTGGGCCTGGTGATTCGCCCTGACGCATGCTTGGACGCGTCAGTGCTGCACGAACTGGACCTGCTGGTGATCTGCGGTGGCTTTCGCACTGAGCTCAAGGCCAGCGAAGACTTCATCCACCTGTTGCGCAGCGCCGCCGAGATGGGCGTGGGCTTGGCCGGGTTGTGGAACGGGTCTTGGTTTCTTGGGCGGGCCGGGCTGTTGCAGGGCTATCAGTGCGCCATTCACCCGGAACATCGCCCGGCCCTGGCCGAGGTATCCAAGGCCGCCAAGGTCACCAGCGAACCCTTTGTGATCGACCGCGACCGCCTGACTGCATCGAGCCCCTCGGGCGCGTTCCATATGGCGTTGGACTGGATCAAGAGCCTGCATGGCAAGGCGTTGGTGGAAGGCATCGAAGACATCCTCGCATTTGAGGAGTCACGCTACCGGCGTATCAAGCCGACTGAGAACATCAGCGTCAGCGCCCCGCTACGGGAAGTGGTCAAGCTGATGGATGCCAACCTCGAAGAACCGCTGGAACTCGACCAGTTGGCGGTCTACGCCGGCCGGTCGCGGCGGCAGTTGGAGCGCCTGTTCAAAGAGCAACTGGGCACCACGCCGCAGCGCTATTACATGGAGCTGCGTGTGACTGAAGCGCGCCGACTGCTACAGCACACCGAGCTGTCCCAAGTGGAGGTGCTGGTGGCCTGCGGGTTCGTATCGCCGAGCCATTTCAGCAAGTGCTACAGCGCCTACTTCGGCTACCGCCCCTCGAAAGAGAAGCGCCTGGTCAAGTAGCATGGGCACCGTCTGGAATTTTTCCGAGGAGTGCCGATGTCGATCACCTTGAAGGACCGCTACCGTGGCAGCTTGCTGGGCCTGGCCTGCGGCGATGCTGTGGGGACCACCCTGGAATTCAAACGTCGGGGCAGTTTTGCGCCGATCACCGATATGGTCGGCGGCGGGCCGTTCAATCTCAAGCCGGGGCAGTGGACGGACGATACATCCATGGCTCTGTGCCTGGCCGAGAGCCTGCTGCAAAAAGGCGGGTTCGATGCCCGTGACCAGATGGGGCGCTACCTCAACTGGTGGCAGTGGGGCTATTTGAGTTCAACCGGCGACTGTTTCGATATCGGCATGACCGTGCGCGAGGCGCTGACGCTGTTCCAGAACACCGACAACCCGTTCGCCGGCTCAACCGATCCCTATTCGGCCGGCAACGGCTCGATGATGCGCCTGGCGCCCGTGGTGTTGTTTTATTACCCGGACCTGCAAAACGTCCGCACCTTCAGCGTCGACAGTTCCCGCACCACTCACGCCGCCCAGGAAGCCATTGACTGCTGCCTGGTGTTGGCACAGGCCATCTGTAATGCCCTCGGCGGCGCGTCGAAAGCGCAAGTGCTGGAGTTGGCCGATGTACCGTTGACGGCACCCAAGGTGAAGGCCATTGCGGCAGGCGGGTACCGTGACAAACCCTGCGCCGAGATTGTCGGCTCGGGCTATTCGGTGGCCTCTCTGGAAGCAGCGCTGTGGTGCTTTGATCACACCGATAGCTTTGCCGATGCGGTACTGGCGGCGGCCAACCTGGGCGATGACGCCGACACCACCGCCGCCATAGTTGGTCAATTGGCCGGTGCCTATTACGGGCCAGCGGCGATTCCCTCCGAATGGCTGGGACGGTTATGGATGGCGGATGAGATCCAGGGGATGGCCGACGGATTGTGCAATGCCGCAGGTCATGCGGCCTGACACGCGCCGCTAAAAACGCTCCAGCCGATAAGGCGCCAGTGCCGGCAACCCTGCTGGCATTGGCCCGTCTGCCGCCAACCCGGCGACCATCTCTGCCGTGATCGCTGCCTGGGTCAAGCCCAGGTGCTGGTGCCCGAAGGCTAGGAGTACCTTGCCTTCAGCCACCCGATCGATGATCGGTAGCGAGTCGGGTAGCGACGGTCGAAAGCCCATCCACGGCGTGGCGTCCCTGGCGTCCAGTTCTTCGCGGAACAGCCCATGGCTTAACCGCTGCAGCTGCCACGCGCGCCGCATATTGGCGGGGCGTCCGAGCCCGGCGAACTCCACCGTACCAGCCAGGCGCAGGCCGCCGGTCATGGGGGTCATGATGAATTTGCGCTCCAGGGAGGTCACGGCGAACGGCAGGCGCTGGTGCTCATGGGGCAGCATCAGGTGGTAGCCGCGTTCGGTGTCCAGCGGGATGGCTTTACCGGTCAGGGTCGCTGTCAGCGCCGCCGAATGCGCGCCGCAGGCGATCAGCACCTGACGCGCCAGTAGCGGCGCGTGGTCGGTGAACAAGCAGACGCCCTCCGCATCGGGTTGCCCGCTGACCACACGATGCCGAAGAAACTGCACGCCCGCAGCTTCAGCGGCGCTGACCAGTTCGCCCACCACGTGGAACGGGTCGACAAAGTGCCCGGTGGCCGGGAAGAACAGCCCGCCTTGTAGGCGTTCGCTCAAGTGCGGCGCCGCCGCGCGAATCGCCTCGGCAGACCAGTATTCCACCGGCACGTTTTGCTGCTGCATGCGGTGCTGCACCCCCTGGATATCCGCCCGCGACTCGGCCCGTTCGAACACCAGCAGCGAGCCGTCCTTGCGCATCAGCTGCGGCCGATTCAGGCTGGCCAGCAAGCGTTGCCAGGCGCCCAGGCTTTGTTCGTTAAGCGCACGAAGGCCGGCCACCGTGCGCTGGTAAGGCGCCGCGCGCAGGTTGAGCAGCAGACGCGTAAACCAGGGCAGGGCGCGGGGCAGGTAGCGCCAGTCCAGGCGTAGCGGGCCCATGGGGTCCATCAGCATGGCGGGCAGACGCTTGAGAATCGAATAGTCGGCGATCGGGAATACCTGCTCGGTGGCCAGGTGCCCGGCGTTGCCATAGGAGGCGCCCATGCCCGGGGCTTGCGAATCGATGACCACCACCTGGCGGCCCTGGCGCGCCAGCTGCAACGCGCAAGCCACGCCGATAATGCCGGCGCCGACCACCACGATATCCCTACGGCTCATCGGCTATGCCTCTCTCTGTGCGTCGGCCAAGGCTTTCACGTTGCGCCGGTTGACCATCGCGGCGATCACGGCGGCGCATGCGCACTCAGGCACAATGCTGTTCCGCCGACCAGTTGGCATACCACTGGCGGAACAACGCGAACTGCTGCTCGGCATAACGCCGCTGGGCGTCACTGAGCACGTCGGTCGCATTGAAGTGCAGGTCGTAGCCTGTGTCGCCGTTGAGCACCATCAAATATTTGTAGTACAGCACCAGGTCGCAGCCCTCATCGAACGACGACAACACCGCCAGCGCGCTTTCCAGTTCGCGGGCCAGGCGTCGTGCCTTGGCATCGCCCTTGGCTGCCTGTTGGCTCAGCGTCACCAAGTGCAGCACTTCCCGCGGCAGAGCATTACCGACGCCGGTGATGGCGCCGGTGGCGTTGCAGTTGACGAAACCGTGCACCACCTGGGTGTCCACACCCACCATCAGAGTCACGCTATCGTCCTGGGAGGTGATGTGTTCGGCGGCGTAGCGCAGGTCGGCGCCACCGCCGAATTCCTTGAAGCCGATGAGATTCGGGTGCTCGCGGCGCAGTTCGAAGAACAGCTCGGCGCGGGTGGCGAAGCCGTAGTAGGGGCTGTTGTAGATCACCGCCGGCAGCTCCGGCGCGGCATTGAGGATGGCAGCGAAGTGCGCCTTTTGTGCGGTGACGGACGCACCACGGGACAGCACCCGAGGAATCACCATCAGGCCATGGGCGCCGACCTTGGCAGCATGGGTGGCGTGGGACACCGCTTCACGGCTATTGACCGCTCCCGTTCCGACAATGGTCGGCACCCCAGCCGCTACCAACCTCGCCACGCCTTCCTGGCGCTGGGCTTCGGTGAGCAACGGCCAGTCGCCCATGGAACCGCAGTACACCACTGCGCTCATGCCGGCTTCGATCAGTTCGCGGCCCTTGGCGACCAGCGCATCGAAGTCCGGTTGGCGCTGGGCGGTGCAAGGGGTCATCAGGGCCGGGATGCAGCCGGCGAAAACGCTGTCGCTCATAGTCGTACTCCTTCAAGTCAAATGGGGGTGGGCTTAAATGCCCCAGGCGAAAGGGTCTTGCTCGTCGATCAGCAGCACGCTGTCGGCGGTCATATAGGCGCGGCCGGTAATGAAGGGGATGACCCGCTCGCCGTCCCATTCGTAATGGCCCGTGAACTGGCTGCCGGTGATGCTGGCCTGGGTCCATGTCTGGCCGGGCGCGAGTGTTCCATCGGCGGCCAGGCACGCGAGTTTGGCGCTGGTGCCGGTGCCGCAGGGCGAGCGGTCGTAGGCTTTGCCGCGGCACATCACGAAGTTGCGGCTATCGGCGTCGGGGTCGCTGGCGAACAGTTCGATATGGTCGATCAGCGCGCCATCGGCGCCATGGATACCCTGGTTTTCCAGGGCCTTGAGCATCGCCCAGGTGTACTCGGTGAGGGCGTCGACGTTGTTCATCTCCAACGTCTTGCCATGCTCGGAGACCAGGAAAAACCAGTTACCGCCCCAAGCGATATCGCCCTTGACCACGCCGTGGCCGGGCACGTCCACCGCCACCTGGTGGCGAAAACGGTAGGCCGGTACGTTGCGCAGGGTGACCGCGCCGTCCTCGTGCAGCGTCGCGGCCACCGGGCCCACCGGCGTGTCAATCATGTGCACTCCCGGTGCGATATGCCCCAAATGATGCAGCGAGGCGACCAAACCGATGGTGCCGTGACCACACATGCCCAGGTAGCCGGCGTTATTAAAGAAGATCACCCCGCAGGTGGCGCCCGCTGTGACCGGTTCGCAGTACAGCGCGCCGACCAGTACGTCGTTGCCACGGGGCTCCAACAGGCAGGCGCGGCGCCACTGATCGTGTTCGTTGCGCAAGCTATCCAGTTGCGCGGCAATGCTGCCGCCGCTCAGGGCCGGGAAGCCGCTGAGGATCAGGCGCGTGGGTTCGCCGCCGGTGTGGGAGTCGATCACATGCAATCGTTTCATCAGACGCTCCAATCAATGAGTGGCCGAGGGCGGTTGCCGCCGAAAGAAAGCGATTCACAGCAGCATGTAGAGGGCGGTGGACAGTAGCGCCGAGAAGATCAGCGCAATCGGTGGGTTACTGGAGCGCCATCCACGGCCCTACAGTGAACTCACCGGCGCGCAGGCGATTGATGGTTTACGCGGCCATCGATGACGAAATCGGCACAGTTTTACCTGGCTCGACAGTGCGGCGGGCATCATGCAATCTGCTACGCGAAAAGGCTCAACCGGGGAGGCGATCATGCTGCACAGCGTATTTGCGGGCCTTTGCCAGGGGGAGGCAGCCGCTCGCCCCGACAGCCTCGAACAGCTGGTAAGCGCCGTCGCGCAGTTGCTGCCGATGCTGGATGTGATCCCCAACGCCGCGATTTTCATCAAGGATATGCAAGCTCGCTACGCCCTGGCCAACCGCACGTTGGTGCAGCGCTGTGGCCTCAAACAGCTGCAACCGCTGCTGGGCAAGACCAGCGCCGAGGTGTTCCCCGCCCAACTGGGGCCGGGCTATACCGAGCAGGATCGACGGGTGCTGGAGGAGGGCTTGGTGCTGGCAGATCAACTCGAACTGCACCTGTACGGCAGCCGCGAACCGGGATGGTGCTTGACCCACAAATGGCCGCTGTACAACCGTGGGGGCGCGATTATCGGCCTGGCCGGCATCTCGGTGGACCTGCAATCGGCCAGCGAAACCCACCCGGCCTATCAGCGCCTGGCCGCCGTCGATGAGCATATTCGCCGCCACTTCAACCGCCGCGTCACCCTCGGTGAGCTGACGCACATCGCCGGCATTTCCGTGGCGCAGTTGGAGCGTTACTGCAAGCGCGTCTTCAACCTGACGCCGCGCCAGATGATCCAGAAAGTACGCCTGGAACACGCCCACCGCTTGCTGCACAGCGAACTGCCGATCACCGAGGTCGCCTTGCAGTGCGGCTATACCGACCACAGCGCGTTTACCCGGCAGTTCAAGGCGTCCACGGGGTTTACGCCGCGCCAGTACCGGCAGGCGACGGGGGGAGGGCCCGCGTTGGCGTGATTGCGATGCAACGAATGGCGCCCGCGCCCCTCATATGCTTACGAGTCACTTTTTACGACGACAGGTATCAAGCTTATGACGGCGGCGGACAACACCCATGTGAACTGGCTGGTGGAACAATCGATGCTGCACGCGGCGCGTCAGCGCGCCAAGCTCTATTCGGGGCAGGGTCGGATGTGGCAACAGCCGTACGCACAGACGCGGCCGCGGGATGCGTCGGCGCTGTCTTCGGTGTGGTTTACCGCGTACCCGGCGTCCATCGTGACCCGCGACGGCGGCACGGTCCTGGAGGCGTTGGGGGATGAAAGCCTGTGGCACGCCTTGTCGAAAATCGGCATCCAGGGCATTCATAACGGCCCGCTGAAAAAGTCCGGTGGCCTTAACGGCACGCGACACACCCCGACCATCGACGGCAATTTCGACCGCATCAGTTTCGAGATCGACCCACAGCTGGGCACCGAGGCGCAATTGCAAGCGCTGACACGCATGGCCGCTGCCCACAACGCGGTGATTATCGATGACGTGATCCCGTCCCACACCGGCAAAGGCGCGGACTTCCGCCTGGCCGAGATGGCTTATGAGGATTACCCCGGCCTCTACCACATGGTGGAAATCCGCGAGGACGACTGGCCATTGCTGCCCGACGTGGCCGAGGGGCGCGACGCGCAGAACCTCAGCCCATTGCAGGTGGACGCGCTGCGCGACAAGCACTACATCGTCGGCCAGTTACAGCGAGTGATCTTCTTCGAGCCTGGCGTCAAGGAAACCGATTGGAGCGCCACCCCGGTGGTGGTCGGCGTCGACGGCAAGCCGCGCCGCTGGGTGTACCTGCATTACTTCAAGGAAGGCCAGCCATCGCTCAACTGGCTCGACCCTTCGTTTGCCGCGCAGCAAATGATCATCGGTGATGCGCTGCATGCCATCGACGTGATGGGCGCGAAGATTCTGCGCCTGGACGCCAACGGTTTTCTCGGTGTGGAGCGCAAGCTTGAGGGCGGCGCATGGTCCGAAAGCCACCCGCTGTCGATCACCGGTAACCAACTGATCGGTGGCGCGATTCGCAAGGCCGGCGGTTTCAGCTTCCAGGAATTGAACCTCACCGTGGATGACATCGCCTCCATGTCCCACGGCGGCGCCGACCTGTCCTATGACTTCATCACCCGGCCGGCGTACCAGCACGCCCTGTTGATGGGGGATGCCGAATTCCTGCGCTTGATGCTGCGCGAGATGCACCGCCAGGGCATCGACCCCGGCTCGCTGATCCACGCCCTGCAAAACCACGATGAACTGACCCTGGAGCTGGTGCACTTCTGGACCCTGCATGCCCATGACAGCTTCCTCTATCAGGGCCAGACCTTCCCCGGCAACATCCTGCGCGAGCACATCCGCGAGCAGATGTACGAGCGCCTGACCGGCGAACATGCGCCGTACAACCTCAAGTTCGTGACCAACGGCGTGTCCTGCACCACCGTCAGTATCATCACGGCGGCGCTGGGTATTCGTGACCTGGACGCCATCACGGCGGCCGATATTCAGCAGATCCAGCAGATCCACCTGTTGCTGGTCATGTACAACGCCATGCAGCCTGGGGTGTTTGCATTGTCCGGTTGGGATTTGGTGGGGGCGCTGCCGCTGGCGGCGGATGAGGTTGCGCACCTGATGCAGGACGGCGACACGCGCTGGATTCATCGCGGCGCTTACGACCTGGTGGACTTGAACCCGGAAGCGGAACTGTCCGCCGGTCTGATGCCGCGCTCAAAGAGTCTATACGGCAGCCTGAACCAGCAATTGCAAGACCCGCAGTCGTTCGCCTCGCAACTGCAGAAGATTCTCGCCGTGCGCCGCGCTTATGACATTGCCGCCAGCCGCCAGACTCTGGTCCCGGATGTGGAGCATCCAGGGTTGCTGATCATGGTCCACGAACTGCCGGCCGGTAAGGGCACGCAAATCACCGCGCTGAACTTCGGCGCCACGCCCATCACTGAAACCTTGCACTTGCCCAACATTGCGCCGGGCCCGGTGGTGGACATTATCAATGAGCGGGTCGAGGGTGACCTGACCGAAGACGGCGCCTTTACCATCACCCTGGATGCTTACGAGGGCCTGGCGCTGCGGGTGGTCAGCAGCACGCCGATGTAGGGGAGAGGGCCGCTTCGCGTCTCAGCGCGGGGCAAGCCCTAATGCCAGTCAGCTAAGGCTCAGTTGATCCAGCCCAGGCAATGGCTATCAAAAGTTGGAGGGGGCTTACGCCCGATGGCGGTGTGTCAGTGGCAGAGGGGCTGATTGACCCAGCGCTATCGGGGGCAAGCCCCCTCCCACATTCCCGCTCACCACAAAATACGCCCAATGGGCCCGCAGGCACCGGGGCGATGGGGTCTTCCGGAGGGCATCAGACCACGAAGCGATTGACCAACTGGTTCAGGTTCGCCGCCAGCTTCGACATCTCGCCACAGGCGCTGGCCGTCTGGCTGGCACCGGCGGCGCTTTGGGTGGCCAGTTCGCGGATGCTCACCAAGTTGCGGTCCACTTCGCGCGCGACGTGGGATTGTTCTTCCGAAGCGGTGGCGATCAGCATATTGCGTTCGTTGATCTGGATAATCGCCGCTGCAATCTGATCCAGCGAACTGCTGGCTTCCTGGGCCACGCCGAGGGATTCGGTGGCCAGCTCCTTGCTGGTGCCCATGGCCTTGACCGCGTCGTCGGATTCGTTCTGGATCGCGGCGATCATCTGCTCGATCTCCTGGGTCGACACCTGGGTGCGGTGCGCCAGCGCGCGGACTTCATCGGCAACCACCGCGAAGCCACGGCCCTGCTCACCGGCACGCGCGGCTTCGATGGCGGCGTTGAGGGCCAGCAGGTTGGTCTGTTCGGCAATGGCGCGGATTACTTCCACCACTTTACTGATGCCCTGGGCGCGGTTGGACAGGCCCTGGATCTGCTCGCTGGTGTTTTCCACATTACCCGACAGTTTTTCGATGGAGCGCAGCGTCTGCGTGACGCGCTCCAGGCCCACTTCGGTGAAGCCCTGGCTGCGTTTGGATTCCTGGGCGGCGGACTCGGCATTGCGCGCCACTTCATCCACGGCCGCGCTCATTTCGGTAACGGCGGTGGCCGCCTGATTCACTTCATCGTTTTGCGATACCAGGCCACGGCTGGACTGTTCGGTGACGGCGGTCATTTCTTCGGAGGCCGCGGCCAGCTGTGCGGACGAGTCGGAAATCTGCAGGATGGTGTTGCGCAGGTTGGTCTGCATCTGCGCCAGCGCTTTCAACAGTCGACCGGCTTCATCCGTGCCATGCACACTGACTTCTTTGGACAGGTCGCTGTTAGCAATACGTTCGGCCACCGACAGGGCATCGCCAATGGGCGAGGTGATGCTGCGGGTCAACAGGAACGCCAGGCCGGCGGTCATCGCGATCACCAGTACGATCAAGCCAATTACCAGCCAGGTGCCGGCGTTGAAGGTGTCCGTGGCGGTTTGGCCGGCTTTCGCTGCACCTTCGTTGTTGAAGTCGGTCAGGGCCTTGATCTGGCCTTCCATGGCATTGGTCAGCGGGCGGATGCCGCTGGCGACCAATTTGACGACGCCAGCGGTGTCGCCCTGCTTGAGCAGCGGCTCCAGCGCGTCCAGCTGCTTGGAATAACCGTCAGCCGAGGTTTTCACGGCGGTGAACAGGGCTCGTTCCTGATCGCTTGCAATAAGTGGTTCATAGTTGGATACCGCATCGCTGAATGCTTTGCGATAGCCCGGAAAATCCGCCAGCGTCTTCTGAATCGTTTCAGGGTCGGCGACGGCCCGCTGGGTTTCCAGGCGCAGGCGCAATACCGTGGCGTTCATCAGAGCGGTTTGGCGGATGCTCGCCATCCAATTGAGTTCCACATCCTTTTCCGAGTCACGCAACTTGCCCATTTGCAAAATGGCAATTACGCCGAGCACCAGCACTAAGGCGATGATCGCGGAAAAAAACAACGCGGCACGGGGGGCAAGGTTCAGGTTTCTCAGGCGCATGGGGCGTACTCATAAGGAGGAAAGCGAGCAGTTCTTACAAGCTATCGGCCAGACGCCGCAAAATTGAATACCCACGGGCAGCAGCGGACGACTGGTAGGGAAGAGGGTAGTCTGAAAAACCCAATCGCCATGGCGTCGACGTGAGAGCAGTCAAGGCGCCGTTTCACCCAAACCGGGGTCCACGCGCTCGCCGATATCCTTGAGGCGCGCCAGTTGGTCTACTACGCTGGGCGCTTCGTCCAGACAACTCACGAAGGTCCACAGATAAGTCATCACCGCATACACATGCCCGGCCTTCACCGCAGGCGAGAGCGCCAGCTGGGTAATCGCGACCACGAACAGCAAGGCCGCCAACAGCCCGATGGTGAGAAAGGCGATGGCCTCACGGTCCGACAAGCGAATGCGCAATCGCGACAGCACCCGGTAATGACGGCGTAGCGTATGAGCGCCGACTTGCTCCACTAGGCTGATTTCCTTTTCCAGGCGGTTGTTCAGGCGCTCATGCAGTCGTTGATTGCGCCGCGCAAAGCCTGGCACCACCATCAGACACAGCCCCAGTGCCCCAAGGCATGCCAGCCCAACCCAGGGTTCGATCGCCAGCAGCATGGCGGCGGCGCCAACGATGGAGACCAATGCGGTGGCAATCGTGGGCACGTGCTTCTCAAAGAAGTCCACAAATTCCCGTGCCAGTACCACTCTCGCGGCTGACTTGGAGGTGCTGTGGCGTTGCAGGCGCTGATTGAGGATCACCGGCACCGCAAGGTCAGCATAGATGCGGGTAAATGTTCGCGTATCCAATGCGCGTCTCGCCGCGCCGACTACCCAGAAACCCAGGACCACGGCGGCATAAAGCAGTGCGCTATTGCCATCGCCACGAATAATGGCGTCCACGGCAAACCCCGCGAACAAGGGGTAAGCCAGCAGTAAGGCATTTTCCAGCGCCACCAGGGACAGGGTGCAGAACAACTTGCCGGGGTAGGCTTTGGCGATGGCTTTGAGCGTCTGGCTGGCCGATTGTTGGCCGATCTGGCGGCTGGGTTCGTTCAGTAATGGCGGTGTGACGGACGGCATGGGGCACCTGGTGTGCGTAACGTACGGTGTTGAGGCATGGATGTACCGGCATACAGGCCGCGCGTGATGTCGAGCAGGTAGCGCGTCTCTGCGGTCATCAATAACAGGTCGGTTTGCACTTCTTCGATCACCATCTCCAGGATGATCAAGATGCAAATGGCCGGCGCCAGCAGCAGCCAGTGGTAGTAGCACTGGGTAAACAACGAGGCCACAACCCCGATGATCCACAGCGACAGCACCAGACGCGGCGCGTGTTTTTGCAGGGGAATCCAGAAGCGCTGTAGTTTCCTGAGCTTAGCGCTGCAGCGCTTTATGGAGTCTTCCAGTTGCGTCAGGTCAAGCATGGTCCGGTCGCGAATAGAGTTAGACATGGATGCAATCCGTGGGTGAATTACAACGGTGGTGTAGTTGGCCCGCTCAGCGCCCGCGCAGGTAACACACGGTTCAGCCAGGCCAGATTGATATGTTTGACTTGCACCCATTTGCCGTTCTGGGGCGTTCCTTCGCAGCTTTTAAAAGCGATACAGCGTCCTTGTGTGTCCAGCAAGGCGAAATGGCGATAGCGTTCAACGCCCTTGAATCCGAGGACAAAAAAACACATGCCTGCACCTGGGGCGGTTGGGTTTCAGATAGCGACCGGTCGTTCTGGCCACGTCAATTCGAACAGGCTGCCGCCACTCTCCAGATTGCGGCAGGTCACGCGGCCCTCGTGGGCCATGGCAATGGCGCGCACCACCGCCAGCCCCAGGCCGCTGCCGCCCTGGGCGCGGGAGCGAGAGCTTTCCCCACGCTGGAATGGCTCAAAGATATGCGCGGCGAACGCTTCGTCGATGCCCGGCCCTGCATCCGCGACGCTCAAGGTATTGACGCCGTCCAGGCTGCCCAGGCTCACCGTGACGGTGCCTGGAGTGGCGTGCCGCTTGAGGTTGTCGAGCATGGCTAGCAGGGCCTGACGAATGCGTGCGGGGTCGCAATGCACCGGTTGCCTGAGCAGGTCCATATGCAGGGTGAATCCGCAGGCTTGCAGGCCCGGTTCGAACAGACGCGCGTCAGCCTCAATCTCGTCGGCCAAGTCGGCCCGTTGGATATGCACATCCAGGTAACCATTGTCTGCCAGGCCCACGACCCGCAGGTCTTCGATCAGTCGGGTCAGGCCCTCGACCTGGCCCAGCAGGCTGTAGAACTGTGCTTGATCCGGAGGAAAGACCCCTTCGGCCAACCCTTGCAGGCGACCGCGCAGGATAGTCAGCGGGGTGCGCAGTTCATGGGCAATCGCGGCGTTCCAGAATGACTGCTCTTGGGCCATGCGCTTCAAACGTGCGGCCATGCTGTTGAAGTCATCCACTAGCACGCTGGCCTCGGCCAATGCGCGATCGGACGCCGTCGCCCGGGCATCCAGGTCGCCGTCGGCAAGGCGGCGAAGGCTGGCCGCCACCGAGTTCAACGGCATCAGAATGCGCCGGGACAATTTGATTGCCACCACCGCACCCACGGCCAAGCTGATGGCGGTGACCAAACCCATCCAGAGCCACTCGACACCGGTTGGCAGCCACTCGTCCACATCGATATCCGTGGGTGGCCAGAACATCCAGAGCAGCGCGTAAAACACATAGGAGCCGACGACCGCGAGGGCGATCACGCAGAGCACCACGGCAGACATCGACAGAATAATCTGCCGGCTCAAGCTATTGGCGGTCCTCATGGGTGGCTCCCAAACCGGTAACCCACCCCGCGGATGCTCGCCGGCACACCTTGCAGGCCCAGGTCTTCGATCTTGCGGCGCAATTTGCTGATATGGCTGTCCACCGTACGCTCCAGGCTGTCGCTCTCTGGCGAGCACAGCGCGAGCAACTCGGCGCGACTGAATACGCGCCTGGGGGCTTTGGCCAGCTGCGCCAACAAGCGAAATTCCGTCGCGGTCAGGCTTAATGCGTGCTGTTGTGTGCCGATTCGCACGCTGACTTCATGGCTGTCGACGTCGATTTCAAAACCCTCCACCCGCAACACGCGCTGGCCGCTGCCATAGCCCTGGTCGCGGGAGCGGCGCAGGACCGCCTGGGTCCTGGCCACCACCTCGGCGGGGTTGAACGGTTTGACGATGTAGTCGTCGGCGCCGATGCGCAGCCCCATCAACTTGTCCATGTCCTGGTCCTGGGCGGTCAGCATGATCACTGGGGTGTTGCCGCGGTGGCGGATCTCGGCCAGTACCATCCAGCCATCCAGTTGTGGCATCAACACGTCCAGCAGCACCAGGTCGGGCTTGAGGGTTTGATGCAGTTCCAGCGCGCGCCGCCCATCCAGGGCATGGACGGTCTGAAAGCCACTGCGTTTGAGGTACGCGGCGAGGATGTCGGCGATTTGCGGCTCGTCTTCGGCAATCAATACCAGAGCCTGGGATTGAGCGGCGAAGTCCGCTGGTGTCGAAGTCAGGTGCGATTCAGTCATGGTCGGCTCGGTGGTGCGGTTCGATGGTCGCAGTATGGCCAATTACCAGGGGGCGACGAAGCCTACTGTGCATCACATGCGTGCGCTTTCATGGGAGGTTTTATGGAGGAATGATGGAGACGCGGGATTATTTGCGCGTGCGGTGCTCAGCCGGGTTAGGCGCCGCACCGAGGCTGCAGATTGGCGCGAATACCGCTACGCTGGCGCGTCCCATCATAAACAGGAGAGTGTGATGCGTATCGAAGACCTGCCACGAGAAGGCGGTTGCCGCTGTAATCGCGTGCGTTTGCGCGTGGACCATGCACCGGTGATGACCATGGCCTGTCATTGCACCGGCTGCCAAAAGATGAGCGCCAGTGCGTTCTCTTTGAGTGCGCTATTCATCGCGGATGCGTTTACCGTCACCCAAGGTTCCCCGGTGATCGGTGGCCTGCACGGCGCGGACCGCCATTACTGCTGCCCCCACTGTATGAGTTGGTTATTTACGCGCCCCCATGGCATCGACGGCTTCGTTAACGTGCGGGCAACGATGTTGGACAGCGCGGCCGATTTTGCACCGTTCATGGAGACCTGGACCTGTGAAAAGCTGCCCTGGGCGCTCACGCCGGCGGTCGAAAGCTTCGCGCAATTGCCCGCGCCCGAGAACTTTCCACGCTTGATGCAGGCCTATGCCGAGCTGACCTCGCACTGATCTCAGTCGATCAGCGCCAGCAGGTCGGTGTCGCCCACATCCTGGCCCGCCTGGGTCAGCAGGGTGGTTACCTGGCCTCGGTGGTGGGTCTGGTGATTGAAAAAATGCACGATAAGACTGGCGAATGGTTTGTTGGCGCCATCGCCGCGCATGTTGTGGTAGTGCAGGCGCTGATCGAGGTCGCTCTCGGTCAGGCTGTGAGCCCAATCGATAATCATCTGGTCCAGCCAGGCGCGCCGTGCGGACAATTCATGCAGGTCGGCGAAGGCCAGTTGTTTGAGGTCCGGGGGCAGGGCGACGCTGCTCAATGGGGCCAACGCCGAGTAGCCGGCAGGGTGCTCGGCAAAGCGTTTGAGCCACACGGTGTCGCCCAGGATCAGGTGGTTGAGGGTGCCGAAGATCGAACCGAAGAACGCGTGACGGTCCATGCGTAAGTCAGCGTCGCTCAGCCTGCCGGCGGCGGCGTAGACCTTGCGGTTCATCCACTGGTTGTAGGTGGCCAAGAGTGTGAAATGTTCGATGCGGTTCATGTGCCATGCCCGGGGGTGGAGGACTGAGCCATCATAGTGCGTGAGCAGCGTGCCCGCATCATCGGACGCTTGGACGCAACCGCTTCAAATACCCTGCGCAGCGAGTACGGCCAGATAGATCAAAACCAGCCCGCACGTGGCATAACTGATGCGGTGCCATCGCGCCGAGGCATGCTTGCGCATCAGGTTGACCAGCGCGGCGGTCAAGAAACACGACAACACCGAGGCGAGCATAAACCCGGCAAAGAACATCAGCGTCTGCCCATGGCTCGGCGTGGCGCCGACGATGCCGGACAAGGCGCTGCCCAGCGCGCCCCAGTACACGATGTTTTTCGGGTTGGCCAGCGAGATTGCCGCGCCCACTGCCAGCGCACTCTGCCCGGAGCCGGCCGGGGCATTGTCCATTGCTGGCAAGCGCCAGGCATCCAGCAGGCTGCGCACGCCGAGCCAGGCCAGGTACAACGCGCAGATCACCGTTAGGGGCACACGCACGGCATCATGCTGGATCAACAGCGCAATGCCGGTCAGACCGATCACGGCCCATACCGCATCGCCCACCAGCGAACCGACTTGCACCAGCAACGCCGGGGTGAACCCGTGCAGCAAGCCACGGCGCAGGGTCTCGGCCAGCACCGCACCGGGAGAGAGGCAAAAGACAAAACCGAATACCAGTGCGTAAAGAAAAATCGTCAGCATGCCCGCGTTCCCATCCAGTGATGGCCGGCAGTGTGCCGCCGCGTCGCTCAGGTGTCTTGGATCAGATTGCGTTGTTCAGCGCTGCAGCACGTTTTGGTAGCGCCCCGGCGTGATGCCATAGGCGGCGCGGAAATGCCGGTTGAGGTGGCTCTGATCGGCGAAGCCCAGGTCATGGGCGACCTGGCCGGCCGATACACCGTTGCGCAGTAAGCCTTTGGCACGACGAGTGCGCAGTTGCATGGCCCATTGGCGCGGGCTGAGGCCCGTTTCTTTCTGGAAGGTGCGCAGCAGGTGGAATTTGGACAGCCCCAGCTCATCGCCCAACTGTTCCAGCGGCAGCGATTGATGCAACTGCTCGGCGAGCAATTCCTGGGCACGGCTGATCAGGCTGTTACCGGTGGCCGTGGTGCTGGGCAGGCGCACGCCGCTGAGGCTGACCACCTCGGCGAGCGCCAGGACCAGGGCGTCCTCGTTCAATTCCCGTATCAGCGCATCGGTACTCAAGGCGCCGTGCACCGCAGCCGCCAGGCGCTGAGCAAGGGCTGGCTGAAAGCACACGGCGCGATCGAATTCCACGTACGCCAGCCCCAGGTCGTGGGCCAACTGATCCGCCGTGGCATACAGGCTGACAAATTGCCAAGGCGCGCCATCAGCCGCGCCGCCGCCCTGGATTTGTCCGGGGTTGTACAGCGTGATGCTGCCCGGCCCGGCGACAAACTCACGCCGGTCGAGCCACACGTTTTCCTCGCCGATAAGATTCACGCCGATCACGCACTCGTCGTGGCTGTGACGGGCGAAGTTCAAGCCCGTGCAGTGCGTACTGCTGATTTCGTAGCTGCCCAGCCAGGCGTGGTGCATGTCGTTCATTCAATCGACTCGGTAGAAAACGCAAGCTTCTGAGCATAACCGGGCCCGGTCATTCAGATCGACCGTTGATTGACCCGTTGCGACAACTCGTCGGCACTTTCCTTGCGTTCCGAGTAGCGGTCGACGAGGTCCGGGCGATCGCGCAGCAGCACCGTGAACTTCACCAGTTCCTCCATCACATCCACAACGCGGTCATACAACGCCGAAGGCTTCATGCGGTCGTGTTCATCGAATTCCAGAAACGCCTTGGGCACCGAGGATTGATTGGGGATGGTGAACATGCGCATCCAGCGGCCCAGGACGCGCAGTTGGTTGACGGTGTTGAACGACTGCGAACCGCCGCACACTTGCATCACCGCCAGAGTCTTGCCCTGGGTGGGGCGCACGGCGCCCAGCGCCAGGGGAACCCAATCGATTTGCGCCTTGAATACCGCACTCATCGAACCGTGCCGCTCGGGCGAGCACCATACCTGGCCCTCGGACCACTGCATCAGCGTCAGCAATTCCTGGACCTTGGGGTGGTCGCTGGGAGCATCGTCCGGCAGCGGCAAACCGCTGGGGTTGAATATCCGGGTCTCAGCGCCGAAATGCTCCAGCAAGCGCGCCGCTTCCTCCACCAGCAAGCGGCTGAACGAGCGTGGTCGCGTCGAGCCGTAGAGCAGCAAGATGCGCGGCGCAGGGGGCGGCCCAGTGTGAAGAGGGGTGGAAAGGCCTGCATCGAGATTGGGCAGCGTGCTCATTGTTTGCTCCTGTCACAGTTGCGCAATGCGCTCCAGTTCAACCTTCAGTTCTGCCGGGCACAAACGCTCGAACGGCAATGCAAAAAACGCCCGGCAACGGCTTTCGATGGTTTCCAGGGTGGCCTGGAAGGCGGCATTGAGGTGTGCGTCATCACCGTGGACGTCGGACGGGTCCTCCAACCCCCAATGGGTTTTCATTGCCGGACCGAAGTACACCGGGCAGGCTTCGCCAGCGGCCTTGTCGCACACGGTGATCACCAGGTCCGGCGGGCTGTCTTCGAAGGCGTCGTTGCCCTTGCTGTACAAACCCTCGGTGCTGATACCGGCTGCTTGCAGGGTGCTCAGGCTGCGGGGCAGCACCTGGCCTTTGGGAAAGCTGCCGGAACTGACCGCTTGGAAACCTGCCGGCGCCAGGTGGTTGAACACGGCTTCGGACAGGATGCTGCGACAGCTGTTGGCGGTACACATAAACAGGACTTTCATGAAACGGCTCCTTCAGACACTCAAGCGCAAGGCGAGGGCGGCGAGGGTGATCAGCAGCACCGGCAAGGTCAGCACAATGCCGACTTTGAAGTAGTAACCCCAGGTGATGGTGATGCCTTTGCGCGCCAGGATATGCAGCCACAGCAACGTGGCCAGGCTGCCGATAGGGGTGATTTTCGGGCCGAGGTCGCTGCCGATCACGTTGGCGTAGACCATCGCATCCTTGACCACGCCCACCGCATGGCTGGACTCGATGGACAGCGCGCCGATCAGCACCGTCGGCAGGTTATTCATCGCCGATGACAGCAGTGCCGTCAGCACCCCCGTGCCCATGGCCGCACCCCACACGCCATAGGTGGCGAAGGTATCGAGCCAGGTGGCCAGGTAAGTAGTGAGACCGGCATTGCGCAGGCCATAGACCACCAGGTACATGCCAAGGGAAAAAATCACGATCTGCCACGGTGCTTCTTTGAGCACTTTGCGTGTGGAGATTTTGTGGCCCTTGGCGGCGATTACCAGCAGGAGCACGGCGCACACAGCGGAAATCGCGCTGATGGGAATGCCCAAAGGTTCCAGGGCAAAACAGCCGACCAGCAGAATGCCCAGCACCCACCAGCCGGCGCGGAACGTGGCGCGGTCGTGGATCGCGTTGACAGGCTCATCCAGGTCGGCCGGGTCGTAGCTCTGGGGAATATCCCGGCGGAAAAACCACAGCAGCACCGCCAGCGTGGCCGCGACGCTGACCAGGTTGACCGGCACCATCACCGCCGCATATTGGTTGAAACCGATCTTGAAGTAGTCGGCCGAAACGATATTCACCAGGTTCGATACCACCAACGGCAGGCTCGCAGTGTCGGCAATAAAGCCCGCGCCCATCACGAACGCCAGGGTCGCCGCCGGCGAAAAGCGCAGTGCCAACAGCATCGACATCACGATGGGCGTAAGGATCAGCGCCGCGCCGTCGTTGGCGAACAGCGCCGAAACCAGCGCGCCGAGCAGCACCATATACGCAAACAGACGTCGGCCGCGGCCTCGGCCCCAACGCGCCACATGCAAGGCGGCCCAGGCGAAGAAGCCGGCCTCATCGAGCAGCAGGCTGATGATGATCAACGCAACAAAGGTACCGGTGGCGTTCCAGATGATGTGCCACACCACCGGGATATCCGCCAGGCTGATGACACCGGACGCCAAGGCCAGGATCGCACCGAGGCTGGCGCTCCAGCCGACGCCGAGGCCTTTGGGTTGCCAGATAACCAGCACGATGGTGAACAGAAAAATGGCGATTGCGACAAGCATGAATTAACGCTCCGATGGCTCAGCAGCAGTTGCTGGCCCGTTGTGGTCTGTCGCCCATTGCACCCAGACGCTGCGCGTCGTCGTGCAACCATGGCTGGTTGGCTTGCAACGTAGTGGTCAGCACCTGATGCACCCAGTCGGGCAGTGCCGGATTGAGACGGTAGTAGATCCACTGGCCTTGGCGACGGTCCACCAGCAACCCGCCGCTGCGCAATTGCGCAAGGTGCCGGGAAATTTTCGGCTGACTGTCGCCCAGAGCATGGATCAGTTCGCACACGCAAAGTTCGCCTTCGCGCAGGATCAACAACGTCAGGCGGGCACGGGTAGCGTCGGCCAGGCATTTGAACAGTTCGGGAGGAGACAGGAGGTCTGACATGGTTCCATTCGCATATACGTTTATTCGAATATACGTATTTCCATATATCTCGGTCAAATCTTGTTTCGATTGATGTGGATCAAGTTCATGAAGATCAACCACAAGTGTTTGAAATTAAAATGAAACACTCATGTCTTAGAGTGCCTCCCCATTGCAGATGAAGGAAGACCCCGCGTGACCCGAGCCACTCGCAACCTGCGCAAAACCCTGGATTCCGTCGCGGAAAATAACGAAACCGCGGCGTTCGATCTGATGCGCGCCGTGGAAAAACTCGGCGACGAGGTGTTGCGTCAACGCTTGCTCAACACCATTCACCGGCTCAACCAAGATGCCTACGAGTTGCGCGAAGCGCGGGATTCGGTGGAACAGGTGTCCGTGAAGCTCGCCTGAGCAATATCGTTCAAGACAGGCGCCTCGGCGCGCTGGCATGCTTGGCGACTGTCCGTCGATGAGCCGTTTTTATGCCTGCTGCCTTACCCCGTTATGCGTTCGCGCGCGGTGCGATCGCCGTTATTCCGTTATCCCTGGCCTGCGCGCCCTGGGGGCTGCTCGCCGGCTCCATGGCCATTGATGCGCAATTCACCCCGTTGCAAGCCCAGGGGCTGTCGACCATCGTGTTCGCCGGTGCTGCGCAGTTGGTGGCCATTGGTATGGTCAAAAGTGGCGCCAGCCTGATATCGATCGTGCTGACCACCTTGCTGCTGACCTCTCAGCATTTGCTCTACGGCATGCACCTGCGGCCAGTGCTTTCTCCGTTAAGTACCCGCTGGCGTATCAGCCTGGGGTTCTTGCTGACCGATGAGTTCTTCGCGTTGGTCAGCCACTACGACCGCCAGACCTTCAATCGCTGGTACGCCCTGGGCGTGGGGCTGACCTTCTATATCATCTGGAACCTGTTCACCCTGGCCGGCATTGTGCTGGGCAAGAGCATTCCGGGCCTGGACCAGCTAGGGCTCGAATTTTCGATTGCCGCGACCTTCATCGCGTTGATAACCCCGGTGGTGCGCGATGTACCAACGGTGGTGTGCGTGGCGGTGGCGTTGCTGTTTTCGGTCTGGCTGAGCTTTTTGCAGTGGGAGTCGGCCGTGGTGGTGTCGGGTTTGCTGGGCATGGGCGCCGGCTTTGCCTGTAAGCGACTGGGGGTAGGGCAGCGATGATTTACCTGATGATTGTGGCCATGGGCCTGGTGGTGTTCTTCAACCGCTATCTGTTTATCGAACCGCGTCTGCCGGTGCGCCTTAATCGCGGTGCGCGAGAGTTTCTAGGGTTTGCGGTGCCGGGCATGCTGACGGCGATCTGCGGGCCGATTATTTTCCTGGCCGACCATCACCTCAACCTGAGCCCGACCAATCCGTATTTGCTCGCCGGCCTCTGCGCGGTGGGGTTAATGGTCTGGACGCGCAATGTGTTGCTCACCGTGTTGCTGAGTATGGCGGTGTTCTATTTGCTGCGCTGGTGGCTGTAAAACCCAGGCGAAAAAAAGCCCGCGGGAGAGCGGGCAGAAGGAAGACTTCATAAAAATGAGCCAGGCCAGTGTAGGTGGCTACGGCGCGTATCACAGTGAGAATAAATTTATCCTGCCAAAGCAAAGCGGCCCCAATCGGGGCCGCTTCAGGGCATCAGTTTTTTGCGTTGAGCTTGCGCAGCTCTTCGTAGGTGGCCGACTGGACGAACCAGAAGCCGGAAATGATGCACCACGTCAACGTTCCCCCTACCAGCACCGCCAGGCCCGACAGGAAGCTGGCGCTGAACATCGACACCAGACCGATCAACCAGACGAAGGCCAGGGCGATGTACAAAACCGTGTTGTTAACGCTGATAACGAAATCTTTCATGACGCTTCCTTGTAGAAAATAACCGGTCGGCCTCATCAGTGAAGCCGACCGCGGCATCATAGTGCCATGTTTGTGCCGATGCCACTCCAGCCTCGATCAGGCACCACCAGAGCAACGTAATAGTCTTTGGCGGGTGCCCGTAAATGGTAGAGTCGCGTTTTTTCCAAGGAAGCGATGGCATGCGGAACGTGGTATTGGGCGCATTGGCACTGGCGGTACTGAGCGGTTGCGCGGGTTCGAAGATGAACGAGGCACGCACCGGCGCACCCTACAAAACCCTGGCATCGGACAAGGCCACACTGGTGGTTGCCGAGTGCATTCAGTTCGGCTGGCAGGATGAAAGTGTGTTCGGCGTGGACGCCGGTGGCTTCAAGGAACCGAGCGAGGCAGGTGGTTTCACCGTGTACACCACTGGCGGCGATTACTTCGTCGACATTCAGAGCGTCGGCGCAGGTTCCAGCGTCAAGTACTACGCCGCCGAAGATACGATGCCCGCCAAGCGTCGCTTGGCCGCACTGGCGACCTGTCTGTAGTCCCTTGCCTTAGTCATATTCGGAAACGCCCGGCGGGACAGGCTTTGGGCATTGGCTTATGATTCACCTCGCTCGCCCGGGGTGATGGCTCTTTACCGGTACACGGACGTCGAGGCCGTCGCGCCGGGCGAGCATCCCTCCTTGATCAGCGTGGCATGTAGCCCAAGTGCCAACGCCGCGGAATCTTCAACGACACCAACCCCAACACCGCCGCCAATGCAGCGCTGACCCAAAGCGCGCGCAGGCCCATGTGCTGCTGCAACACTGCACCGATCACGGCGCCGACAAACATGCCGCCCCATGGAATCAGTTGCACCCGCCAACCGCTGCGACGTTCGCCCAGCAGCCAACGGCCCAGCCCGCGACCGAAACGCGAAAGTGCGCCGGTCACATAGGTCAGGCCCACCGGCAGACCGTTCACTTCCTCGACCGCCGCGTTAAGCATGCCCATGGCCACGATGGCAGCCAGTAGCGCAGGCAACATGTCTTCGAATGGCCAGAAGGCGCCGCAGCACAGCAACGCAGCGATATACAGCAGCAGCGGCAGGGCGTGGCGCCGGCTGAATCGGCTGACCACAATCCCCAGCGCGTTCCCCAAAACAAAGGTGGAGACCAGCAACAGTAGCCGTACGGTCAGGCTGTGGTCGCCGGCGCCGATAGCCACCGCCAGGCGGGTGGTGTTACCGCTCATGAACGAAACGAAGTCGCCGCTGGCCATAAAGCCAATGGCATCCGTCATACCCGCCAGCACCGATAAGCTGCCCACCAGCATCATGCCGATGCGGCCTCGCCATAAGCGTCGATGAGCCAGTGCAGCGTTGGCGTACGGTTTGCGGGGCGCAGGCAGCATGGACGCGGGTTCCTCGGTGAGATTATCCGGCCACTACGGTAGGACGCTTTGACCTTACGCGCAATGATCTCAGACAGCTTCCAGGCACCATCCTGTGGATGTCCACTGCAACCGATGGGTCGGGCCGATGGCCTGGATAAACGCCTCGTCATGGGATACCACCACCAATGCGCCGGCAAACCCTTGCAACGCCTGTTCGAAGGCAAGCACCGACTCCAGGTCCAAGTGGTTGGTCGGTTCGTCCAGCAGCAATAATTGCGCCGGGATCTCACGCCACAGGGCAATCGCCATCGCGGCCTTTATACGCTCGCCACCGCTGAGCTGCGCGACCGGCTGAGTCACACGCGCAGCGTTCAGTTGCAGCAAAGCCAGGCGAGTACGCAGCTCGCCTTCGGCCAGCGGCGTTTCGAGCAGATTGAGGTGCTCGATAACCGAACGTTGGTCCTCCAGAAAGGCCAGTTGCTGATCGATGTAGGCGGTGGGCACCGGCACCCAACACTCACCGCTGACTGGGTGGGAATCGCCCGCCAGCACTTTGAGCAAGGTGGATTTGCCGCAACCGTTAGGGCCCTGCACGATTACTCGCACGGGGCCCATCAAACTGAGCGTCAGTGCGGGTGTATCCAACCATGGTAGGCATGCATCCACCAACCTCAGCACCAGCCGCCCCTTAGGCACCGTCGACGCAGGCAAGGCGATCAATGTCGGCGACTGTTCCTCCACGCGCTCATGGGCTTGGCGGACCTGAGTATCCAGTTGTTGTTTACGCGCGTATTGCTCACTGCGCACGCTGCTGACCACTTCGCTGGCGGTGCGCTTCCAGCGCGCCTGGGTAAACCGGTCCACATTCGCGGTTTGTGCGTGCTGGTGCGCATGGGCGGCATTGCGTTGCAGTGTATCGTGGTCCTTTTGTAGACGACGGCGTTCGCGACTGCGCTCCAGGCGCGCCTGTTCCAATGCCGCGACGGCGGCCTGTTGCTCGGCGTCGCGTTGCCGGCGATAAGTCTCGTAATTACCGCCATAGACGAGAAGACCGAGGGGCGACACTTCGACGATGCGCGCCAGGCTATCGAGCAAGGGCCGATCGTGACTGACCACCACCAAGCCGCCGCGCCACTGGCCCAGCGCTCGCATCAGCCAGGCGCGGCCATCGCTGTCGAGGTGGTTGGTGGGCTCGTCGAGTACCAGCACCTGTGGCGACGCCAACAGGGCGCCAATCAGCACTACCCGCGCCAGTTGGCCGCCACTGAGCTGTTCGGCCGATGAATCCGCCGCCAGTGACCCCAGACCGGCTTCATCCAGGGCCGCGCGCAGACGTTCGGGTAGATCCCAGCGATTGTCGATCAGGTCAAAATCGTCGATGTGCGCCGCGCCCGCAGCCATGCGTTCCAGCGCTGCCAGCACGTTGGCAGTGCCGCTAAGATCGGCAACGCTCATTCCCGGATTGACCACCACCCGTTGCGGCACATAGACCGCGCTGGCCGAGCGGGTGATCGAGCCGGATGACGGCACAAGCACCCCGGCGATCAATTGCGCGAGCACGCTTTTGCCACGGCCATTGCGTCCCACAATACCGGTGGAGGTGTGATCGATGGACAGGTTCACGTCAGCCAGCAAGGTTTCGCCATTGGCGAACTGGAAGGTAACGTGTTGCAGGGAAATCATTGCGGGCAGCCGTTTGACGTGAGTCATCAGCACCTCCAAAAAAATGTCGGACAGGCCAACTAGCGCGCATGGCGCTGGTTGCGGATACATTTTGGAAGGCTTAGTGGTTCACGTCGGCGGTCGTCCTAGAGAACAGGAGGGCGGCAGAGCCTAACCTGCCTTGGCCTTTTGCGGCAAGTCGGCGGCCAGTCTTTCCAGGAACATCGCCAGTGCAACTTCCTCGGCTTTCAATCCTTTGCGCACTCGCGGCTTGGGCAATTTCGACAACTCGCCAAGGCTGAAATGCTCCAGCACCGCCGGGTGGATGTAACACTTGCGGCACACCGCCGGAGTATTACCCAGCTGTTTGGCGACATCCTTGACCATCGCCACCACATGGCGCTTGGCATCGGATTCGGGCTGCCACTCCAACTCGCGCAGCACCGCCAACGCCATGGCGGTGCCGGCCCAGGTGCGGTAGTCCTTGGCGGTGAAGTCTTCGCCGGTGAGGCTGTGCAGATAGGCATTCACATCATGCGAGCTGACCGTGTGGCGCTCGCCGTTCTCGTCCAAGTACTGGAACAGGTTCTGTCCCGGCAATTCCATGCAGCGTTTCACCACATTTGCCAGGCGGCGGTCCTTCACGCTGAGCTGGTGCTCGACGCCGCTCTTGCCGCGAAACTGGAACTGGATTTCGCTGCCTTTGACGTCCACATGACGGTTGCGCAGGGTGGTCAAGCCATAGGATTTGTTGTCGCGGGCGTATTGGGTATTGCCGACGCGGATCAGGGTGGCGTCCAGCAGCATCACCACGGTAGCCAGGACTTTCTCGCGGGTGAAACCGGGCTCGGCCAGTTGTGCTTCCAACTGCTTGCGCAGTTTTGGCAGGGCATTGCCGAAGGCTTGCAAGCGCGCGTACTTGTCGGTGTCGCGCACTTCGCGCCAGCGTGTGTGGTAGCGGTATTGCTTGCGCCCACGGGCGTCGCGGCCGGTGGCTTGCAGGTGGCCGCGCGGGTCGGCGCAGATCCACACGTCGGTGTAGGCCGGTGGCACCGCCAGGGCGTTGAGACGTCGGATCTCGTCAGCATCGGTGATGCGTTCGCCCTTGGGGTCGAAGTACTGGAATTTGCCGCGCACTTTCTTGCGGCGAATGCCCGGCTGGGTGTCATCAACGTAATGCAGGTCGCGAGGCAGGTCGGCGGGCAGCGCGGAGTCGGGCATGGGTCAGGTTCCTTGGCAACAAAATCAGGCCGGTATGTCTGATGGACCGCAGCTGTGTGCGGTCGTGCCAAAAGGTTTGCTAGGCCAGCACCGCCACGGCCTTGATCTGCGCCCACAGAGGCTGGCCGGGATGCAATTGCAACTGATCGCGGGAAAACCGTGTGATGCGCGCCAGTAACGGTGTACCACCGGCGTCCAGGCGCACCAGTACATGGGCGCTATTGTCCGCGGCGATTTCCTCGGTGACGGTCACCGGCAAACGGTTGAGGATGCTGCTGTGTTCTTCGGCCTGCGGGCTGAGGCTCACGTCACGAGCCTGCACCTTGACCCGCAGGGCCTGGCCGATGCCCAGCGGTGCGTGGGCCACGCGCATGGTCGAGGCACTGCCCGGCAACTGCAACGTGAGTAATTGGTAGTGCGCATCGTAGGCAGTGACCACGCCGTCGATCACCACACCGGCTTCGTCGCCACGCGCCAGGGGCAGGTCCAGGCGCGCCAGCGTGTCGCCGATGGGACCGCTGGCCAAGGCCTTGCCGTCGCTGAGCAGCACGATGTGATCGGCCAGGCGCGCCACCTCATCCTGGGCATGGCTGACGTACAGCACCGGGATGTCTAACTCGTCGTGCAGGCGTTCCAGGTACGGCAGGATTTCGCTTTTGCGCTGGCTGTCGAGGGCGGCCAGGGGCTCATCCATCAGCAGTAAGCGCGGGCTGGTAAGCAATGCGCGGGCGATGCCGATGCGCTGGCGCTCGCCGCCGGACAGGTGCTGCGGGTGACGTTCGAGCAAGTGGCCGATGCCCAGCAGTTCGGTGGCCTGAGCCATGTCCACCCGCCGTTGCGCGCGCGGTGTGCGCTTGAGGCCGAAGGCCAGGTTGGCGCGCACCGACAAATGCGCAAACAGGCTCGCTTCCTGGAACACATACCCCAACGGGCGCTGGTGCGGTGGTACGAATAGGCCGCTGCGGCTGTCTTGCCAGACCTCATCGTTGATCCGCACAAAGCCGTCGCCGGCCCGCTCCAACCCGGCGATGCAGCGCAGGCAAGTGGTCTTGCCCGAGCCGGAATGCCCGTACAGCGCAGTGACGCCGCGCCCGGGCAGGTGCAGGTCCACATCGAGAGCAAAGCCGGAGTACGACAGTCGCAGGCGTATTTCCATCATCGATATCAGTTCCAGCCCATGTTGGTTTTACGGCTGGAGTAGAGCGCCAGCAACACAAAGAACGCGAACACCACCATGGCGCCGGCCAGCCAATGGGCCTGGGCGTATTCCATGGCTTCGACATGGTCGTAGATCTGCACCGACACCACGCGCGTCTTGTCCGGAATATTGCCGCCGATCATCAGCACCACACCGAATTCACCCACGGTGTGGGCAAAGCCCAGAATGGAAGCGGTGACAAACCCTGGCCGCGCCAGGGGCAGGATGACGCTGAAGAACGTGTCCCACGGCCCGGCGCGCAGTGTCGCAGCGACTTCCAAAGGCCGCGTGCCGATGGCCGAAAAAGCGTTTTGCAACGGCTGCACCACAAACGGCATGGAATAGATCACCGAGCCAATCACCAGCCCGGCGAAGCTGAATGTCAGGGTGCCCAGCCCCAGCCACTGGGTGAACTGGCCGAAGTAACCGTTGGGCCCCATGCTCAGTAGCAGGTAAAAGCCGATCACCGTCGGTGGCAGCACCAGGGGCAGGGCGACGATCGCCCCCACCGGCCCGCGCCACCAGGAGCGCGTACGTGACAGCCACAGGGCAATTGGAGTGCCGATGACCAGCAGGATCACGGTGGTCAGTGACGCCAGTTTGATGGTCAACCAGATCGCAGAAAAATCGGCACTCGATAGGGGCATTTACAGCTCGTAACCGTAGGATTTGATAACGGCAGCGGCTTTCGGCCCTTTGAGGTATTCGACCAGCGCTTTGGCAGCGGCGCTGTCTTTGCCTTTGTTGAGGATCACCGCGTCCTGTTTGATCGGGTCATGCAAGGCCGCGGGGACGATCCACGCCGAACCGCTGGTGACTTTGCCGTCTTTATAGATCTGCGACAAGGCCACAAAGCCCAGCTCGGCGTTGCCAGTGGAAACGAACTGATAGGCCTGGGTGATGTTCTGGCCTTCGACGAGCTTGTCCTTGACCTGTTCGCTCAGGCCCTGTTTGGCCAAAACCTGGGTGGCGGCCAGACCATAGGGCGCCGCTTTGGGGTTGGCGATGGACAAGTGCTTGAACTGATTGCGTTTTAACACCTCACCGTTGGCATCGACATAGCCAGCTTGAGGCGACCACAGCGCCAAGGTGCCCACGGCGTAGGTGAAGCGCGAGCCTTTGACTGTATCGCCTTCGTTTTCGAGTTTCTGTGGGGTGCTGTCGTCGGCGCTGAGGAACACTTCAAAGGGCGCGCCGTTCTTGATCTGGGTGTAGAACTGGCCGGTGGCGCCGTAGGACGCGACCAGTTTATGGCCGGTGTCCTGTTCGAAGCTGGCGGCCAGCGCCTGGATCGGTGCGGTGAAATTGGCCGCCACCGCCACTTGGACTTCATCGGCGTGGGCCGAGCCGAACACGAGGGCGGTAGCCAGGACGGCCAGGCGTGAGGCATGAATCAGCATGAAGCAGCTCCTTGGAATGCACGGCGTGGTTAATCGCTATGTACGGGACTATATAGCGGTTAGCCACTGCCGGTACAGTGCAACGTTGCCGCAACGGATTACGTGAGTTTGGCCAGCGCCTGCTCGGCCAATTGACGCGTCAGTTCATAGGTGCCGATGTCACGGCCCAGACGCAAGGCCTGGCCTGACCACAGGTTGCTGAAACCGCCTTCATCCTTTGCTTTGAGCGGCATCAAGGCGCCGCCGGCGCGGGGAAATGCCGGCGCTGCGGGATTCATCGCGCCCAATTCGCGCATGACTCGATTGACGATGCCTCGCGCCGGGCGGCCGGTGAACAGGTTGGTCAAGGCGGTTTCACTGGCCTGGGCGTGGCGCAACCCATAGTGATGGGCCGCGCTCACATTGGCTTCGGGGGTAAACAGGTACGCCGTGCCGACCTGCACCGCCGAGGCGCCCAGGGCGAACGCTGCGACGATGCCCCGCGCGTCGCCGATACCGCCCGCGGCGATCACCGGCACGCTGACGGCGTCGACGATCTGCGGCACCAGCGCCATCAGGCCGATCTGAGTGTTGAGGTCATCGCTAAGGAACATGCCCCGGTGACCTCCAGCCTCGATGCCCATGGCGATGATTGCATCGCAACCGTGGGCCTCTAGCCAGAGGGCTTCTTCCACCGTGGTGGCCGACGACAGCACTTTGGCCCCAGTGGCTTTGACCCGATCTAACAAAGCTTTTTCCGGCAGCCCGAAGTGGAAACTGACGACCTCGGGGCGGAACGCCTCTACCACCTGACACGCCTCGTCGTTGAACGGCGCACGGTTGGACACCGGCGTCGGCGCCTCGAAATCGGCGCCCAGTTCGCGGTAGAACGGTTGCAGCAGGGCTTTCCAGCGTTGGTCGCGAGCCTCGTCCGGCGCAGGCGGCTGATGGCAGAAGAAGTTCACGTTAATCGGCCGGTTGCCGGCCGCACGGATGACGCTGAGGCTTTCACGCAGTTGCTCGAGACTCAGCGCGGCGGCGGGCAACGAGCCCAACGCGCCTGCCTGGTTGGCGGCAATCACCATGGCGGGCGTGGTGCCGACGGCCATGGGCGCCTGGATAATGGGTACCTCGATGCCGAGCAAGTCGAGAATCCGTGTGTCAGGCCAGGTGCTCATGGATGGGGCTCCAGCGAAGGTCAGTGGTTTCGCTGTTTTTAGCAGGGCGTATGCCACGCGGCCAGTCTGTTTTATTCACTGGACGCTGTGGACGTTTCGTGCAGTGCTATCAGCTTTTGCTGTTACGTTCGCGCTCAAGCAATGCCTGCTTGCGTGCAACGCCCCAGCGGTAGCCGGACAGCTCGCCATCGCTGCGCACCACCCGATGGCAAGGGATTGCCACCGCAAGGCTGTTAGCGCCGCACGCCTGGGCCACGGCACGAAACGACTTGGGTGCGCCGATGCGCTGGGCGATCTGCGCATAACTGGCGGTGCTGCCCACTGGGATATCCCGCAAGGCTTGCCACACACGCTCCTGAAACGCGGTGCCACGCAGGTCCAACGGCAAATCCAGGCCCAGCGCGGGCGCCTCGACAAAGCCGACGACCTGGGCCACCAACCTTTCGAACGTCGCATCGGCGCCCACCAGTTCGGCCTTGGGGAATTGGTCTTGCAGGTCGCGCAACAGTTGTTCGGGGTCGTCACCCAGCAGGATCGCACAGACGCCTCGACTGCTCTGCGCCACCAAAATCGCCCCCAGCGAGCACTGCCCGACGGCGAACCAAATAGCGTTGTGAGCGCCGCCGGCCTTGTAGTCGCTGGGTTTCATGCCAAGCAGCTGATCGGCCGCTTCATAAAAACGACTGTTGGAATTAAAACCGGCGTCGTACAGCGCAGCCGTCACGGAATGCTGGCCCTTGAGCCCGTCGCGCACTTTGCGGGACCGATGGGCATTGGCGTAGCCCTTGGGCGTCAGGCCCGTCACGGCCTTGAAAACGCGATGGAAATGGAACGGGCTCAGACCGGCTCGGTCAGCGAGGGTATTCAGACTCGGCGCAGTGGCGGCCTGCTCGATATGCCGGCATGCGTCGGCCACCAATTGGGCGTGGTGGGCGGCCAGTTGGGTCTGGTCGCCGCTCGCGCGTTTGCTGGGGCGATAGCCGGCGGCTTCGGCCTGCGCCGGGGTGTCGAAAAACTCAATATTCTCCGGGCGCGGCAGCCGCGAAGCGCTGCTGGGGCGGCAATAGACACCGGTGGTCTTAACGCCATACACAAACCACCCATCAGCGTTGCTGTCGCGGGCCACAATGGCAGCCCAGCGGGGATCTTGTTCGATAGTCATGCTTGGCACTCTTGACGGCTCCCGGGCAGATTAACCGCGCCGAGACCGCCTGGCACTCCGAAGCTTGCGGTCAAATCAACCGGCGGTGCGTAGCGTCAGGTTGATGCGTTGCGGGCCCATCACCGGATGCACCCCGTCTTTGATCGGCATCACCCCATGAAAGCGCAGGCGGTCCACACCGCCCCAGACCACCACATCGCCATGGAACAGTGAGATTTTCTGCGGTTTGTCAGCACGGGCATGGCCACCGAACAGGAAGATCGCCGGCAGGCCCAGGGATATTGACACCACGGGCGCTGCGTAATCGCGCTCGTTTTTGTCCTGGTGCAGCGACATCTTGGCCCCGGCCACGTAGCGGTTGATCAGGCAGGCGTCGGGGGCGAACGCGGCGAAACCGGCCTCGGCCGCTGCCTCTACAGCCAATGCCCGCAAGGCTTCGGGCAAGGCGGGCCAAGGCTGTTGGGTGCGCGGGTCGAAGGGGGTGTAGCGATAGCCGGTGGTGTCGGTGGTCCAGCCCAGGTCACCACAACTGCTCAAGGCTGCCGACATGGTAAAGCCACCGGGGGTAACCATTTGGCGAAACGGTGCTTGCGCCAACACGCGGCGCAGTTCCGGTAGAAGACGATCAATCCAAGGCAGGGCGTAGCCTCTTAGCACGTAGGACTGTTCGCCGATCTGCTCACGCCCTGCGGGTTGCTGCAAGGCGTGGTCGGCGAACAGGTCCGCAGTGGGGCCGGGCATGGGCTTAGAGTGCCTTGCTCACAGTGATGTCGGTAATTTCATCACTGGATTCATGAATTTTCGCCAAGGCTTGCTTGGCTTCTTCCAAGTCGTTGCTGTGCAGGTGGGCAAACTCGAAACGGCGCTCGCCGTTGAGCTTGTACTTGATCACGTATTTGGTGGTGGCAGTCACGGTTATTTCCTGTGGAAGGGCGGATCAGCTCAGCTTGGAGCTGGTACGACGCACGATACGAATCTTGTGGGACAGCGCAGGTTTGCGGGTCACGCTGATGGCGCGGCGGGTGACCACATCCAGGGTGATGTTCCAGAAACCGGTGCTCGGCGCGGTGATCTTCGCAGGGAATTTATCGAACGCACCGCCATGGTAAGTGTGGCGGCCGCCGTTTTTGAAGCTGCGAAAGTTCGCGTCGCTCATCAGACGGATATTGCAGGTTTGCGAGCATTCGATGACGACAATATCTCCCTCGTTGAGGTGCTCGCGCTGGTGGATAAATTTCATGGGAGTGTCTCCAGAAGGGCTTTTTCTGAAAAATCAGAATGATACGTAGGTTAAGATGGAGTTTATCAGCCCCAGCGCGTTTATTATCGGCCCGTCTTCAACGGCGTCGACAATTTAAAACAGTTATTTACCGTGTGATCAGGGATAAATCCTACGTGTCCGGGAGAAATTTACCATCCCCGCTGTCGTAGGGTCTTTATCGGAGGTTTTTATATGAAGTGGAGTGTGTTGGTTCTGGCCTTGGCGTTGGGTGGATGTGCTTCGGTTGCAGACATCAAGCAGACCCCGCCAACGTTGGCAGTGATTTCCGGTAAGAAGCCGCAGGAATACGCCGCATGTGTTGTGCAGAAACTCTCCACTACCCGTCGGCCACCGCAGATCGAGCCGCACAAGGAAGGCGTCAGGGTGATCGTGCCGCAGAAGTTCTCGGCCGACCCATCGGCGATTTTTGAAATCGAGGAACGCTCCAGCGGCAGCAGCATCAAGCTCTACGAGAGCATGTCGAATGTGCCGATTCGTCCGGGCGATGTGAAAAAAGCCGGTGAGGACTGCATCTCCGGCTGATCCTTTGAGCCTCATCATCAGACTTCGAATCCGATAAAAGCCTGGCCCTGCCGCTGCAGTGTCAGGCTTTTTTATTCTCGGCGTTAATATTGTGGAAGCAGGGCCATTGCCCTACGCTTTGTAAGGTTTATGCCGTAAGGGCATCAACTCATAACAATAAAAACGGAGTCGTGATGAAAGCTCTGCAACGAGTGCTGATAAGTAGCGCGCTGCTTTTGCTGATGGATAACGCCCAGGCGCTGGATGGTAAGAAAATTTTTATGGAAGGCGGTGCGCAGCCGGGCGCCATGCCCTGTGTGGCTTGCCATGGTGCGGATGGTTCAGGCATGGCGGCGGCTGGTTTCCCGCGGTTGGCGGGGCTGACGGCAGCCTATGTACGCAAGCAGCTGGAGGATTTCAAAAGCGGTAGCCGTAGCAACCCGGTGATGCGCCCGCTGGCAATTGCCCTGACACCGGCGGAGGTGGACGCACTGAGCCAAGCCATCGCCGCGATGCCGGCGCCAGCACCGGCTGCGCTGCACCGCAGCGAAATGCCGACCACAGCCGCGCAGCAACTTGCCTGGCAAGGCGCGTGGGAGCGGCTGATTCCTGCGTGCGTCAGTTGTCACGGTCCGGCCGGCAGCGGCATCGGTGACGCGTTCCCGCCACTGGCCGGCCAGCCCGCGACCTATCTGGCTGCGCAGTTGAGCGCCTGGCAGAACGGCACTCGCCGCAACGATGCCAATGATCTGATGGGACACATCGCCAAGTCACTGACCGCCGAGGAAGTCCAGGGTGTCGCTCAGTACTTCGCGTCATTGAACGTGGAGGTCAAGCCATGAAGGCGCATCTGATCACTCCCGCTGTCGGGCTGTTGATGGTCCTGCCAAGCCATGCCGCAACCATCGCCATGGAAGACCAATCCCAGTTAGTGCCCCATTCGGTCGAATCGCCAGCCAGCGTGTTCCAGCCACCGGCGGAAAAAGACTTGCCCGACAATGCCTATGGCAAGTTGGTCAGGCAGGGATATGCCTTGTTCGTCGACACCAAGCGTCTGGCCCCGCAGTTTGTCGGCAACGGCCTCAATTGCAGCAATTGCCATCTCAACCAGGGCCGCCTGGCCAACTCGGCGCCGTTGTGGGCGGCCTATCCGATGTATCCGGCTTATAGAAAGAAGAACGACAAGGTCAACACCTACGCGGAGCGGTTGCAGGGCTGTTTCCAATTCAGCATGAACGGCGGCACCCCGCCGGCCGCCGACAGCCCGGAAATCACCGCTTTATCGGTGTACTCCTATTGGCTGGCCAGTAAGGCGCCGCTGGGCGTCGAGCTGCCGGGGCGCGGGTACCCAGAGGTGGCGCAACCGGCAGACGGTTACAGCTTGGCTCGGGGCGCACAGGTCTATGGAGAGCAGTGTGCGGTGTGTCATGGGCCGCAAGGCCAAGGGCAAAAGGTAGGCGACGACTACGCGATGCCACCGCTATGGGGTAAGGATTCCTACAATTGGGGCGCGGGCATGCACCGCATCAATACGGCCGCATCGTTTATCAAACACAATATGCCACTGGGTAAAGGCGGCAGTTTGAGCGACCAGCAGGCCTGGGATGTGGCGGCCTACGTCAACAGCCACGAACGGCCGCAGGATCCGCGCCTGGTGGACGGCTCGGTGGAGAAGACCCGACTGAAGTTCCACGCCAACGACGGCGTCAATTTGTATGGCCAAACCGTAGAGGGCGTGCTGATCGGGCAGGGCATCCGTTAGACTGTCGACCATTCAATGCAAAAATGCCGTGCGAGCCCGGGTTCGCGCGGTATTTGTCTTTTTCTGGAAGCCAGTTATGAAACGTGAAGATGTCAGAGCCCGCCATGCCGAGGGTCAGATCTCGGCCACCCATGTCATCCAGAATCCTGCCGACCTCGGCGAGTGGATCGTTTTCTTCAAAAAAAGCGGTGGACGCAGTTTCTTCCTTGTGGACGATCAGGACGAGGTGGAGTCGTTCCAGCGCCTGGACGATCTGATCGAGACCATTCGCGGACTGGGCATCAAGTTCGCCGACATTCAGCTGTAAGCGCCGACGCTTATTTGCACACCACGACGACGCTGCGGCTTTTGTAGTTGCCAACGTCCTGGCCCAGGGTTTTCTCGCTTTCCTTGAGCGACGGCGTGCCTTCGGTGCCGACAATACGGTAGCCGGTGCCTGCACATGAAGCGTCGGCCTTTTCGTAACAGCTGGCCCAGGAATTGGCTTCGCCGGAACAGTCAATGGTCAGGCCTTGTTCGCCGTTTTTCAGGTAGACGTCCGAGGTGGTGGTGCAGCCGGCGAGTGCCAGTGCCGCAGTAAGTGCCAGAATCTTGTTCATAGGTGTTCGTCATCAAGGGTGTAGGAGGGGAGCGCTGACACTGTCGTGGGGCGTTTGGCGAAGATTATAGCGAACTGCCATCTGCGTACAGACAAACACAAAAAAGCCCCATTCTCAGGGGCTTCATAGGTGAAAGCTGACGCTCACTTACCTTTAGGGCGCTTGCTCGAAGCGTGGCCGGCCTCATCCACGAACACTTCGGCCACTGCGATCGCCTCACGTTCGGTGGCGAAGGTGCCAGCGACGCTGTCGCCGTGGAAGTTGATCAAATGCCAGCCGTCCGCGCGCTGGGTAATCAGGTAGCCGTTCACACCTTTGGGTTCTGACATCTATTAACAATCTCGTGGTCTGGTTCAAGGCCGCAATGATAGCGCCAAATGTCAGGGTTCAGGGCAAGTTAATCCAGTCAATGTTCCAGCGCGCCAGCGTGATAAAAAGGCTTCAGCAGATTGAAACAATAAGCAGTGGGTATTTTTGCCGAAGTAACGGCAGTGCTGTTTGTAAGATAAGTGGAACTTACGCTGAGATTTTTTCTCTATGATGACATCGCAACGCCAGCAGGACCCATTGTAAGGTGGCTGCGGCCTGATTAGACTGCGCCGAATTCCGTACGCATAGCCCTTTGTAAGGACCCATATGATCAAGAAATGCTTGTTCCCAGCAGCCGGTTACGGCACTCGCTTCTTGCCAGCGACCAAGGCCATGCCCAAAGAGATGCTGCCGGTGGTGAACAAGCCACTGATTCAGTACGGTGTGGAAGAAGCTCTGGATGCCGGTCTGAATGAAATCTCCATTGTGACCGGTCGCGGTAAGCGCGCCCTGGAAGACCACTTCGACATCAGCTACGAGCTGGAAAATCAGATCAAGGGCACCGACAAGGAAAAATACCTGGTCGGCATCCGTAAGCTGCTTGACGAGTGCTCGTTCTCCTACACCCGCCAGACGCAAATGAAAGGCCTCGGCCACGCGATTCTGACCGGCCGTCCGCTGATCGGTGACGAACCGTTCGCCGTGGTACTGGCGGACGACCTGTGCGTAAACCTGGAAGGCGACGGCGTACTGACCCAGATGGTCAAGCTGTACCAGAAATACCGCTGCACCATCGTTGCCGTGATGGAAGTGAACCCGACCGAAACCAACAAGTACGGCGTGATCGCCGGTGATGATATTGGTGATGGCCTGATCCGCGTACGCGACATGGTCGAGAAACCTGCACCGGAAGATGCTCCATCGAACCTGGCGATCATCGGTCGCTACATCCTGACCCCGGACATCTTCAAGTTGATCGAAGAAACCGAGCCAGGCAAGGGCGGTGAGATCCAAATCACCGACGCTCTGTTGAAGCAAGCTAAAGACGGCTGCGTGATTGCCTACAAGTTCAAGGGCCAGCGTTTCGACTGCGGCGGCGCGGAAGGCTACATCGAAGCCACCAACTTCTGCTACGAGCACTTCTACAAGACTGGCAAGGCGTACTGATTCACGCCTGTTCGCCGGTTTTAAGAGAAAGCCACCTTCGGGTGGCTTTTTCGTTTTTCAGCCCCATGTAAGTCGGTATGCTGGTGTCCTGCCGAGGAGAGTGAAATGGCCTACGATTTTGATCTGTATGTAATTGGCGCCGGTTCCGGCGGTGTTCGCGCGGCGCGTTTTGCCGCAGGGTTTGGCGCCAAGGTTGCCGTCGCGGAAAGCCGCTATCTGGGCGGCACCTGTGTGAACGTGGGCTGCGTGCCGAAAAAGCTCTTGGTGTACGGCGCGCATTTTGCCGAAGACTTCGAACAGGCCAGCGGCTTTGGCTGGTCCCTGGGCGAGGCGAATTTCGATTGGGCGACATTGATTGCCAATAAGGATCGCGAGATCAATCGTCTCAATGGCATCTATCGCAACCTGCTGGTCAACAGCGGCGTGACCCTGCACGAAGGGCACGCGCGATTGGTGGATCCGCATCAGGTGGAAATCAATGGTGAGCGCTTTACCGCCAAGCACATCCTGATCGCCACGGGCGGCTGGCCGCAGATTCCGGAGATTCCAGGGCGCGAACATGCCATTGGCTCCAATGAAGCGTTTTTCCTCAAGGAGTTGCCTAAGCGCGTGCTGGTGGTGGGCGGCGGTTATATCGCCGTTGAGTTTGCCGGGATTTTCCATGGCCTGGGCGCTCAGACTAGCCTGCTGTATCGCGGTGATTTGTTCTTGCGCGGCTTTGACGGCTCGGTGCGCAAGCATCTGCAGGAGGAGTTGACTAAACGCGGCTTGGACCTGCAGTTCAACGCCGATATCGAACGCATCGACAAACAAGCCGATGGCAGCCTGAAGGCCACGCTCAAGGATGGCGGTGTGCTGGAAGCGGACTGCGTGTTCTATGCGACCGGTCGGCGTCCGATGCTGGACAACCTGGGCCTGGAAAACACCGGGGTCGCCCTCGACGAGCGTGGCTTTGTGCAGGTCAATGACCAGTATGAAACCACCGAGCCTTCAATCCTGGCCATCGGCGATGTGATTGGTCGCGTGCAACTCACTCCGGTTGCCCTGGCTGAAGGCATGGCCGTAGCGCGTCGCCTATTCAAACCCGAGCAGTATCGCCCAGTGGATTACGCGATGATTCCGACAGCGGTGTTCAGCCTGCCGAATATCGGCACTGTAGGTTTGACAGAGGAGGAGGCGAAGAAAAACGGCCATAACGTTCAGATTTTCGAAAGTCGCTTCCGCCCGATGAAACTGACCCTGACCGACTGCCAGGAAAAGACCCTGATGAAGCTCGTGGTAGATGCCGATACCGACAAGGTGTTGGGCTGTCATATGGTCGGCCCGGACGCGGGCGAAATCGTTCAGGGCCTGGCGATCGCGCTCAAGGCGGGCGCGACCAAGCGGCATTTTGACGAAACCATAGGCGTGCATCCTACGGCGGCGGAAGAATTCGTCACCATGCGCACGCCAGTGGCCGACTGATCAGTCGGAGGGCTTGGCCTCTGGCGCCGTTGCAACGACGGCGGCCAGACGCAAGGCTTCGATACTGGCCTGGGCCTTGAGCAGGTCCAGTTCCAGGGCTTTATTGGCTTGCTGGTATTCAGTCAGTGCTGCCTGTCGCGACTGACTGTCCAGCAGCGCCACGCGCAGACGCTCTTGAAGCAAGGTGCGCTCGCCGTCGATACGGTTGAGCTGTTCGCTGAGCTGGCGGCGCTCGGTCTGATCTTTCTGGAATTTTTCCTGCAGTGCCGCCAGCTCTTTCGCTGTGACCCGCTGTTCGATCAGCAGCCGCTCATTATCCCGATGCAATTGAGTGATCTCATCCTGACGCACCATGGCGCTTTGCTGGGCCTGGCGTAGCTCTGCCTGAACTTGCTGCAATTGGCTTTCGTGACGCCGCTGTTCCTGCTCGCGCTGTTCCTTGATGGCGCTGCGGTAGTGCTCCAGGGCATCCCGCGCGTGGGTGTGTTTGTCTTCCAGCGAGCGGATCTGCTCATCTTTGTCGTTGAGGCGCAACTCGTAATCGCTGCACGCCTGGCTGAGCCCGGCATTGCGGGTCTGCTCGGTTTGCAGGCTGGTGCTGGCGGTTTGCAAGGCTGCGCTTTCTTCCGCAAGAGCGGCGGCTTGAATGTCGAATTGCTGCTGAAGCTGCTGATGGGCGTCCTGCAGGGTTTGCAGTTGGGCGTGCAGGGCGGTTTTCTCTTGTTCGAATTGCGCCAAGGCCAGGTCGATCGGCTCCTGAGCCTTGTCTTTGAGGCGCTGGGCCAGCCGCGCGACCAGCTCGCTCAGCTCTTCGTCGATGGGCGCCTCGGTGATGGTGACGCGTGATTCGCTCTCATCCAACTCCTTCAAGTAGCGGTGAATGGTGGTCTTGGAGCCGGTATTGCCCATTTCGATGCGTACTGCATCGATGCTGGGGTGTTCGCCTCTGGCGATGATCGCCAAGCGTGCCGTTTGAACCACTGCTTTATTGATGCCGCCGCGCGCCATGAGGTCTCCGTCGATTTAGTACTGTGGTACGTAGTATGTAGTTACGTACTCTAACATGGATTATTTCACGTTAAAATTATGGATTTAACAGATGGGATATTGGCGTATTATCCCGCGTCATGCGCGTCTCCAGCGCAAATGTCCCCGTTTCCAGTACGAATAGGCCCTCCATGAGCGATCTGGATCAATACCTCAACGCCGCCACTCGCGATAACACGCGCCGTAGCTACCGCGCGGCCATTGAACATTTTGAAGTGAGCTGGGGCGGCTTTCTGCCGGCCACCAGCGACAGCGTGGCGCGCTACCTGGTCGCGCACGCGGGTGTGCTGGCGGTCAATACCTTGAAGTTGCGGCTCTCGGCGTTGGCGCAGTGGCATACCAGCCAAGGCTTTCCTGATCCGACCAAGGCGCCGGTGGTGCGTAAGGTGCTCAAGGGCATCCGTGCGGTGCACCCCGCGCGGGAAAAGCAAGCCGAGCCGCTGCAACTCCAACAGTTGGAGCAGGTGGTGGCATTTCTTGAGCAGGAGGTGCAGGAGGCGAGCGAGTCCCAGGACACGGCACGGCTGCTGCGGGCCACGCGCGACAGGGCGTTGATCCTGCTGGGCTTCTGGCGTGGCTTTCGCAGTGACGAGCTATGCCGCTTGCAAGTGGAGCATGTGCAGGTCACACCGGGGGCCGGAATCAGCTTGTATGTGCCGCGCAGCAAAAGTGATCGCGACAACCTGGGCAAGACCTACCACACCCCGGCTCTGCTGCGCCTGTGCCCAGTGCGGGCCTATGGCGATTGGCTAAGTACGGCGGCGTTGGTGCGCGGGCCGGTGTTTCGTGCTATCGACCGCTGGGGCAATGTAGGGGAGGAGGGCTTGCATCCCAACAGCGTCATCCCGCTGCTGCGCCAGGCACTTGAGCGCGCCGGCATCCCGGCCGAGCACTACACCAGCCATTCGCTGCGACGGGGCTTCGCTACGTGGGCCCATCGCAATGGCTGGGATATGAAGTCATTGATGAGTTATGTCGGCTGGAACGACATGAAATCCGCCATGCGCTATGTTGAAGCGACGCCCTTTCTTGGTATGACGCTGGCTAATCAGCCATTGATTTAAGTTTTCTTCTATTAATAGGGTGACCTGATAGAGAAAACCAATCATCAGCATCAGGTTTGCCAATGAGCCATCTATCGAGAGACTGGGTAGGATTCACCTCATCAACTTCTTAACCCCTGACGGAGAGTCAACGATGCCTATCATCAACAGCCAAGTAAAACCGTTTAAAGCCACTGCGTTCAAAAACGGCAGCTTCGTAGATGTGACCGACGCTGACCTGAAAGGCAAATGGTCTGTGGTGTTCTTCTACCCAGCCGACTTCACCTTCGTTTGCCCAACCGAGCTGGAAGACCTGGCCGACAACTACGCCGAATTCCAGAAACTGGGCGTCGAGATCTACAGCGTGTCCACCGACACCCACTTTGCCCACGCAGCCTGGCACAACACTTCGCCAGCCATCGGCAAAATCCAGTACACCATGATCGGCGACCCAACCCTGACCATCTCCCGCAACTTCGACGTGCTGATCGAAGAAGCTGGCCTGGCAGACCGTGGCACTTTCGTGATCAACCCGGAAGGCCAGATCAAAATCGTTGAACTCAACGACGGCGGTGTTGGCCGTGACGCTTCCGAGCTGCTGCGCAAAATCAAGGCCGCTCAGTACGTTGCCGCTCACCCGGGTGAAGTGTGCCCAGCCAAGTGGAAAGAAGGCGAGGCCACCTTGGCTCCGTCCCTGGACCTGGTCGGCAAGATCTAAGTCTGTGAAGTCTCTAGGGCGGGTTCCCGCACCTGTGAAGTAAGCTGCAACCGCCCTCAAAACGCCCGGGCGAGATTCGCTCCGGCGTTTTTTTTCGACTGTAATAAACCGAATGAACAGGAAATCGCCCGTATGTTGGACGCCAATCTTAAAGCTCAGTTGAAGTCATACCTGGAACGGGTCACCCAGCCGATCGAGATCGTCGCCTCCCTCGACGACGGTGCGAAATCCCAGGAAATGCTGGCTCTTTTACAAGACGTAACCAGCCTTACCACGCTGATTACGCTGAAAACCGATGGTGACGATGGGCGTAAGCCGTCGTTCTCCATCAACCGCCCGGGTGCCGAGATCAGCCTGCGTTTTGCCGGTATCCCCATGGGCCATGAATTCACTTCGTTGGTGCTGGCCCTGCTGCAAGTCGGTGGCCACCCGTCGAAGGCCAGTGTCGAAGTGATTGACCAGATACGCGCCCTCAAAGGCGAGTTCAGCTTCGAGACGTACTTCTCGCTGTCCTGCCAGAACTGCCCGGATGTGGTCCAGGCGCTGAACCTGATGGCAGTGCTCAACCCGAATATCCGCCACGTTGCTATCGACGGTGCGCTGTTCCAGGCTGAAGTCGATGAGCGCCAGATCATGGCGGTGCCCAGTGTTTACCTCAACGGGGTCAACTTTGGCCAGGGCCGTATGGGGCTGGAAGAAACCCTCGCCAAGCTGGACACCAGCGGCGCCGAAAAAGCCGCTGAGAAAATCAGCGCTAAAGACGCCTTTGATGTGCTGGTGGTCGGCGGTGGCCCGGCGGGCTCCTCGGCGGCTATCTATGCTGCGCGTAAAGGCATTCGTACCGGTGTTGCCGCCGAGCGTTTCGGTGGCCAGGTGCTGGACACCATGTCCATCGAAAACTTTATCTCGGTACAGGAAACCGAAGGGCCGAAACTGGCCAGTGCTCTGGAAGCCCATGTGCGCCAGTACGACGTGGACATCATGAACCTGCAGCGTGCCAGCAGCCTGATCCCGGCAAAAAATGCCGGCGAACTGCACGAGATCCGCTTCGAAAGCGGCGCTACCCTCAAGTCCAAGACCGTGATTCTGGCCACCGGTGCACGCTGGCGCGAAATGGGTGTGCCGGGCGAGCAGGAATACAAGGCCAAGGGCGTGTGTTTCTGCCCACACTGCGACGGCCCGCTGTTCAAGGGCAAACGTGTGGCAGTGATCGGCGGCGGCAACTCCGGCGTCGAAGCGGCCATCGATCTGGCGGGTATTGTTAGCCACGTTACGCTGCTGGAATTCGACAGCAAGTTGCGCGCCGATGCAGTCCTGCAGCGTAAGCTGTACAGCCTGCCGAATGTGGACGTGATCACCAGTGCGTTGACCAGCGAAGTGAAAGGCGATGGGCAGAAAGTCACCGGCCTGGCGTACAAAGATCGCGACAGCGGCGAGTTCAAGACTCTCGACCTGGAAGGTATCTTCGTACAGATCGGCCTGCTGCCCAACACCGATTGGCTCAAAGGCACGGTGGAGCTGACGCCGCGTGGCGAGATCATCGTCGATGCCCGTGGCGAGACCTCACTGCCTGGCGTGTTTGCCGCCGGCGACGTCACTACTGTGCCGTATAAGCAGATCGTGATCGCCGTGGGCGAGGGCGCCAAGGCCTCCTTGAGCGCATTCGACCACCTGATCCGCACCTCCGCGCCAGCATAAATACAGGCCCGGAAATGCAAAACCCCATGAGCGATCATGGGGTTTTTTCGTTTACATCGGTGCGGGTTGAATAATCTCGACCCAGTAACCGTCCGGGTCTTTGATAAATGCCAGGCTTTTCATGCGGCCATCGGTCAGACGTTTCTGGAAGTCACAGCCCAGGGCTTCGAAACGCTCGCAGGCGGCAACGATATCCGGTACCGAGATGCAGATATGGCCAAAACCACGCGGATCAGTGTTGCCGTTATGGTAGGCAAAGTCCGCATCGTTTTCGGTGCCGTGGTTGTGGGTCAGTTCCAGGATGCCGGGAATCGACTTCATCCACTGAGTACGCTCGGCCGCGTCGGCCGGGATCTGGGATTTATCCACCAGCGCCAGGAAGTACAGGCTGAATTCAGCTTCCGGGAAGTCGCGCTTTTCAACCAGGGAGAACCCCAGGACGCGGGTGTAGAAATCCAGCGAGCGGGTGATGTCCTTGACCCGCAGCATGGTGTGGTTGAACACGAAGTTCGTGGTGGCGGTATCAGGCTGGGCGGTGACGCCCGGGAAAGTGTTCAGTTCGTGCAGGCTCATGGGCCCTCCAGAAAAAAATGGGGCAAACGCGACTCCAGCGTGGAGTGCTCCCTTGGCTTGCGGCAAGCATTTATGCAGCTGGGCCATGATACGCAAGGCCCGTCCGCCGCGCCAAATGAAAAAGCCCGCGTAGGCCTTGCGACCGGTAGGTGGCGGGCCTCACACTTTGCCGCTGGTCCCTGGGGTGTTTTCGCAATGATTGACTGTCGTAAACCGCTGTTGATTGCTGTATGTGTGCTGTTGACCAGTCAGTGGGTGTTGGCTGGCGAGCCGGAAGTTCATTGGCCCAGCGGCTGGCAAATCGAAGAGGTGACGCCCGATGGCGATGCCACCGTAAGCGCTCAGGCCGTGTCCCGACAGCGGGCGATCAAGAATGACGAGAATGGCCAGACTTTGATGGTCATAGAACTGACCGCTACGCCGATAGAAGCGGGACATAAAGTTAATCTTCAAGGCGTTTTGCTGGAGATGCGTAAGTCTATTCAAAAAGACTTCGCCAAAGGCGGCTATCAAAGCGTGTGCACCAAGATGCACCCTACGACCTTGAGCCGCCTCGACGCACTGGAAACTACTTGCGTGATCACCGAGAACGGGCGGCATGTGTTGTCACAAACATTGGTGGGTGCGGTCGATACTGACAAAGCATATGTATTTTCATACGCCGGCCAAGCCCAAGCCTATGACACAAGCAAGAACGAAGTCAGTTCGGTGCGCGATAGCCTGAAACTCTAAAGCATGTGCGACGAACGTTTTTGAACAAAATGAACTTTTATTTAAGTCCGCTTGCGAACCCTTGAATAACAAAAGCCCCGCGTGTGCGGGGCTTTTTATTAGTGCGTGTGGATCACTTGCGCAGCCAGGATTCAACGGTTTCCGCGCCGTGCTCTTCTTTCCAGGCTTTGAGGCCACGGTGGTTGCCACCTTTGGTTTCGATCAGTTCGCCGGTATGCGGGTTCTGGTAAACCTTGACCACGCGTGCGCGGCGCTGTTTAGGCGCGGAGGCGACCGCGCTGGCCTTGCTCAGGCTAGGATCCAGGATCGCGATGATATCGCGCAGGCTCTTGCCGTAGGTCTTCATCAGCCCTTGGAGTTTTTCTTCGAATTCGATTTCTTTCTTCAGGCTAGCGTCGTTCTTCAAGGACTCCAGCTGGGCCAGTTGCTCTTGAAGGGCTCTTTCTGCTGCGCGAAATTCGGCGAGTTTGGACAAAATCGGTACTCCAATAGTGTAGTTGGCTGATATCAACTGGGAAAAAAGCTCCAACCCAAGCGCTTTAAGGTGACTCTAAGACTCTAAGAAGAAGCATCCTGCGAGTTCAGCACAGGCAAGAAAAATTGTAGTAGTTAATCCGTCACGAGTAAATCATGTCCTTTGTCTCAGTAACATTATTTGCGCATCACTAATGCATGACTATTGAATCGCTGGCCAAGGATTTAATGAATTCATCGCACGGTAAGGGTCTGCCGAACAGGTAGCCTTGAAGATAGTCTACCCCGCGAGCGGCCAGGTATTCGCACTGCTGCGCTGTTTCTACCCCCTCGGCGACAATGCCCAAATCGAGCTTGCCAGATAACTCTATGATGCTGTCCAGAATATGGCTGGAGAGTGCATCCACGCCGATCATGGCGACAAAGCTCTGATCGATCTTTAAGTAGTCCACATTGAAGTTGCGCAAATAGCCTAGGCTGGAATGGCCGGTGCCGAAATCATCAATGGCGATCATCACCCCAAGCTCATGCAAGGCGTCGAACAGGCGTCGCGTGACGTCGGTGGGCTCGATCAACTCGCGTTCGGTCAGCTCCAACACCAGAATGACCTGGCCGGGGACGAATGCGGCGAGGAATTCACGGCAGTCGTCCACTAGTTGCAGATCCTGGCAGTGGCGCGCGGTAATGTTCACACCGATATGAAACCCCGGCGCAAAGCGCGAGGCATGAGGCGCCAATTGAGCGGCGGTCTGCCAGAGCAGGGCGCGGGTCATGGGCACGATCAGGCCGCTATCCTCGGCCAGCGGAATGAACAGATCCGGCCGAACCAAGCCCTCCTTGGGGTGCTGCCAGCGCATCAGCACTTCACAGCCGGCCCATTCGCGGGTATCGCCGCGCACCACGGGTTGAAAATAAGGAATGAACTCATTGGCGCCCAACGCCCGTTGCAGCTCATGGGTCGGTGCCGAGGAGCGCTTTTGCAGCCAATGGGCGAATAGGCCCGCCAACATGCCAAAAAACACCACCAGGCTGAACAGCGCAGGATAGCGAGCTTGCATATATCGCCACACTTCACCCGCTGGCATGCCGGCGTCGACGCTGTAGTGATAACGCTTCGACACCAGGTGGTGATGAGCCACCGCAAATACCGGTGGCAGTGTCTCGTGGACCCGGCCTTGATCGTCGAGCCAGTGCGGCCCGACCTGCAGGATCAATTGCGCATACCGGCTGATCAGGCGCAGCGCGTTGGTCAGGTGGTACCCGTCTATGGAGGCGAACGCGGCCTTGTCGCCGTCTACCAGGCGGTAGACCAGCAGCGCTGTGTCAGGCGTGACCGGGTTGCCATTCATCAACCAAAGGCGCCCGTCTACGTAATCGTCTGGATTGACCGGCGAGACGTGGTCACCGCCGAACAGTGACGTGCAATAGATATTCTTTTGCCAGGACAAGGTGGTCGCCCGCACGAATGGCCGGCGTGTCACTTGCTCACGCAACGCCAACTGCGTGCCGTTGTCGCACGGTTGCCCGGCCAGGGGCAGCAGCGATTGGGCGGCGAGGGCGGTGTTGTCGAGCATCAGATCGAACTGGCGCACGGCTTCCTGCGCTGTCTGCGCACTACTTTGCTCCAAGGTGCGTTCGGCCTGCCAATGCAGAATAAGCACGCCTAGCAGGATCGGCTGCAGCGCGCATATTAGGCTGATGCAGTAACGGGTGATCGGCTTTCGAGGGCCTTGGACACTGAGAGGCATGGGTTCTGGGGCCTATTGCGCAGAGAGCGTGACCGGCGAAACGCTCGGTAATGCTCCGATGATAGATGGCTGGGTTCGAATATGCTCGCGTGATCCAGGCTTCGTGCGTTGTCGATATTGGCCAGGTGGTTGACGTATCTACCTGTGCAACAAACCTCTTGCACGCGCCAGGGCAATGGGGATTTGATAAGAGTACGGACAAACCAGGTTACGCTGTGTAGAATCGATTTACGCATACAAGAATATGACTTGCGCTCACGCAAGCCTAAAGCCGTCAGAGACTGATGTAACCATGAAGCGACTCGGCTCCCCCCTCATCTTTGGTGACTTCCTCGCCCGCAGCGTGCGAGGCCTGTCCTGCGCGCCACCCCTGCACCTCATCCTTGCTGGCAATTGATTTTTCTTTAATCAGACTCTTTATTTCAAAGAGCAGGATGAGGCACCGAACATGACCGACCAACACGCAAACCCAATGGGCCTGATGGGCTTTGAGTTCATCGAATTCGCATCGCCGACGCCCGGCACCCTGGAGCCGATCTTCGAGATCATGGGGTTCAGCAAAGTCGCCACCCACCGCTCCAAGAATGTGCACTTGTATCGCCAGGGCGAGATCAATCTGATCCTCAACAACGAGCCCAACAGTATCGCCTCCTACTTTGCCGCAGAGCACGGCCCGTCGGTGTGCGGCATGGCGTTCCGCGTCAAGGACTCCCAGAAAGCCTACAACCGCGCACTGGAACTGGGCGCGCAGCCGATCCATATCGAAACTGGCCCGATGGAGCTTAACCTGCCGGCGATCAAAGGCATCGGCGGCGCGCCGCTGTACCTGATCGATCGTTTCGGTGAAGGCAGTTCGATCTACGACATCGACTTCGTCTTTCTCGACGGCGTAGACCGCAACCCGCAAGGCGCCGGTCTCAAGGTTATCGACCACCTGACCCACAACGTCTACCGCGGGCGCATGGTGTACTGGGCCAACTTCTACGAGAAGCTGTTCAACTTCCGTGAGGCGCGTTACTTCGACATCAAAGGCGAGTACACCGGCCTGACCTCCAAGGCCATGAGCGCTCCGGACGGTATGATCCGCATCCCGCTGAACGAAGAATCGTCCAAGGGCGCCGGGCAGATTGAAGAGTTCCTCATGCAGTTCAACGGCGAGGGCATCCAGCATGTGGCGTTCCTCACCGATGACCTGGTCAAGACGTGGGATGCGTTGAAGAAAATCGGTATGCGCTTTATGACCGCGCCACCGGACACCTACTACGAAATGCTCGAAGGTCGCTTGCCGAACCATGGCGAGCCGGTGGACCAGTTGCAGGCCCGTGGAATCCTGTTGGACGGTTCTTCGATCGAGGGCGACAAGCGTCTGCTGTTGCAGATCTTCTCGGAAACCCTGATGGGCCCGGTGTTCTTCGAGTTTATTCAACGCAAGGGCGACGACGGTTTCGGCGAAGGCAACTTCAAAGCCTTGTTCGAATCCATCGAGCGTGATCAGGTTCGGCGCGGTGTGTTGACCACCGACTGAACCCACGCGTAGAAAAAAGCCCGACCAGAGTTGACCCTGGTCGGGCTTTTTAGCGCCTGCGTGTTACGGCTGGCGCTGGCGTACCAAATGCTTGAACCCTTCAAACACCAGCACCATGACCGCGATCCAGATCGGAATGTAGGTCAGCCATTGGCCCGCCTTGATCCCTTCGCCCAGCAGCAGCGCCACTACCAGCAACAGCACCGGCTCGACATAACTGAGCAAGCCGAACAGGCTGAAAGCCAGCAAACGACTGGCGATGATGTAGCTCACCAGTGCCGAGGCGCTGATCAGGCCGAGGATCGGAATCAGCGCATAGAGTTTCGGTTGCGCATCCATCACTGCAAAGCCCTGTTCGCCGCTCTGCACAAACCACCAGGCCACGGGCAGCATCAGCGCCATGTCCAGCCACAGGCCGCCCAAATGATCGGTCTTGAGGTATTTGCGCGCAATGAAGTAAAGCGGGTAACCGATGATCACCACCAACGTCGCCCAGGAGAAACCACCGGCCTGGTACAGCTCGTTCAGCACGCCGAGGGCAGCGAAAAACACCGCGATCTTTTGCAGATACGACAATTGTTCGCCCCATACCAGGCGCCCGGTCAGCACCATGGTCAGCGGCAGCAGGAAATAACCCACCGACACATCCAGGCTGCGGCCATTGAGAGGCGCCCACATGAACAGCCACAATTGCACCCCCAACAGGGCCGACGACACCACCACGCCAGCGATCAAACGAGGCTCGGCCGCCAACCTGCGCAGCAGTTCCCGTACTTGCCGCCATTCGCCGCTAACCACCATGAACACTGTCATGCACGGCACGGTCAACAACATGCGCCAGCCGAAAATCTCCAGGCCGCTCAATGGCGTGAGCAAGGACGTGAAGTAATACATCACGGCAAACAACACCGAGGCCGACACCGATAACACCACACCTTTAGACACGCTGTCCTCGCCAAAACCGATTCAATCAAAAGAGGAGGGGATTATGGTGCTTTCGGCGCGCTACGGCTGCTCTGTTTTGGGGCAAATCGCACAAAAGTTTGCCGCGCTGCACTTTCAAAGCGCTTACAGCGGCGTCCGCCCCGACACGAAATGGCCCACATCGTTGAATCCCGGCGTAGACGAATGCCCCGGCGTCACCAGCGAATCGATGAACGCCTCATCTTCCGCCGTAATCTTCACCTGCAGCGCGCCGGTGTAGGCGTCCCATTGCGCCTCCGTGCGCGGCCCAACGATAGCTGAACTCACCGCGGCGTTGTTGAGCACCCAAGCGATGGCGAATTCCACCATGCCCACGCCGCGCCCTTGGGTGTACTGCTGGATCTGCTGGGCGATGCGCAGCGACTCCACGCGCCATTCTGTTTCCAGGATGCGCTTGTCCTGACGCGCGGCACGGCTGCCGGCCTCAGGGGTAACGTCCGGCGCGTATTTGCCGCTGAGCACACCGCGCGCCAGCGGGCTGTAGGGCACCACACCGAGGCCATAGGCTGCGGCAGCGGTAATCTGCTCGACCTCGGCCTGACGGTTGACGATGTTATACAGCGGCTGGCTGATCACCGGTCTGTCCACCCCCAGGCGCTCTGCCACGCGAATGACCTCGGCAATGCGCCAGCCACGGTAGTTGGACAGGCCCCAGTAACGGATCTTGCCCTGACGGATCAGGTCACCGATGGCCGACACCGTTACTTCCAGCGGTGTGTGGTGGTCTTCACGATGCAGGTAGTAGATGTCCAGGTAATCCGTGTCGAGGCGGCTCAGGCTGGCGTCGAGGGCATTGAAAATCCGTTTGCGGCTCAGGCCACTGCGGTTGGGCAACCCATCCGGCGGGCCGAAACCGACCTTGGACGCCACCACCCAGTCCTGGCGCTGCCGGGCGATGGCTTCACCCACCAACTCTTCAGAGCGCCCGCCGGTGTAAACATCCGCGGTGTCGATAAAGTTGATGCCCTGGTCCCAGGCCTTGTCGATGATGCGCAACGAGTCCTCGGTGTTGGTCTGTTCGCCAAACATCATGGTGCCCAGGGTGAGGGCGCTGACCTTCAAACCGGAGTGGCCCAGAGAACGATAAAGCATAGAGAACACCTCAATGTCGCGGGATAGAGCCTATGCAATACCAGATCGCGGCACCGCCGAACAAGCCGGTTATGGACATGAATGCGGTTTATGCCATCGCCTTACAGCAAACCGCCGCCGTCGATGTCGATCACGCTGCCGGTCATGAAGGCATTTTCCATGGCCAGTACATACCCGGCTGCTACTTCGTAAGCCTGTCCCACGCGTCCGACCGGCAAAGCGTGACCGACTTTGGCATACATGGCCTCGCGTTGATCTTCCGACAACCCCGCATACGCCGGTGTGTCGATCACGCCGGGGCTGACGACGTTGACCCGACGCGGTGCCAGCTCCTTGGCTAATTGTTTACCCAGCGCTTCGGTCGCAGCGTTAATGCCGATTTTGATGAATTGCCCAGGCACTAACTTGCGCCCCAACTGCCCGGACGTAAGGACGATGCTCCCATGCTCATCGAGGAATGGCAGTGCCAGTTGGATAGCCCGCAACGCGCCCCAGAGCTTGACGTTGAAATTGTCTTGGGCCAGTTGCAGGTCGGTGTCCTGAAGATTTTTCGCCTGTACGGCGGGGCCGGCGGTGTAAACCAAATGATCAAAGCGGCCCACGCTCTCGAACAGGCGTTGCAATGACGCATTATCCGTCACGTCCACAGGTTCGCTGCGCAGGCCGTTGTGGAGCGCCGAAGACAGGCGTCGTCCAGCCAGCACCACCTGCGCGCCTCGTGACCTGGCCTGCTCGGCGACCGCCGCGCCGATGCCGCTGCTGCCGCCAATCACCACCACGGTTTTGCCATTGAGGGGAGATGTCATGGGTACTGCCTCGCATTAAAAAAAGGGATATTCATCCTCTCAGCTTGGCAATGTCGGAAAAATAGCGGTAAATCGACAAGATCATTAAAGGATTTTTATCAGTGAGCTCGATTCTCGACCTTGAAGTCTTTGCCCGTACGGCGGATACCGGGAGCCTATCCGCCGCCGCACGCTCCCTTGGCCTGACACCCGCTGCCGCGAGCATTGCGCTCAAGCGTCTGGAAACACGCCTTGGCGTTCGCCTGCTGGCTCGCTCTACGCGCAGCATGCGCCTGACTGAAGAGGGCCGCTGTTACCTGGACAGCGTGCGCCTGGCGCTCGCCGCTTTGTCTGAAGGGGAACAAGGGCTGAAGCGGCACGGCGAAGGCTTGAACGGTGTACTGCAACTGGCCGCTCCCTCGGATTTTGGGCGCACGGTTTTGCTGGAATGGTTGGATGACTTCAAGCAACAGCACCCCCATATCCGCCTGCAGTTACTGCTTAACGATAAGAACGCCGACCTGTTCCGCGAGACCGTGGATATTGCCCTGCGCTTTGGCGTACCAAATGATTCCAGTCTGGTGGCTTTACCGATCGTAGCGCACCACCACCGCGTGGCCTGCGCCAGCCCTGCGTACTTGGCCCGACAGGGGACCCCTCGTGAGCCTGCCGATCTGGCGCAGCACAGCGCGCTGATTTACATGCGCCATGGCCGCCCTAATAACACATGGAGCTTTCGCAAAGGCGATGTGGTGCAGGAAGTGCCCGTGCATAGCGATTATTTGTGCGACGACGGTGAAGTGGCGCGGCGGTGGGCGCTGGCGGGGCATGGGGTGACCTATAAAGCTGGGCTGGATGTAGTAAGGGACATAAGGGCCGGCCGTTTGGTGCCGTTGTTCGAGGGCTGGCAAGGTGAGCCAGCGCCGCTGAACCTGATGTGTCCCCATCGCGCGCAGGTGTCGGAAAGAGTCAAAGTGTTCCAGGCATTTTTGCAGCAACGCTGCCATGCGCTGTTGAACGACGTACGAAATGATCAATAAGGACGTCCAGGCCACATCCTTATTCAAACATCCTCGTCAGTCGGTGAACCGCTCAGCCTGGGGCTTGGCCGTAGTCCTGAATATTCAGTTGGCCTTTGGCTGAATAAACCGGCAGGTGGGGGTGATTGAATTCAACCTTGAAGTACGCGATCGCGTGTCCGGCATGTGGCATTTTTTTGATGGTGAGTTGACCGCTGGTTGCATACAGATGCTGATAGGCAAACAGGTTCGTCAAAATGCCGATTCGTGGATCACTCAAGACAACCTTGTATGTGCCTTCTCTGACCTTGGTGTCAATTTGCACTGCAAAGAAGTGCTCGGTATAGGGGAAAACATGGGTCCACCCCTGGATGTTGTAATAAGGGTCGATACCCAAGTGCTCAAAAGTATTGATGGCCAGGTTCTCAGCCTTGAACGAGCGCGTAGGTAGCATCTCGCCGCTGAGATCAACCTGAAATTTTCCGGTGCCATTGTGCACGTCACAAGTGCCCCGGGAGACCATCAACTGGGCTTCCGGTTGGTTATACGGCTGGGCGGTAAAATTGAACGTTGCGACGATACGGTTTTTCCTCAAGGTGACGGTAATTTCACCTGATACGGCTGCAAAGGTGGTGTTGGCGGTAAATATTGCTGCGCTGGCCGTGGTTACCTTACGTGTGCCGTCGAAGCTGTAGGTGTGGGGCTTGCCATTATCGCGAAGGCTTAAGGGCAACAAGCAAGTTAGCAGGATACTGGGTTGAGAACCCTCTGCACTCTGACGTGCAGTAATGACCCACTGGGCATCTGTCTTATCCAGCCTGACCGTGTCCGCTTTGAATGCCCGCGTGATCACGCCGGACATGTTCGCGCTGGCCGTGCCTTCGGCCAGATGCGAATTTCTGGGCAGTTGAAGAATCTCCATGACGCAGTCCTCATCCAAGTGGGTGGCGCCTGGAGTATGAGAACAAATAAAAGCAGCGGGTACTGTCAAGGTTGACAGGTTTAAAAAGCAAAAAGCTTATAACGGTTATGCAGGCTCAGGATGCGCCAGCCCCGGCGCATCCTGAGTCATGGCTTATGTGCGCAATGAGCGAGTCATGCGCAATGCCAATACACTGCCCGCCACAATCACTGCCGCCAGCAGGTACAGGGCCATATCCGTGGAGCCGGTGGCATCTTTCACAAAGCCGACGATATATGGGCTGAGGAAGCCTGCCATCTGGCCCATGGAGTTGATCAACGCCAGCCCACCGGCGGCGGCACCCGCGCTGAGCATCGCCGTCGGCACCGGCCAGAACATCGGCAGGCCAGTGAGCGCGCCCATGGTGGCGATGGCCAGGCCGAGGATCGCAATGGCCGGCGTGGTAGCGAAATTCACCGCGATCACCAGGCCCACCGCGCCCATCAGCATGGGCACGACCAAGTGCCAGCGCCGCTCTTTGCGCAGGTCGGCGGAGCGGCCCACCAGCAGCATAAACACTGCCGCCAGCAAATACGGGATCGCACTGAGCCAACCGATCACCAGGTTATCGCTGAACCCCAGGTTCTTGATGATCGACGGCAGCCAGAAGTTGATGGCGTACACGCCGCTCTGGATGCAGAAGTAGATCAGGCCAAATGCCCAGATCGCCGGGTTCTTGAACACTTCGGCGAGGGAGTCGCTGGTGGTCTTGGGCTTGTTCGCCAGGTCCGTGGCCTGGTCGGCTTCCAGCACCGCGCGTTCCTGGGGCGTGAGCCATTTGGCGTGGGCGAAACTGTCGCTGAGCAGGAAGTAGGCGAGGGCGCCCAGCACCACGGTAGGGATGCCTTGGAGCAGGAACATCCACTGCCAACCGGCCAGACCGCCCTGGCCGGCGGCGAAGTGGTTGAGGATCCAGCCGGAAAACGGGCTGCCCAATAGGCCCGACACGGGGATCGCCGACATAAACAACGCCATGATCCGCCCGCGACGGAAGGTTGGGAACCACTGCGAGAGGTACAGCACCACGCCGGGGAAGAAGCCGGCTTCGGCCGCACCGGTAAACAGGCGCAAGGTGTAGAAGTGCGTCGGCGTGCTGACGAACAGCAGGCAGGTGGACAGCGTGCCCCACACGATCATCATCAGGGCGATCCAGCGCCGTGGGCCGAATTTGCTCAGCGCCAGGTTGCTCGGTACGCCGCACAGTACGTAACCGATAAAGAAGATCCCGGCCCCGAGGCCGTACACGGTTTCGCTGAACTTGAGGGCGTCGAGCATCTGCAGCTTGGCGAAGCCGACGTTGACGCGGTCGAGGTAATTGAACAGGTAGCAGATAAAAATGAAGGGGATCAAGCGCAGGGTCACGCGCTTGTAGACAGCGTTTTTATCGTCATCGTTGGCCTGGGTGACAGCGGCGCTCTGTGACATGGCGTTCTCTCTTTATTATGATTTTTCGCGATGCGAGGGTAACGTTGATCGCCCCAAGAGTCTCGGCCAGGTAGCAGGGGGCTGTCTTTGTGCTCGCGCACAGTGAAGGTGCCTTTGCGCTGTGCCGATGACCAACCACGCCTTGCAGGAAGTTAACCCCATGTTCGAGCTGGATCATGACCTGGCGCAGGAGATCGTCGATCGCACCATGGCCATCCTGCCCTATAACGTCAACGTCATGGACAGCCAGGGCTTGATCCTGGGCAGCGGCGAGCCCGAGCGCATCAACACTCGCCATGAGGGCGCGCAATTGGTCTTGGCGAATGGTCGTGTGGTCGAAATCGACGGCCACACCGCCAAGCACCTCAAAGGCGTGCAGCCCGGCATCAACCTGCCGCTGATGCACGATCAACGCCTGATCGGTGTGCTGGGCATCACTGGTGAACCGCAACTGCTGCGCACCTACGCCGAATTGGTGCGCATGACCGCCGAGATGCTGGTCAGCCACCGTCACCAACAAGCCGAACAGCAATGGCGCCGCCAGCGGTGCGACGACCTGCTGGCGCTGTTGCTTGCCGAATCCGGCGACTCGCCGCGCCTGGTCGACGAAGCCCAGCAACTGGGGCTCAAGCCGCATCTGTCGCGTACGCCATACCTGTTCGAGCTGGGCGCGGGCGCCTCCGCGCAGGACCTTGGTGCCTGGCTGGCTGCGCGTTATCCCGACAGCTGGTGCGTCAGCTCGGCGCAGTTTTCATTGTTGTGGTGCCGACCGGCCGGGCTCCCGGTGGACAATCCCAAGCTGCTGGAAAAACTCGCCGGCCACGGCTGGCAGATCCAGCGTGTGGCGGTGGGTGGCCAGGCCGACGGGCTGGCGGGGCTGCGCCGTTGCTATCGGCGGGTCGGGGACCTGTTGGCCTATGGCCGGGACATCCTGCCCCATACGCAAGTGCTGACCCTCAATCGCTATCGCCTGCCGGTAATGCTGTGGCGTCATCGCAACGACGACGCCCTCGATGAATTGCTCAACCCGCTACGCAAAGTACTGGCCAAGGACGGCAACGGCCAATTACTGGCAACTTTGCGCAGTTGGTGCGAGCACGACGGGCAAAGCCAGGCGTGTGCCGACGCTTTGGGCATCCATCGCAACAGCCTGCGTTATCGCATGGAGCGCATCGCCGAACTCAGCGGTGTCGACCCGCTGACCCTCGATGGCATGCTTGCCTTGTACCTGGGCGTGCAGTTGCTGCCCCAGGATTTGTCGGAATGAACAACAAACCTGCGCCGCACTTGTGCATCGGACCGGCGTTATTGCCGCAGCCAACTGGCAGCATGGGCGTTATAAAAAACGGAGAACGCCCATGAAGATCATCATCGCCCCCGACTCGTTCAAGGACAGCCTGAGCGCCGCAGGCGTTGCCCAGGCGATTGTCGAGGGGTTGGCCCAGGTTTGGCCGGACGCGCAGATGATCCAGTGCCCGATGGCCGATGGTGGCGAAGGCACGGTGGACGCGGTGCTCGCCGCCTGCCACGGCGAGTTGCGCCGCCAGACCGTGCGCGGCCCGCTCGGCGCCCCGGTGGACGCACGCTGGGGCTGGTTGGCCGACAGCCACACCGCGATCATCGAAATGGCCGAAGCCAGCGGCTTGCAACTGCTGCCGCCGGACCAGCGCGACGCGTGCCGAACCACCACCTTCGGCACCGGTGAACTGATCCGCGCGGCGCTGGAGGCGGGGGCTCGGCGCATCATCCTGGCCATCGGCGGCAGCGCCACCAACGACGGTGGTGCAGGGGCGATGCAGGCATTGGGTGTGCAAATGTTCGATGCCGACGACCAGCCCCTTCCACCTGGCGGCTTGGCCTTGGCGCAATTGGCGCGCATCAACCTGGACAGCCTTGACCCCCGCGTGGCCGAGGTGCGTTTCGAGATTGCTGCCGACGTCAATAACTCCCTCTGCGGCCCCCACGGCGCCTCGGCGATTTTCGGCCCGCAAAAAGGAGCGAGCCCGCAGCAGGTGCAACAGCTCGATGCTGCCCTCGGCCATTTTGCCGACATCTGCGCCAGGGTGCTGCCTACCGATGTGCGCGACGAACCCGGTAGCGGCGCCGCTGGCGGCCTGGGCTTCGCTGCCAAGGCGTTTCTCGGCGCCCAGTTCCGCGCGGGGGTGGAGGTGGTTGCCGACTTGGTGGGCCTGGATGCCGCCGTGCGCGGTGCTGATCTGGTCATCACCGGCGAAGGCCGCTTCGACGCCCAGACCCTGCGCGGTAAAACCCCGTTCGGCGTGGCCCGCATCGCCCGGCAACACGGCGTACCGGTGATCGTCATCGCCGGCACCCTCGGTGAAGGCTACGAGCAGATGTACTCACACGGCGTCGACGCCGCCTTCGCCTTGCCCAGCGGGCCCATCAGCCTTGAGCAGGCGTGCAGCGAGGCACCGCGCTTGTTGCGCGAGCGGGCGGCGGATATTGCGCGGGTGTGGCGCGTGGCCGCCGGGCGCTGACGCCACAGGCCGAACATGGGACAATCCGCGCCTTTTCAGACACGGAGAGTCCCCATGTTGCGCCCCGTACTCCTGGCCCTGCTGGCCGGTTCCTCTGCCCAAGCCTTTGCACAACCCGCTAGCGAACGCGTGCCGCTGCTGCGGGACATCAAGGAGTGGGTGGTCGGTTGCGACAACCTGCGCAACTGCCACGCCCTCAGCGCACCGAGCGGAGCCAATGAAGAAGATTACAGCTCACTGACCTTGCATATCTGGCACAAGGCCGGCCCTCAGGGCTACTTGCGCCTGCGCTTCGACCATCGGGGGGAGACGGCGGACCTGTCGACCCTGCAACTGGACGGCCAGCCCCTGGGCAATGACTTGACCCAGGCATTGCAGGTGGAGTTGGACGACCAGGGCGGCGATCCCCATGTGCAATCCTTTGGCGTACTTGACGACGCCGCCGCGCGCCGATGGTTGCAACGCTTGCGCGATGGCCAGCGCTTGCAGCTGCCCGGCGATGCCGATGCCCACGTTTCCCTGAGTGGGTTGAGTGCATCGCTGTTGTTGATGGATGCGGTGCAAGGCCGGGTGGATAACGTCACCGCACTGGCACGACCCGGCAAAGGTGCGGCGAGTGCCGTGCCGGCGCGTTTGCCGACGCCGCTGCTGCGTCCATTCCCCGGTGCGCCGGCGTTGACCGCCGAGGAGCAGCAAGCTTTGGTGGCCGAGGCCCTCAAAGGTGAAACGGCGCAAGAAGACTCGCCGCCACCCGAAGCCAGTGCCGGTGCGTTGACTGCCTCGCAGGCCATGACCGTGTTGAGCTACGACTGCGCGGCCTACAACTGCGAATACGAGGTGGTGCGTCGCGCGCGCCAGGCACCATATGCCCAGACCGCGTTGCAACTGGAGTCGCTGCCTTTGGACGGCGCCGCGCTGCAAGGCTCGGTGGGCTACGACCCAGCCACCGGCACCCTGAGTTACTTCTACAAGCAACGCGGGCTCGGCGATTGCGGGGCCGGGGCGGTGTGGTTGTTTGACGGCAAGGCTTTCCAGCTCAGCGAGTTTCACATGATGTCGCGCTGCACCGGGGTGGCCTACGGCGACTGGCCTTCGTTGTGGACAACCGCTCCAGCGCCCTAGGCAGCGGACGGTCGGCGCCTCTACACTGGCCGACCACATGTCTTTCAAAGGATGAAACCCATGCACGCGCCTGAACCCCATATCGTCATCCAGCGCTTTACCGAGGCCCACCTTGACGGCGTCGCGGCGCTCTACAACGAGCCGGCGGTGTGCCGTCAGGTACTGCAGATGCCGTTCCAGTCGATTGAAGTGTGGCGCAAGCGTTTGGTGATGGACGACGAACGTCGCCTGCAACTGGTGGCATTGCACGGCGGCGAGGTGATTGGGCAGTTGGGGCTGCAACAGTACCTGCGCGTGCGCCAGGCCCATGTCGGCACCTTTGGCATGGGCGTGGCAACTGCCTGGCAGGGCAAGGGCGTCGGCTCGCGGCTGTTGAAGGCAGCCCTCGACGTGGCCGACAACTGGATGAACCTGCACCGCGTCGAGTTGACGGTATTTGCCGATAACCAGGCCGCGCAACGTCTGTACCGCTCGTTCGGTTTCGAGGTGGAAGGGGTGCTGCGCGACTACGCCCTGCGTGACGGCGTCTACGTCGACACCGTCAGCATGGCGCGTTTGCGTCCTTCGACTTAATCCTGCAAGGCAAACGCCACCGCGGCCTGCGCATGCAACGCGGTGGTGTCCAGCAGCGGCAGGTTGGTGTGTTCCGGCTTGATCAACAGGCCGATTTCCGTGCATCCGAGGATGATCGCCTGGGCACCACGGGCAGCCAACGACGCAATGATGCGCAGATAGGCGTCGCGCGAGGTGTCGCTGATGATCCCCACACACAACTCTTCATAGATGATGCGGTGCACGCTCTGGCGCTCCTCGGCCTCCGGCACCAGCACGTTCAAGCCATGCTCGGCCAGGCGCGCCTTGAGGAAATCCTGCTCCATGGTGAACGCCGTGCCCAGCAGGCCGACGTTGAGCGTGCCGGCCGCCAAGGCCGCCTGGCCAGCGGCGTCGGCGATATGCAGAAACGGAATCGAGATCGCCGCTTCGATACGCGGCGCCACCAAGTGCATGGTGTTGGTACACAGCACCACGCAGTCCGCGCCGCCGGCTTGCAGTCGTCGCGCCGCGTCTTCGAGGATCTGCGCCGCGTCGTCCCAGCGCCCATCGTGCTGCGCCTGCGCCACCGGGCCGAAATCCACGCTGTACATCAACACCTGCGCCGAGCGCAGCGAGCCGAGCTGGTCACGCACGCGCTGGTTGATGATGCGGTAGTACTCGGCGCTGGACTCCCAGCTCATGCCGCCGATAAGGCCGATGGTGCGCATGTGATGCTCCTGATAGGGGGGAGCTCCACCTTACTTACCGACGGTTGATTAGTCATACGCAGTTGCCCGCCAAATGACCGGTGCAGTTTTTGTCATCTCGGCTTGATCAGTCGAGTGGGCGCACCATTTCCCCAGGATTGGCTATACCTACAGCTCCGCCCTTCGATGATGACTGCCAGGGAGTTCAATGATGAAACTAAGGCTAATGGTCAGTACGTTGTGCGTGGCTTCGCTTGGGATTGCAGGCTGCGCCAGCCAGGTCACGCAACCGGATGAATATTCGGGCTTTCTTTCCAACTACAGCCAACTCAAGCAAGCCAAGTCACCGTCAGGCGTCGAAGTGATGCGCTGGGTCGATCCCCAACTGGACCTGAGTCGCTATAACGCGGTGTACATCGAACCGACCCAGTTCTATCCCAAACCCCAGGCCACCGCGAAAATCCCTGACAGCACCCTCAACGGCATTAACACCTACTACAACCAGGCGCTCAAGCGTGAGCTGGCAAAATCCTTGCCTTTGGCCAATGCCCCAGGCCCAGGCGTAATCGTGGTGCGCGCGGCCATCACTGCCGTCAGCAGCAAGACCGAAGGGCTTAAACCTTATGAGTTCATCCCGGTAGCACTGGTGGCGGCGGCGGTCAGTACCGGCACCGGCATTCGCGATCAAGAAACCACCCTCGGCACCGAGGCGCAGTTCCTCGACGGCGCCACGGGGAAAGTCCTGGCCCAAGTGGTGCGCAAAGGCACCGGCAAGCCCTTGGAGAACGACGCTCAGGTGATGAAAGCCGATGACGTGAAAAACGTGATCGACGGCTGGGCTTCAGACCTGCATCAGTCCTATGTGAAATTCAAAAAGCACTAAAACGCATTGCGTGCCGGCCGGTTGTAATAGCTGAGCAGGACGTCGTAGCGGCGGGTGACGAGGTCATAGTCGTCACTCAGCTGTTGCGGGGTGGCGTGGTTGAGCCAGTCTTGAAGCATGCCTTGCAGGGCAGCAAGGTAGGTATCGGCGGGGGTTCTGAGGGTGTACCAAAGGTGCAGCGTTTCTTCAGTGAGTTCTTTATCCGGCATCTGATCGACAAAGGCTGCGGCACTTTCTTGGGCACGCTGAACCGAAGCGGTCAACGCAGCCAGGGCTTGGGGTGTCAGGTCGGCAGCGCGTACCCCTTGGTCGATCCGATCGATCGACTGGCGCGACGCAATCATGTAATTGAGCAGGTGCCAATGCAGGTCTCGGCCCAGACGTGCTTCCAGTAAATCCAGCTGTAGGGGGCGCAAACGCAGCTCCTCACGCGTCAGATCGTCACGCAGAGCCGCGGATGCCGACAGGTAGCCGCCACCGTTACGGCTTAGTTCTGCTTTCAACTGGTCAAGCATGACGTTGCCAAATAATTGCTGCTGCGGCGTTTTCGCGCCGGGGGTTTGGTTGGGGCTGAGCAGCGTGCCGACGTCGCTGATTCTGCGAAGGGTCTGCAAGTACTGCTGCGTGGCCGTGATCAATGGGCTGCCGGGGGCCTGGCGTTCCAGCTGGAGGGTAATAGCAGGGGTGCATATCTGCTTTTGGATCAGGCGGGCTTGCGGCTCGGCGTTGTCGCCAAATTCTTCCCGAGGCAAGTTCGCGGCGCCGGAGCGCTCAGCCGTCCGGACTGAGGCGTCGACCTGAGTCAGCAAGTAGTAGGCCAGCCGAGTATCGCGGTCCACGCGGTTAACGCAATCGATGATCGGCGCAAGCGCGCCGGCCGTTGCAGTCTGGGGGCTGTCCAATTGGTTGAGCCACCACTGCACAATCTGCAGTTGTTTGCTGGCGCCGGCCAGGCTGAACAGGCACAGGATCAATACCACCCCGACGGGGTACAACATGATTGGCTTCATCACTCAGCCTCCTGACCGTACCACTGTGCCTGGGTCGCGGGGGCCTGGCAGGGTTGTGCTGTTCTCGGCATGCGGCTGCACACGCGCTCTGTCCACTGTTGCAGGCCTTGATTGCGGCCCACCTGATAATGACTGTCAAAGCTTTTGAGCGCTGCAAACATCATTGTCAGGAGCAAAGTGACAAGGCCCCATACACCGATGGTCTTGCGCGGATGGCGGGTGGACCATTCTTTGTAGCCCGTGCGGGCTTGACGCTTACCCGCACCGATCACGACCAGGGTCGCCACCATCACCAGGCCCGCAACCGCGCCGAATTGAACACTGATGGCCACGCTCATGATCGCCCCCGGCAACAGATCGCGCAGCGGCAATAACGGCAGGCGGGTAGGGCAGAGTCGCGTCGGTAGTCTGACGGCGAGGCTTTCATCCAGGACGCGGACCCGATGTACCAGCGGACGCCACACTTGCCAGGCCAGGGCGCCGCCCACGACATAGGCCATCGACCATACCAACGCGTGCCCCAGTGTGCTGACCAGGACTCCTGAAAACCACGGCGCCTGGAACAGTGCACCTGTCACACAGCCCAGCACTGTCGCCAGCGCCAGCGGCCAAGCGTCGACAGCCGCTTCCCACTCCTGCCAGAAATAAGCCGTACCGCCGGGCAGGGACAGCGCAACGTCGGGATGATCGGCTTTAATGCGCGCGGCCAGCGCTCGGCACGCCTCCCAGTCGGCCTCGCTCAAGCGCTGGGCGAATGCACGTCGCTGCCCCAGTGTCATCGGCGCCAACAGCAAACGAGCGGCGCGCTGTTGCGCAGTGTGCGGCGGCGCGACAGCCAGCGCACGCTGGTGGGCAATGAACGCCGGCCCTTGCTCACGCCGCAACAGGTGCTGCCATTCATCCTCGGGGCAGGGGTTTTCGCCACCGTGCGGCCAGCCCTGCCCGGCGCGGACGGCCTCGAACAACGCAGGCAACCAGAAGTAGCCGTCGCATAGCAACGTGGCAAGTGTCTGGTTGAACCATTGAGCGTGCGCCGGCTGGCGCAACCAGGCGTGCTCGTCACGCCGGGCGTACGCATCGAGGAAGTCCGTTTCATTACGTTGTGCAAGTGCCAGCGCCAATTGGCTGCGCAACGCCTGCCTGCATTGAGAGGCAAGGGCATCCAGCCATTGCGCTGGCAGCTCCAGGCGCTGCCAGGCACTGAGCCAGTGGAAGGTGTCAAACGCCCAGCGAAGCTCCTCATCGCTCACGGCGTCGTTGCTGATACAGCGTTGGAGCAGCGCCACTTCGAATGCCAGGCCGTTACCTTGGGCCAAGGCCTGCTGATAGCGCTGGGGCAGGGTGCCGTCCACCGGTTCTGGTGCAGCCATTTCGACCGCAACGGCGGCAGACGCGTCGTCCACGACCGATTCTTGCCAGCTCAGGGCCGCTTCATACGCTTCGCGCAGGCGCTGGAAACCCTCGGGATCATCATCCGGCCGGGTTTTCTTGAGCAGCGCCGCGTAGGTGCGCTTGATGGTGCGGCTATCGGCATCCGGGGGCAGATCAAGGACATCCCAGCAAGTCATGTGCGGTGCAGCTCCGTGAGGAATCGCGCGCACCTTACCCGTTTTAGCAGCCAATAAACCAGCGGTAGTACAGGTTGGCGCTGTCGGCCTGATATCGGAAAGTGACGTGCTCGGTCCGGACTCGCCGGAGCCGAGCTCGCGGTGTTACTTGAGCGGGGTCAACGGCGGCAGTTTCCATTGACCGCTGCCTACCTCAGGCTTGGGCAGGTAAATCCGCAGCACGGCGTAAAACGGACCGGGGGGAGCCGGCAACCAATTGCTCTGTTCGGCTTTGGGCGGTTCGTGATGTTGCAAGGCCAGGGTCAGGCCGCCATCGGCATCGCGCTTGAGGCTGGGCAACATGCTTGAATTGATCAAGTAGCGCTTCTTGTGGTTGGGCACCAGTTGCTGGGTCTTGGCGCTGTACATGGTCAGCGACCAGAACGCGTCCGCCGGTGGCAGTTGGTCCTTGTTGAAATGCAGTGTGTAGCTATGACGTGCCCCGTTCGCCGGTTTACCTTCGCTGTCGACGACATAACTCAGGTAGGCGGTTTCGTCGCTGGAGGTGCCGAAGATGCCCATGTTGGCACCAGCGTAGCGGTACAAGTAGTTGTTGTTGAGGTGATCACGACTGCCGTACAGGTCGCCGTTAGACACCTGGTGGGTGTCGATCTTGTCTTTTTTGAACGCGGCAAACTCGGCCTTGCCGTCGGCAATCCCTTCTTCCAGGGCCTTGCGTTGTTCGGCGCTGAGCTGGTTGAACTTGAAGGGCGCACCCGGGGCGACGCCAATCTTGGCAAAGCGCGCCAGCAGGTCTTTCTCGCTGTCCTGGGGGGCGGCGAACGCCAGCATGAAATTCAGGTAGCGGAACAGTTGCGGGCTGTCGCTCATAGTGGCGGTGGGTTTTGGCCACTGGACCTTTGGCACATTGGCCGGTGCGGCTTGCTTGACGTAGCTGCTCAGCGGCTGGACTTTATAGCCGCTCTGAATCTGCTTCACCTTGCCCAGGTCTTTCTCGTCGAACAACTGCGTGCGGTACAGCGCGTAAGCGATATTGCTCTCGCTATAGACCACGCGATCGATGTCCACCGGCTGCTGACCTTTCCAGTTTGGCCCGGCGATCATGTAGTGGCCGCCGTTGTTACCCGTGCTGCGCGTGCCCAGGTAGGCGAAGTTCTGCGTGTAGAGGTCGATCAACTGCACCGAGTAGTAACGATTGTCTTCAATCTTGGGCAGGGTCAGCACCAGCGGTTCGCGGCGCAGATCCATCCACACGAACGAGTAGGGCGTGTCGGCGTTTGGGCTGACGAACGCGGTGTCCTTGGGCGTGAACACCTGGGCGGTATTGCCGATGTGGTTGAACGGCGCCTTGAAGTTGGCGCCGCCCTTGTCGACGGCTTGGGTGTAGAGAGATTTGTACATTTCCACCACCGGAAAACCATACAGGTAGGCTTCCTTGGCGATGGCCCGCGCTTCACTCGGGGTGGCGGTGAAATCGGCCCAGGCGCCGCTGCTCAGGAGGATCGAGAGGCTCGCTAACAGCAGGCGCGTCGGTTTTCTGATCATGTTGTTGCGTCTCTTAGGGAACTGGGTGATGTCATTGAGTTTCCAGCTTTTATCGAAGTAGGCCTCGTGCGCGGGTGCGTACGGCAGGTAATCGCTGGCCGGCAGAGTTTGCACCCAGTTTCGCTGGAAGTCTTTTGGCCTGTACGACCGATTGATCGATGGGATAGTGTCTACGCGCCTATCGCCCTGCGCGATAAGAGCTAATGGCAGGCGTTGAAGGTACGGCGCAGGCGAGGAAATGAAGGCAGTCAGCCAATGATGGACTTGACCTTGTCACGCAGTTGATCGATGGAAAACGGTTTGCCAATCACATGCATGTCCGCCGGCGCGTCGATGTTTTCGGCATAGCCGCTGGCAAACAGGATCGGCAAGCCGGGCCGCAGTGCGCGTACTTTGGCTGCCAGTTCTTTGCCGTCCATGTCCGGCAGGCCCACATCGGTCATCATCAGCTGAATCAGCTGGCTTTCATCATTGACCATGCCCAGCGCCTCCGCTGCGTCGGCCGCCTCAATGACCGTGAACTCCAACTCTTCGAGGACATCGACGATCAACATGCGCACGATGTTGTCGTCTTCGACTACTAGGATGGTGGAGGAGGCTGCGGACATAGTGAGGTTTCCCGAAAATTGGAGGTGCAGGTCGTGTGAATGCAAAGACCATCCTCTAGTGAGTCGTGTCGATCGCAGCAAGTTCCCCTGGCGCGCGTATTGTGACGGGAGTCTGCGCGAATGTCTTGCCCGGATGATGCGCGGCAGCAAGTCGGCCCCGGCGCGCTGGGTGCAGCAACGTCGGGGCCGCAGGCACGGCTTATAGGACCGCAGTGGAGAGGCTCGATACGTCGACATTACCCGTACGGTCTGGGGTCAGGTCTGTGGGGGAGAATTGACTTATCTGATACTCGGGAACAGCGGAATCGCGCTTATAGGCGTCAAGTCGATAGGGCGATATACCCCTGTTCAACGTGCGCTCCAGACCATTCTTCATCGAATCGGGCGAATCAAACGTGACGTACCCATAGTTGGGATCGAAATAGAACCATTGCTTGCTCGCACCGTCGACCTTTACACCCGCGAGCAGCGCGTGGTGTTCCGATGCGACTCTAAGCGTGGTTGATTCGGTGGCATTGGCCAACTCCGAGATAATGGTGGTATAGGGCACACGCCGAGGCGTCTGGCCCATGTGATAAAGGGTTTCCGTGCCGGTGACCTTTTGTAGGGTCTCTATATTTTTGATAAAAGCGGCATTGCTTGGCACGTTCGGGTTAGCGGCGGCGGTGTAGAAATTGCTCAGCAGTGTGTGTTCTTTACCGGTGCCGATGGCAAGGGCCATGGCGTTGGAAATGCCTGCACATTCGCCCTCGGAGCCCATATTGACCAGGCTGAGATAGAAGTCCTGGGGCATCCGATGCAAATGCCCGCCTGCTGCGGCGATATCTTTTTCAAAGTACGCCAGGCGGTGGAAAGATTCCGCGATAGCTTTTTGCTTGATGGCTTTGGCCAATGTGCCCATGTCTTCGGGAGAGAAACAGTACTGCGACAGGCGCTGCAGATCGGGAATGTTCAGGTTGGGTGAATAACCGGGAATATCACTCGGATTGCCGTAGTCGAAACCTTGGTCAAAGGCTGCACGGTTTTCCTTACGCATGCCGTGGTTATATTTGGCGATAAAGTTCTTATGCTCCTCCTTGGTCAGGCGGGTGACAGCGCTTTGAGCGTTTTCAGGCTGGAGCAGGTTGTAAATGCGGTCGAAAAAGCCGTGGAGCGGCGTATCTCGGGTTGGCGGCACCGCAGGTTTGAAGTCCGCCAAGGCGGGGCCGTACGGCTGTTGCCGGGCAACGTCGTAGGCATGCCATTGGTTGTTGTGCAGCACCGCGGTGGTCTCCACGGTTCGGTCCGCGAGGGTGAACGTACCCGCCGATAGCGTGGCGTAGCCTTTGTTGGCCCGGACCAAGTCATACGCGCCCGTTGCGCCGCGCAGGGCATTGACCCCTTGGGTGACCAGGGACACCCCTGTGTTAGCCACGGCACGTGTGCCTTTGGCAATCGTTCGCCCTACCGCCTGCGTAACCCGTGCAGCCCCGACCAGTAAGTCGCCGGCCCCGCTCACGGGGTTGAAGGCGCCGATGGCGGCGGCACCGATCACCTTCGCCGTGTTGAGGGCTTTGACCGTCGTCGACGCCGAACTCTTGACGGCCTTGGCCACTTTGCCCGCCGTTCCCACTCCAGCGGTCACGAAACTGAACATGTCCAGTGCCAGGTCCGTGGCGCCATCGGCATAGTTGCCATTCTGAAAGTTGACGATAGCGGACCTGAGCGGCACCAGGTTCAAGAAAAAATCCGCGAGCTTCCATTCCACCTCATTTTGCTTGTCCAGAGGGGTGACCCCCTTGGCTTGCTTGACCACCTGTGCATTGTCGATATCGAGGTGTTCCACAAACGCATCGGCAATCGACTGAGTGCGCGCCGAGGTAAAGGTGGCTGGTGCCAGCGTGCCATCCGCGGGCTTGAGCGCAAAATCGCCGGCTGCGACGCTCTTGGGCACGAACGCCTCAATTTTTTCTTCGTGATTGGCGTTGCGCTCCCGGCGCCGGGTCAGTTCGCTCTCGGGCACCTTATTGATCGTGCCGCGCTTACTATCCACTTCATACACCGTCACGCCGTCCGCGCCGGTGGCCTTGATCAACAGCTTTTGATCCGTGTGGTGCAGGGTGCGGGAGGTAAAATCCAATCCCAGTTCATAGGTTTTCTTCTGGAAGAACTCCAGCTTGCCGTGCTCCAGATTCTGGCGGTCGGCGGGCGGCAACTGGGAGACAAGCTGTTTGACCAGCGTCCCCAAGCCCTGCTTGTGTGAATCGATGGTCTGTTTGAATTGCTCGTTGAACGCCTTGTTCACGCCCAGCGCGAGCGGCGCGTTGACCGCTGCGATAGGAATGCGCGGGTCGGTGGTTTTCCAGGTGTAATCGCGCAGCTCCATCATGGCGATGTCGAGCAGCGAGTACCGCCCGGCCGGTCGTCGATTCGGGTCATAGAGCGGCCCCTGATAGGGGGTGCTGGTATCGTCTACGCTCAGCAGTTTTTCTTCGAACGGTACGTTATCGCCAAAGGCCTCGCGCAGCTTTTGCAACGCGATCTGTTTGCGGCTGGGCAGCTCGCTACTCAGTTGGGCCGAGGCGTTGAGTCGTTCGGATTGCTGGGCGTTATAGGCGCTTCTGGCGCTGTCCAGCTCATCAGCGGTGTAACTGTCGTTCTCGCGCTTGGGCAACATACCGTTGACCACCGACCAGTCCACTAAAGCCCCTCTCTGCGCACCTTCGGGGGCCAACGCGCCGGACCCTTTTGCTGCCTGCATGACTTGCGCAAACGTCATATTGGCTACCGTCCCCGGGGCTTGCGCCTCCACTGCCGCTGCGGCGATACAGAAACTGGCCCAGGCCTGGCTGCCATAGGTGAGCGCGGCCGGTATCTCTTTGACGAGCAGTTGAGGCGCCACCCGCGCCAGTAGCAAGTGCGCGGCGAACCTCGCTGTTGCATGGGTGGCGCGACCTTCCTTGACCAAGTGCAGGCTGAGCCCGTTGACGATATCGGACGGCGCCTTGCCCCAGTGCTGCTCACTGGCCAGATCGAATCCGGCCACATGGTTGCGATGGGGGACGAACATCGAGTCCAGGTCCAGGCCCATGTTGATGGCCGCGAGCACGTAGTCATTGACGCTGCCAGGGGTGTCAGCGCCACCCAATTCGGTTTGGATCGCCTGGCCAAGCGCCTGGGCGCGAGGGGATGCCACCAGTTTTGCCAGGGCGTTGGGCGGGTCTCGTAGCTCGGCGTCGGACAACGGGGTCTGTTCGAGCAGATAACCAAGGGCACCTTTGCGCGCATCCTCCAGCGGCAGACCGGGCAGACCTGCGGTATTTTTGTCCACCAGCGTGCCGATTTTGCTCTGGTCGGCAACGCTCAAGGGGATCGGCCAGGACAGCCCACCGCCGAAATTGCCCAGGGGCGACTGCAGTGCCCGCTGGGCCACTGCCTCGGCCAAGTACACAACGTAGTGGCGGCGGGTAGGCTGCGCCAGGCGTTGTTCGTTGATAAACGCGTCAAGGTTCACGGTGGTAGCAGTGCCAGAGGCCCGGTGGCGCGGCATCGACCGCGCTTTTAACGCGGCAGCCACGGCCTGTTCATCGGCGTCCGCCGGCAGTTCCTTGACCAGGCTGAAGAGCGCCTGTGCCAATTCGTGCCAGTTACGCTGGTCGGCCAGGGCCTGTTGCAGGCTCTGCGTGCCGGAAGAGGAGGACTGTTCAGGCTTTGCAAGAGCCTGAGCCGTGCTCGCGCCCGACGGTAATCGGGAAACCGATGCCAATGGTGGATTTACCAGGACAGAGGGAGTGGGCAAACGTGGGGTGTTGACTGCATTCATCGCGGGCTACCTGTTGGTCATGGTTGGAAGTGCCTTGTTGACGAACATCCCTGTACCCGAGGCGTGTCATTAGGTGTCCGTTGCAGACAAGAGCGTTCCGCAGAACCGTTTGCCCAAGTTGTCAGCCTATATGTAGATAAATACGAGCAAACATCGCGCGGCGAGGGCGCTAAAGGTGGCTAACCGCCAGGTTTTGTTCCGCTCGTTGCGTCAGAAACATAGCCCTCACTGCCACGTTTGGGGCAAACTCCCCGTTTTTCCGTATTTGGCCAAGGCATGCCCATGACTCCCGCTTCGTCCGTCGATGAAAAGAGCTTTCGTACCCTCCTGAGCCGAAACGTGGCATTGCCCCTGGGTGTGGGCGTGCTCAGCGCGGTGTTTTTCGTGTGCCTGATCACCTATTTGCTGTCGGTGATTCAGTGGGTGGAGCACACCGATCGGGTCATCAACAACCTCAATGAGACGTCAAAGCTGACAGTCGATCAGGAAACCGGCATGCGCGGTTTCCTGATCACCGGCGACGAGCACTTCCTCGATCCGTACGAGGTGGCCAAACCGCGGATCATGTCCGACCTGCGTAACCTGCAGGAACTGGTTGCCGATAACCCGCAACAGGTCGACCGCCTCAAGCGTCTGGAGGCGCTGCAACTGGAGTGGAACAAGTACGCCCAGACGATGATTGATATGCAGCGCCAGAGCGGCGACTACCGCAGCGCCGTCAAGGCCGGACGTGGCAAGCGCCTGACCGATGAGATCCGCAAGGAGTACGACGAAGCGGTGGCAATGGAGCAGCAGTTCCGGATCACCCGCAATGCCGACGTGACCCGTACCACAGTGATCAGCGTCGGCCTGTACCTGGTATTCGTACTGGGTTTGAGCGGTTTTCTTGCCTATGTCGGGCGTAAAAATCTAGTAGCTCTTTCAGAGAGTTACAGCGCAAACCTCGCGTCACAGCAGAAGATTGCTCGGCGTTTGGAGCAGCAAGCGTGGCTGCGTAATGGCCAGACCGAACTGGCCGAGCAGGTGCTGGGGCAACTGACCCTGAACATGCTGGGACGCAATATCCTGCAGTTTTTTGCCCAATACATGGGCTCGGTGGTCGGCGCACTGTATGTGCGCGAAGAACATGGCGGCCTCAAGCGCATCGCCACCTACGGTTTCTCCCGCGAGCAGGAGCAGCAGGAGCAAGCGATCTACAGCGACGAAGGCATTGTCGGCCAGGCCGCGCAGTTGGACCGCCTGATCCGCCTGGACGATGTGCCGGTGGATTACTTCAAAGTCAGCTCGGGCCTGGGCGAAGGCGCTACCCGCAGCGTGCTGGTAATGCCCACCAGTGATGATGATCGCATCAACGGCGTAATCGAACTGGGCTTCCTGCGCCCGCTACAGGAGCGCGATACGGAATTGATGGAGCTGATCGCCGGCAATATCGGCACGTCCATCGAGGCCGCGCGCTATCGCCAGCGTTTGCAGGAGGTGCTGGCCGAAACCCAGCAGCTCAACGAGGAGCTGCAAGTCCAGCAGGAAGAGCTCAAGACCGCCAACGAAGAGCTGGAAGAACAGTCGCGCATCCTCAAGGAGTCTCAGGTTCATCTGGAGACCCAACAAGCCGAACTGGAGCAGACCAACGAGCAGTTGGCCGAGCAGACCCAGACCCTGGCTGAGCAGCGCGACGCCATGGATCGCAAGAATATCGAGCTGAACCAGGCCCAACTGGAGCTGGAGGACCGCGCCGAAGAGTTGCAGCGTTCAAGCAAATACAAGTCCGAATTCCTCGCCAACATGTCCCACGAGCTGCGTACGCCACTCAATAGTTCACTGATCCTGGCCAAATTGCTGGCGGAAAACCCCCAGGAAAACCTCAGTGCCGAGCAGGTCAAGTTTGCCGAGTCGATCTACTCGGCGGGCAACGATCTGCTTAACCTGATCAACGACATCCTGGATATTTCCAAGGTCGAAGCCGGCAAGCTCGAAGTACGCCCGGAAAATTCCAGCGTGGCACGTCTGGTGGACGGTCTGCGGGGGATGTTCGAACCGCTGGCGTCCGATCGCAAGCTGGGTTTCCAGGTGGAGGTGCAAGAGGGGGCGCCGGCCATGCTGTTCACCGACCGCCAGCGTCTGGAGCAGATCCTCAAGAATCTGCTGTCCAACGCGATCAAGTTCACCGAGCAGGGCCAGGTGAGCCTGTCGGTGTCCGGCGCGGCCGAAGGCGGGATTGTATTCACGGTGCGCGATTCCGGGATCGGCATCGCCCCGGACCAGCAAGAGAGCATCTTCGAAGCCTTCCGCCAGGCCGACGGCACCACCAACCGCCGTTACGGCGGCACGGGCTTGGGCCTGTCGATTTCCCGCGACCTGGCCACCTTGCTCGGTGGTTCGATCCACGTCACCAGCGAACCGGGCAAGGGCAGTGTGTTTACCCTGACGTTGCCGGAACAGTACGTCGAGCACGAGGAACAGCCCCAGGCCATCGAACCGCCGCGCCCAGTGGTTGCAGCACCTGCGCCGGTCCCGGTCAAGGTCTCGCCCTTACCGGTGGCCGATGCCGAGCAGATCCCGCGCTTTGCCGACGACCGCGACAAGGCCCCGTTCACCACGCGCTGCATCCTGGTGGTGGAAGACGAGCCGAACTTTGCCCGCATCCTGTTCGACCTGGCCCATGAGCTGGGCTACCAATGTCTGGTCGCCCACGGCGCCGACGAAGGCTACAACCTGGCCGAGCAATACATCCCCGACGCGATCCTGCTCGACATGCGCCTGCCGGACCATTCCGGGTTGACCGTGCTGCAACGCCTGAAGGAACACGCCAGCACCCGGCACATCCCGGTGCATGTGATTTCCGTGGAAGACCGGGTCGAGGCCGCCATGCACATGGGCGCCATCGGCTACGCAGTCAAGCCCACCACCCGTGAAGAACTCAAGGACGTGTTCGCGCGCCTGGAAGCCAAGCTGACGCAAAAGGTCAAACGCGTGCTGCTGGTGGAGGACGACGACCTGCAACGCGACAGCATTGCCCGCCTGATCGGCGACGATGACATCGAGATCACCGCCGTAGGCTTTGCCCAGGAAGCTCTCGAACTGCTGCGCAGCAACGTCTATGACTGCATGATCATCGACCTCAAGCTCCCGGACATGCTCGGCAACGAGCTGCTCAAACGCATGGCCACCGAGGACATCTGCTCGTTCCCGCCGGTGATCGTCTACACCGGGCGCAACCTGACTCGCGATGAAGAAGCCGAACTGCGCAAATACTCGCGCTCGATCATCATCAAGGGCGCCCGCTCCCCAGAGCGGCTGCTGGACGAAGTCACACTCTTTCTGCACAAAGTCGAATCCCAGCTGTCCCATGAACGCCAGAAGATGCTCAAGACCGCCCGCAGCCGCGACAAGGTGTTCGAAGGGCGCAAAATCCTGTTGGTAGACGACGATGTACGCAACATCTTCGCCCTGACCAGCGCCTTGGAGCACAAAGGCGCGGTGGTGGTGATCGGGCGTAACGGCCGTGAAGCCATCGACCGCCTCAATGAGGTCGAGGACATCGACTTGGTGCTGATGGACGTGATGATGCCGGAGATGGACGGCTACGAGGCCACGGCGCTGATCCGCCAGGACCCGCGCTGGAAGAAGCTGCCGATCATCGCTGTGACTGCCAAGGCCATGAAAGACGACCAGGAGCGCTGCCTCGCGGCCGGCTCCAATGATTACCTGGCCAAACCGATCGACTTGGATCGTCTGTTCTCGTTGATTCGCGTATGGCTGCCGAAGATGGAACGCATTTAAGTGGAGCGAAGTTTTTTGGAAAAAAGCAGCGATATTGAGCTGCGCCTGCTGATCGAGGCGATTTACCTCAAGTACAGCTACGACTTTCGCGACTATTCCGGGGCGTCGGTCAAACGTCGCGTGGCCCATGCCATGCGCCAGTTCGACTGCGCCACCATTTCCGCGCTGCAGGAGCGGGTGTTGCATGACCCGGCGGCGTTCATGCAGTTATTGCAGTTCCTGACGATCCCGGTGAGCGAGATGTTCCGCGACCCGTCGCACTTTCTGGCGATCCGCCAGGAAGTGGTACCGCTGCTCAAGACCTATCCGTCGATCAAGATCTGGATCGCCGGTTGCAGCACGGGGGAGGAGGTCTACTCCATGGCCATCCTGCTGCGCGAAGAGGGCTTGCTGGAGCGTACGATCATCTACGCCACCGATATCAACCCAGCGTCCTTGGACAAAGCCAAACAGGGCATTTTTTCCCTGGAGAACGTGCGGGCCTACACCACCAATTATCAGCAGGCAGGCGGGCAACGTTCGTTTGCCGACTACTACACGGCGGCATACGATTACGCGATATTCGACAAGACATTGCGGGAAAACGTGACGTTCGCCGACCACAGCCTGGCCACCGACAGTGTCTTCTCAGAAACTCAATTAATTTCTTGTCGTAACGTATTGATTTATTTCAATAAAAAGTTGCAAGACCGAGCGTTCGGATTGTTTCATGAGTCGCTATGCCATCGCGGTTTCCTGGTGCTGGGCAGCAAGGAAACCCTGGATTTCTCCGGCTATAACAAACACTTCGAACCCTTGGTCAAGCAGGAACGGATCTACCGCAAATCATGAACGACGCTGCAGCCAGCCCGATTCGCGGGATTGAAGCCATCGTCGTCGGCGCGTCCGCCGGCGGCGTCGAAGCGTTGTTGGGTATTTTCAGCGAACTGCCTAACGGCTTCGGCTTGCCCATCATCGCGGTGCTGCACTTACCGGATGAACGCCGCAGCCAATTGGCCGAAGTGTTCGCCAGGCGCCTGCGCATTCCGGTGCGCGAAGCCCAGGACAAGCAATCCATCGAGCCCGGTACCTTGTACTTCGCCGGCCCCGGCTATCACTTGTCGGTGGAGCAGGATCGCAGCCTGTCCCTGAGCCAGGAAGAGCGTGTACATCACTCGCGTCCGTCCATCGATTTTCTGTTCACCTCGGCGGCGGATGCTTACGGCCCCGGGCTGCTGGCGATCCTGCTGACCGGCGCCAACCAGGACGGCGCAAGGGGACTGGCCTACGTAAAACAGCAACACGGCACCACTGTTGTACAGGACCCAGCGGAAGCACGCGTGGACGTTATGCCCCGTGCAGCCCTGGCGTTGCAGACACCTGACCATATTCTGACTTTGAGCCGGATAGGCTCATTGCTGGTTTTGCTGGAATCTTCCCCATGTTAAGTACTGTCCAGGCCAAACTGCTGATCGTCGACGATCTGCCGGAAAACCTGCTGGCCCTCGAAGCGCTAATCAAGCGCGAGGATCGCCAGGTTTTCAAGGCATTGAGCGCCGACGAAGCGTTGTCCCTGTTGCTGGAGCATGAGTTCGCCATGGCGATTCTCGATGTGCAGATGCCCGGCATGAATGGTTTTGAGTTGGCCGAGCTGATGCGCGGCACCGAGAAGACCAAGAACATCCCCATCGTATTTGTTAGCGCCGCTGGCCGAGAACTCAACTACGCATTCAAGGGCTATGAAAGTGGCGCGGTGGATTTCTTGCACAAGCCGCTGGATATCCATGCGGTCAAGAGCAAGGTCAATGTGTTTGTCGACCTGTATCGCCAGAGTAAGGCGATGAAATTGCAGGTCGAAGAGCTGGAGCGCAGCCGCCGCGAACAGGAACTGCTGCTCAACCGCTTGCAGGCCACTCAGGCCGAGCTGGAGCAGGCGGTGCGCATGCGCGATGACTTTATGTCGATCGTCGCCCATGAAGTACGCACGCCCCTCAACGGCCTGATCCTGGAAACCCAGCTGCGCAAGATGCACCTGGCGCGAGACAACGCCGCAGCGTTCACTCTGGACAAGATGCACGCCATGGTCGATCGCGATGAGCGCCAGATCCGCAGCCTGATCCGTCTGATCGAAGACATGCTCGATGTGTCGCGTATCCGTACCGGCAAACTGTCAATTCGCCCGGCGCGCTTCGACCTGGCGCAACTGGTCAGCAACTTGGTGGAGAACTTCGCTCCGCAAGTCGCCGCCGCTGAGTCGTCCATGCAGTTATCGGCCGAAGGTCCTGTAGTGGGGCATTGGGACGAGTTCCGAATCGAGCAGGTGGTGACCAACCTGCTGACCAACGCACTGCGCTACGGCGCCAAGAGCCCGGTGGACGTGCGGGTGTACAGCGAACACGGCGAGGCGCGGGTCGAAGTGCGCGACCGTGGTATCGGCATCAGCGAGGAAAACCAGAAGCGCATTTTCCAACAGTTCGAGCGTGTATCGGCCAGTCAGGTTGCAGCAGGATTGGGCTTGGGGCTGTTTATTTCCGAGCAGATCGTCGCGGCCCACGGCGGCACCATCGAAGTCGAGAGCCGGATAGGCGAGGGCGCTCTGTTTCGCGTGTGTTTGCCCCTTGAACCGGCGGCGTGAACTCAATCGTCGCCTCGACGCAACCTTCTACGTGACCCTATGGTCGTAGTTGCAGCAATTGACCGGACAAAGGCTTCCCATGAGTGAAGATGCACAAGATGTCGTACTGATCGTCGAAGACGACGAGTCCATTATGTTTGTGTTGGGTGAATACCTGGCGGGCCTGGGTTACCGGGTATTGAAGGCGATCAACGGCGAACAGGCTTTCGAAATCCTCGCCACCAAACCCCATCTGGACCTGATGGTGACTGACTATCGACTGCCGGGTGGCATCTCTGGCGTGCAGATCGCCGAGCCTGCAATCAAGTTGCGCCCGGAACTCAAGGTCATTTTCATCAGCGGTTACCCGCAGGAAATTCTCGACTGCGACAGCCCGATCACGCGCAATGCGCCGATCTTGGCCAAGCCGTTTGATCTGGATACGCTGCAAGAGCATATCCAGCGTTTGTTGGCCTGAGCAAAGTCGCTTGGGCGTAATTCAGGCTCTTGCTGAGCCTGAATTCCCATGTGTGAATTTAACTGGCCTGCGCCATCACTCTGGCGTTGATTTGACTGGCAGGTGTGAATGTGACGTCAAAACCTACCTCTGCATTCAAGAAGTTACGAAAAGCTTCGAATTGCTCATCGCCGAGCCGGTGAGCATTTGCCGACCCCACTTTTTCCACTTTTCCAGATTTCCCCGCAAGGTAAAGATCCAGTGTCAGTTGATTGTTGTGTAAAAGGGTGAGTTCGCCATTATCTGCCTTATGGATGTAAGCGGAGTGGGCGATCTCTCCTTTGCTCACACCGTTTCGATTGACAAAAGTGACAACCCCGGACTCAGTGATGTCGGCGGCATTGAGGGTATTTTTAAGGGTGTCGGGGCTGACCGCCATAAGTCGGTAATAGAGTGGTTTAACGGGGTTAGACGTCTGACTCAGAAGAGTCTGGAACGTTTTCTCAGTTATTTTTTTATCTGCCTGCGCGACACGCAGGGCGACTGAGTGACAGACCGTGCTTTCTGTTTTTTTGTCTAAACTTTTATACAAATGATCGATATTTTTTTTAAGCTCGTCAGTTCCAAGAACTTTGGGCTGAAAATTGTCGAGCGGCAACCCGTAAGCTTGCTGCGTACGAGGGTCTAACGCATGCCAGTTCCCCGTCGTTTCATCAAGTTTGGCGATTACACTGATGTCGTCGATACCATTGGCTGCTTTCAACGTGCCCTGGGCAATCCCGGGCTTTAACGTCTGTGCAAGGGTGTCGGCCTTGCTGAGCCCTGTGTATAGCCGCTTCAACCCACCACCTGCGGCAACGGCACCGCGTTGGGCCAAGCGAGCCGCATCACCCAGCGCGCCCAATGGATTAAGACTTCCAATGGCGGCTCTACCTACGATTTTCACCGCGCGCGCGGCCTTTTCAGCCCAGGACGCACCGGTTTGCAGGACTTTGGCGCTCTTAGCCGCCGCACCGAGCGCCAGAGAGAAGCCAAAGACATCAAACACAAGATCCTGCGCGCCGGCTTCAATCTTGCCCTTTTGAAAGTTGCTAATCGCCGATCTCAAGGGAATGAGGTTGAGCATCGCCTCTCGGCCTTTCTTATAGAAAGGAACTTCACTCTCAAATGTTGTAAGGCCGGTGGCTTCTTTTTCGAATTTTTCAATATTCGCGTCGTCCACAAACGCTTGCGCAATGTAGCGCGTTCGTTCGCTGCTGAAGTTGTCCGGTATATGGTCGGCGTGCGGTTTACTGTCGGCGATATCGGGTGCGTGTGTGCCGGTCGGTTTTATTTCTACTAACCTTGTATGGGGCTCGGTTGCCCTAGGCGGATAGTAGCCAGGCTCACTGCCAATAGCCGTTTGGGAAATACTGCCGCGCTTCATATCGATTTCATATGTACGAGTTTTACCATTACGCCGAGTGCGAATCAGAAGATTGTTATTTTTTCGTTCCTTGGTTTTTTGCGCTCGACCAACAAGGTTGCCGTAGAAGTTGTACTGGTTTTCATAATAAAGTTCATCTGCGCGCATCACAGTGATGGCGCCGAACTCGAAATCCTTGCGCACTTCCAACGGCTGCGTCGATATCAAGTGTTTTACTTGGCTGGCCACGGCTTGCTTCATGCCTTTAAAGTAATTTGGAAGCTCCTCCTTAAAGGCTTTATTGACGTCTTTTAATTGTCCAGCCTGTACTTGGATAGGTCGTATCGATACGTTGCTATCGGACGAGTGCCAATCGAAACCGGGCGGGTTGAGAAGGCGACCCTCCAAATACAGATCAACCACTGAGTAGGGGCCGGGATACTCCCGCTGTTCAGGGAATGACGAGATGCACTTCTTTTCAAACGGTATTTTGTCGCCATATACGCGTTTCAACTCTTGAAGAGCCATCTCCTTGCGCGAGGGCATTGGCGTGGCTTGCGCCTGGGAGGCTGCGCTCAGCTCTCTGACCCGTGCATCATAGGCCGCGCGGACGGTCGTCATCTGCGTCTCAGTGTAAGTATCTTCTGGGTTTCGCGGGATGATTCCGTTGGCGACGCCCCAGTCTTTAAGTGCGTCGGTCTGAGCGGAATACTCGGTAGCCTGGTCCGCAACACTGATAGGCGCGCGCTCCGCCCGCGCCATGATTTCGCCATATGTCAACGTGGAGGAGGCCCCAGGTCGCTCAGCTTCAATGCGGGCGACCGCCGTACTGAAACTCACCCACGAATGGGAGCCGTAGGTCACATTCGCGGGAATATCCCTGACCAGAAACTCAGGAGCCCGGCGCGCCATTAAGAGGTGGGCGGCAACGGGGGCCAGTTTGTGGCTCACACGCCCCGAGCCGGACAAGTGATATGCCAAGTTTTGCAAAATTTCCGAAGGGTGTTTGCCCCACTGTTTGGCGTCCGCCAGGTCAAACCCTGCAACCCGGGTGCGGCTGGGTTTTACGGTACTTTCAGGATCGAGGGTGGCGTGGATGGCGGCCAACGTCCAGTCATTGACGCTTGTGGGGGTCGACAGCCCGCCAAATTTATCTTGGAGGGCTTGGCTCAGGGCCTCGCCCTTGCGCGAGCCAATGATGTCTTCGATCACCTTGCGCGGATGACGCAGTTGTGATGTCGAGAAGTGCAGGTCCGTCGTTAGGTAGTCCAATACGCCCTTATTTGAGTCATACGCGTCCAGGCTGGACAGCCCAAGACTTTTATCCGTCAGCGAAGAAGTCAGGCGTGTGGGGCTGATGCCGCTCAATGGGATCGGCCAGTCCATTGCACCTCCGAAGTTTCCGTTGGACGGTTGCTTCGGTGCGTGACTGATCAATACGTCAATAAAATTAACAATCTCATCAGTGGTCTTGGGAATCGTCCAACCGTTATCAGTGATGAACTTTTCCAACGATACGGTAGTTCCCGAGTTGCCCGGCATTGACTTGGCGTATGCAGAGTCAGGGTTCACGCTGATCGTGGTGTTTTTCAGGGCATTTAGGATGTTTTGCTGCAATTGAGCTTTGGCCGCTTCTGGTGTCAATCTTCTTCGTTCATAAATCGACAGCTTCGTGCGGTACATCAAATCTTTATAGGTTTCACTGTTTTCGTCATTTTTCAAAATAACGGGCAGAAGTTCGCGCGCCAGTAGATACTTGTTTTGAGCATCGCCCAGCTTGGTTGCTTCGTTCTGCAGTCGTGTCGAATAGCTTTCAGATGCCAAATCGTTGGAGTCTTTGCCAGGGATCCAGCGCAAGGTTTTACTCTGTTCAAGTTCGGCGGCGCGCGTGTTGATTGACTCCATTGACCGCGTGCTATGAAGCTCGTTGTGAAAGTGTGCAACCACTTCAAAGGGCGCCGATGTGCTGTTGTGTGCAGATTCCAGGTTCAATGGCTTTCGTTCAGGGCTAAGCACCTCTGCGGCTCGCATGATCGGCCCCGTGACTTCTGCCCAGCTATGCCCCTGATCGGGGCCCGAGAACTTTTGCATCTTCCCGTTGACTGTAAAAGAGATCGAGTCACGGGCAGGGGAGATTTCCATAGGCTTTGACAGGTCAATGCCTTTTTCCAGGGCCCACTTGAGAAACGGCGGACTCTTCAACGCATTGTGCAAAACGGTCCACCACTGGCCGAAGGTCGATGTTTTCGGAATGTTATCGATATTCTCGGGAAAGCCGTCGTCCGTCGCCCCCGCTTTTAATGCTTTGGCAAACAGCAAAGCCAGCACACTGTTTCCATCATCCTGAGGCGTTGCTTCGGTGCCCGTGCGCTCATTTCGAATAAGGGGACTAGGTGCCGCAGGTGACGTTGGCGTGACGAGGGGAGAAACGAGAGGGAGTGAAAGGTTAAACGGTGTGGAATTATCAATCATCGCACGGCTCTTCAAGTAATTTCAGGGGCTACAGGGGAAGGGATTACCTCCCCCCATGTACCTCTTCGTACCCGCAAGGCGCTAAGCGATCCTACTTTCTGCCGAAACAATAGTGACTGGGTTTTTCCCAGCCTTACCAGAGCGTTGATACCTTCAGTCTGAGGGGGCGCAAATCATTTCCCGCACTTTTGCCGTCAACAAATCGAAGGTGAACGGCTTGGTGATCAACTGCATCCCCGGATCCAGGAACCCGCCGCGCACTGCGGCATGCTCGGCATAACCGGTGATGAACAGCACTTTGAGGTCCGGCCTGAGCTGCCTGCCGATTTCCGCCAATTGGCGACCGTTCATGCCTGGCAGCCCGACATCGCTGATCAGTAGGTCGATACGCTGATCGGATTGGATAATCGGCACGGCGGTGTGGCCGTCGCTGGCCTCGACGTACGCGTAGCCCAGCTCCTTGAGCACTGCGCTGACTAGCAAGCGCACCGCCGCATCGTCCTCGACGATCAGCACGGTTTCGCCGTCAGTGGCGTAGGGCAGCAGGGTAGGATTCAGCGTTTGCTGGGCGATCACTTCGCCGACAAAACGTGGCAGGAACAGGCTGACTGTGGTGCCTTTGCCGACTTCGCTATGGATGATCACATGGCCACGGGACTGACGGGCAAAGCCGTAGATCATCGACAGACCGAGCCCTGTGCCCTGGCCAATCGGCTTGGTGGTGAAAAACGGGTCGAACACGCGCCCCATAACGCTTTCGGGAATGCCGCAACCGGTGTCGCTGACACTCAACTCTACGTAGTCGCCCGGTGTGAGGGAGCCATAAGCGGCAGTGAACACGCTGTCGAGATGGCGGTTGGTGGTTTCCACGATAAGCCTGCCACCGTTGGGCATGGCATCCCGTGCATTGATCACCAGGTTGAGCAGGGCGCTTTCCAACTGATTGGGGTCGGCCTCCGCGGTCCACAATTGCTCGCTCAGACGCATGTCCAGACCGATGCTTTCATTGATGCTGCGTTGCAGCAGCTCACCCATGGACGTGACCAACTGGTTGATTTGCACCGGTTTGGAGTCGAGGGACTGGCGGCGAGAAAACGCCAGTAACCGGTGGGTGAGGCCGGCGGCGCGGTTGGCGGAGGTGACGCCCAGGTCGATCAGGCTGTCCAGATCGTCCAGCTTGCCACGGGCCACACGCCTTCGCAGCAGCTCCAGGCTACCGATGATGCCGGTGAGCATGTTGTTGAAGTCATGGGCGATGCCGCCGGTCAATTGACCGACCGCTTCCATTTTCTGGGATTGGCGCAGCGCTTCTTCGTTGTTGCGCAGTTGAGCGGTACGCTCTTCGACCTGTTGTTCAAGGGTCTCCAGGGTGCGTTGCAAGCGCAGCTCGCTTTCGCCGAGGTCGATCAAGCGGTCCCGCGCTTCATATTGGCGGCGACGCCCGCGTAGGGCGGCGCTGACCAGGCTGATCAAAGTTACCGGGTGAAACGGTCGCTCAAGGAAGGTCACGTTGCCCAACAAGCCGCTGAGGTGGGATGAGCCGTTCTGCTCGCCGCCGCCGTGGTGGGTCAGCAGCACGATGGGCAGGTCCGACCAGGCGGGCTGCTGGTGCAGATGCTCCAGTAACGGCTCCAGGTCGACGCCGCGCAAAGCCTCGGCAGCGATGATCAACAGACCCGCGCCCTGTTCCAGGGCTTCGCACAGGGCCTTGAGGTTGCTGGCAATGACGCCGCTGTAGCCGGCCTCATTGAGCATCATCAGCGCCAAGGTGCCGTCGCGGCCCATGGGCGCCAGCACAATGGCACGCTCGGAGACGGGAGACAGGTCTGTCACTCTCCCTCTTCCTTCAATAACGGCGATCCGGCGCCCATGTAGGTGGGGATGCCGCGCAGCACGCCTTGGAAATTATCCAGTGGTTGGCCCACGGTCATGCCCTGGTTGCTGATGCGGTATTCGCGAATCGTCGATTCATGGGTGCCTGTGCGCTTCTTGATAATGGAGATGGCGCGACGGACCTTGCCCAGCGCTTCGAAATAACGCAGCAGAATCACAGTGTCGGCCAGGTAAGTGATGTCCACCGGCGCCTGCATGTCACCCACGAGGCCGTGCTGGGCCACCGTCATGAAGGTCGCCGCACCACGGCGGTTGAGGTACAGCAGCAGCTCGTGCATATGCAGGATCAGCGCGTTCTCTTCTGGCATGGCGGCCTGATAGCCGTTAATGCTGTCGATCACCACTGTTTTGATCCCGCGTTCGTCCACGCAGCGGCGCACACGGTGGGAGAACTCGCCGGGGGACAGTTCCGCGGCGTCTACCTGCTCGATCAGCAGGTTGCCGGTGGCTTGCAGGGCGGCGAGGTCGATGCCCATGTTTTTCATACGTTCGAACAGCAGGCCCAGTTCTTCATCGAAAATGAACAGCGCGGCTTTTTCCCCACGGGCCACGGCGGCGGCGGCGAAGATCATCGAGATCAGCGACTTACCGGTACCGGCCGGGCCGAGGATCAGGCTGCTGGAGCCGGTCTCTACGCCGCCGCCCATCAGCGCATCCAGTTCGCGAATGCCGCTGCTCAGGGTCTGGCGGATGTAGCCGCCACGATGCTCGGCCGCCACCAGGCGCGGGAACACATGGATGCCGTCACCCATGATGGTGAAATCGTGGAAGCCGCCGCGGTATTTCTGCCCACGGTACTTCACCACCCGAACGCGTCGGCGTTCAGCGCCGTAGTTGGGCGTCAGTTCTTCCAGACGAATAACGCCATGGGCCACGCTGTGCACGGTTTTGTCGAGGGATTCGGTGGTCAGGTCGTCCAGCAGCAAAACGGTGGCGTCGTAGCGCACGAAGTAATGCTTGATGGCGAGGATCTGTCGGCGATAGCGCAACGAGCTTTGCGCGAGCAGACGAATCTCGGACAGGCTGTCGACCACCACACGGGTCGGCTTCACGCGCTCGACCACTTCGAAAATCTGCCGGGTGGCTTCGCCCAGTTCCAGGTCTGAGGAATACAGCAGACTCTGCTGGTGTTCAGCGTTCAGCAGGCTTTCGGGCGGGGTCAGTTCGAAGATGTGGATATTGTCATCCAGGTCCCAGCCGTGGGACTTGGCACCCTGGCGCAGTTCGCGCTCGGTTTCGGACAGGGTGATGTACAACGATGTTTCACCGTTTTTCGCGCCGGCCTGCAGGAAATGCAGGGCTACGGTAGTTTTGCCGGTCCCCGGCTCACCTTCGAGCAGGAACAAATGGCTGCGGGACAAACCACCGGAAAGAATGTCATCAAGACCTTCGATGCCAGTGGCCGCTTTTTCGGTTAACAGCGCTTTAGATGTAGACAAGAAGTGCCCTCAGGTCACAAGCGAGGAGAGGTGCACGCCCGTTCGGGCGCGCCATATGCACTTGACCGTTGGCTATTGCGGGGGTTCAACGTTTTAGCCGGGTTCGTGCGCGGCGTCGCTTTTTTCCAATTTGTTGTAGACGCCTACAGCCCTTGTTGCAGCGCGGGATCGTCGGGGTTCTGTTGTTCGAGCTGGGCGAGCAGCACCTGCACATTCTGCAATTGGCCGCTTTCTTTCCAGTAGTTGATCAACAGCACCCGCGCCTTGCGGTTGGCCGGGTGGCGCTGGACGATTTCTTCCAGCTGACGTTGGGCGGCTTCGAGTTCCTGTTGGGCGTGCAGGGTGGTGGCCAGGTCGTAGCGGTAATCCTGATTGTCCGGCTCCAACTCTACCGCTTTGGAAAGACCGAGCAGCGCGTAGGTCCGCTCACCGTGGTGCAGCAGCCACAAGCCCAGAGCATGTTGCAGGTAAGCCGATTCGGGATGCGCCGCCAATTGCCGGGCCAGCAGTTGCCGCGACTCGTCGGTTTTGCCTTGTTTATCCAACAGCTCGATTTGCGCGACCACCGCCGGCAAGTTGTCCGGTTGCAGGCGAGTGGCCTGTTCCAGCGCGTTCTTAGCCTCGGGCAGCAGCGCACTGTGAATGTACAAGCGTGCCAGTTGAATCCAGCCTTCGGCAGTTTCGGGCTGGGACTTGAGGTGTTTGACGTACTCGTCCAGCACCTGTTGCAACGGGCCGAAGTACAGGCCCAGGGTATCTGGCGACAAGCCCAGCAGGGCATTGGCCGCGGCAAAACGCACGGGTTGCTCTGGGTCGTCGAGGACCGGGCCGAGCAACAGTGTGCGCTGGCCGGTAGGCACCAGGCCGACGATGCTGCGGATCGCCGCCTCGCGCACCAGGGGCGACGGGTCGGCCAAGTCTTTATCCGCCAGCTTCAAGGCTTGAGGGCTGGGGTAGTTAGGTAATTCCGCGTGCAGGGCGGCGCGGCGTTCGGGCGACAGGTCCGGCCGCGCCAATTGCTGATACAGCACGCGCGCCGCGCCCGGTTCGCCATTGTGCGCCTGCTTCAATGCTTTGGAGTAACCATGGGCAATCGCGGGCGGCACCGCCACCGGCGTGCTGCGAGTGAAATACCAAGTGATGAGTACGATAAACAACAGGGCGCACAGGCCCACGAGGGCGTAGCGGCGTGACTTTGGCATGCAGGTGTCCGAAAGCGTAAGCAGTTCGTTGAGAGGCGCAAGCTTCGACCAGACCACGGCAGGTGTCAAACCCGCATCAGGTGAGCACGTACTCCACCGGCTCCAACGCCGGCGGCAGTTGCGTCGCCCCTAGAGCGGCCAGGACCTCACGCTCCAGGGTGCGCAGGATGGCGTTGCAGGGCAGGTCGTTTTCGTCGAAGCCGAAGGGGTCTTCCAGGTCGTCGCCAATCTCATCAAGGCCGAAGAAGGTGTAGCTGACGATGGCAGTGAACACCGGGGTCAGCCAGCCCAAGGGTTCGGCCATGGCGAACGGCAGCAGGATGCAGAACAGGTAGATGGTGCGGTGCAGCAGCAAGGTGTAAGGGAAGGGCAGTGGGGTGTGCTTGATACGTTCGCACGCGGCCTGTACCTGGCTCAGGCTGACCAGGCGTGTTTCCCATTGGGTGTAGCGCCATTCGCTGATTGCACCTTGTCCGGCCAGCTCGCTGAAGCGCGCGCCCAATTGCTGCAGGACCTGATCGGGCAGGTTCGGATGGTCGGCCTGCACTTTCGCCCAAGGCTGGATGGCAAGGGCTTCGTCTTCATGGCGCAGACGCGCGATCAAGCCGTGAGAGAAGCCACAAACGGCGCGCAACAGGCTTGCGCGCTCGGACGTATCGGTCAGCGCCTGGGTCTGTCGGATCAGCGAGCGCACCTCAATGATCATTTGCCCCAATTGCTTGCGGCCTTCCCACCAGCGGTCATAGCAGGCGTTGTTGCGAAAGCTCATAAAGATCGACAACGACAGCCCAAGCAAGGTGAAGGGCGTGGCGTTGACCTTGGAGAAGTACGCCGGGTGCAGCGTTTCCACCAATACGATCACCGACGCCAGCAGCGTCACCAGCAGGCTGCGCAAGGCAATGCGCTTGGCAATCGAGCCTTTGAGGGAAAACAGGATGCCCAGCAGGTTGGGCTTGGGACGCACGATCATCAGGCGGGAACTTCTTCGGTGGCGCAGGCCATCAGGTTAGAAGCTGCCGGGCGCGGCGTCCAATCGCCAGGGCCAACCGGATGATCGGCGGGGTCTATGACCAATAAAGGCTTGGCCAAACCAGTCAGCCAAGTTGAAGGCTTTGACCATTGCTGCCGCAACGCTCTGGAGCGACTATTTCGCAGGTTCTTGTCCTGAAAAACGTCCTGAAAATAACAATACGCAAGGATTTGAAGCGATGCGCGATTACTTGGCCGCCACTACCGAATTCGATTACCAACACACCGTCGACGCCACCCTGGCCGGCAGCTTGCTGGGCCTCAATGCCTGCGTTGAATGTTGCGACCGCTATGCGCTGCCGGGGCGTATTGCGCTGTTCTGGGAAGGCAAGGACGGGCGCAGCGCCACCGTGACCTTTACCGAGTTGCAGGACCAGGCGGCCCGCTTCGCCAATTTCCTGGTGGCCCAGGGTGTGGGGCGTGGCGACAAAGTCGCCGGCCTGCTGCCGCGCACGGCGGAATTGCTGGTGGTGGTACTGGCCACTTGGCGCATCGGTGCGGTGTATCAACCGTTGTTCACGGCGTTCGGGCCCAAAGCCATCGAACACCGCTTGAACAGCTCCGGCGCGGCGCTGGTGGTCACCGACGCCGTGAATCGGCCCAAGCTTGTCGAGGTGCAGGATTGCCCCACTGTCGTGACGGTCGCCGGCCCCAAGGGCGAAGGCATCGTGCGCGGCGACTTCAGTTTCTGGGCCGAACTGCCCAAGCATTCCAACCTGTGCGAACCGGTGCTGCTGGACGGCGAGGAACCGTTCCTGCTGATGTTCACCTCGGGCACCACCGGCCCCTCCAAAGCGCTGTCGGTGCCGCTCAAGGCTATCGTTGCGTTCCAGAGCTACACCCGAGACGCCGTGGACCTGCGCCCCGAAGACGCGTTCTGGAACGTCGCTGACCCGGGCTGGGCCTATGGCATCTATTTCGGCGTCACCGGGCCGCTGTCCATGGGCCAACCGATTACCTTCTACGACGGCCCATTCACCCTGGAGAGTACCTGCCGGGTGATCAATAAGTACGGGATCACCAACCTGACCGGTTCACCCACCGCTTATCGTTTGCTGATTGCCGGCGGCAGTCAGTTCGCCCAGTCGATCAAGGGCAAATTGCGTATTGTCAGCAGCGCCGGCGAGCCGCTGAACCCCGAAGTGATCCGCTGGTTCGCCGACAACCTGGGGGTGACCATTCACGACCATTACGGCCAGACCGAATTGGGCATGGTGCTGTGCAATCACCATGGCCTGGACCATCCGGTGCATGTCGGCGCGGCCGGCTTCGCTTCGCCGGGGCACCGCATCGTGGTGTTGGATGAGGCCTACCAGGAATTGCCCGCCGGCCAGCCCGGCATCCTGGCCATCGACCGCGAGCAGTCGCCGATGTGCTGGTTTGCCGGCTATGAAGGGGTGAAAACCAAGGCTTTCGTCGGCAAGTACTACCTTAGCGGCGACACCGTGGAATTGAACCCGGACGGCAGCATCAGTTTTGTCGGGCGCAGTGACGATGTGATCACCACTTCCGGCTACCGCGTAGGCCCCTTCGACGTGGAAAGCGCCCTGGTCGAACACCCAGCGGTGATCGAAGCGGCGGTGGTCGGCAAGCCTGACCCGGAGCGCACCGAGCTGGTCAAGGCGTTTGTAGTGATCAACGAGCAATACCGCGCCACGCCCGAACTGGCCGAAGAACTGCGCCTGCATGTGCGTCAGCGTCTGGCGGCCCATGCCTACCCTCGGGAAATCGAATTTGTCAGCGACTTGCCCAAGACTCCAAGCGGCAAGTTGCAGCGTTTTATCTTGCGTAATCAGGAAATCGCCAAAGCTCAAGCAGCGGTGGCTTGATCCCTTTCTAAGGACACAATGATGCAGATTGAAAACAAGGTATTCCTGGTCAGCGGCGGTGCTTCTGGCCTCGGTGCGGCCACCGCTGAGATGTTGGTCGCCGCCGGTGCCAAGGTGATGCTGGTGGATTTGAACGCCGACGCTGTGGCGGCCAAAGCCCAGCAACTGGGCGACAACGCCCGCAGTGCCGTGGCCGATATCAGCCAGGAGGCGGCGGCCGAAGCGGCGGTACAGGCCACTGTCGCGGCATTTGGCGGGCTGCACGGGTTGGTCAACTGCGCCGGTGTGGTGCGTGGCGAGAAGATCCTCGGCAAGAACGGCCCCCATGGCCTGGCCAGTTTTGCCCAGGTCATCAACGTCAATCTGATCGGCAGCTTCAACCTGTTGCGTTTGGCGGCGGCGGCCATCGCCGAAACCGAGGCCAACGCCGAGGGCGAGCGCGGCGTGATCATCAACACGGCTTCGGTGGCCGCGTTCGACGGGCAGATCGGCCAGGCCGCGTACGCCGCGTCCAAAGGCGCGATTGCCAGCCTCACACTGCCTGCCGCCCGTGAACTGGCGCGGTTCGGCATCCGCGTGATGACCATCGCTCCCGGCATCTTCGAAACCCCCATGATGGCGGGCATGACCCCCGAGGTGCGCGAGTCCCTGGCCGCCGGCGTGCCATTTCCGCCGCGTCTGGGCAAACCCGCCGAATACGCCGCGCTGGTACGACACATTATTGAAAACAGCATGCTCAACGGCGAGGTGATCCGTCTCGACGGCGCCTTGCGCATGGCGGCCAAGTAAGGAGGACCACCGATGAACGATCCGATTGTGATTGTCAGCGCTGCACGTACACCCATGGGCGGATTCCAGGGCGATCTTAAGGGCCTGACTGCGCCCCAGCTGGGGGCTGCGGCGATTCGCGCCGTGGTCGAACGCGCCGGCATCGCCGCCGATGCGGTGGATGAAGTGATGTTCGGCTGCGTGCTGCCCGCCGGTCTCGGCCAGGCCCCGGCTCGCCAGGCGGCGCTGGGTGCCGGGCTGGACAAAGGCACCCGCTGCACCACTCTCAACAAGATGTGCGGCTCGGGCATGCAAGCCACCATCCAGGCCCATGACGCGCTGGTGGCTGGCAGCGTCGACGTGGCGATTGCCGGCGGCATGGAAAGCATGTCCAACGCGCCGTACCTGTTGGACCGCGCCCGTAGCGGTTACCGCATGGGCCATGGGCGTGTGCTCGACCATATGTTCCTCGACGGTCTGGAAGATGCCTACGACAAGGGCCGCCTGATGGGCACCTTCGCCGAAGAGTGCGCCCTGCATAACGGCTTTACCCGCGAAGCCCAGGACGCGTTCGCCATCGCCTCCCTGACGCGTGCTCAGGAGGCCATCAGCCACGGGCACTTCGCCGCGGAAATCGTGCCGTTGCAGGTCACCGTGGGTAAGGAGCAGAAAACCATCCTGCATGACGAGCAACCGCCCAAGGCCAAACTGGACAAGATCGCTCAGTTGAAACCGGCGTTCCGCGAAGGCGGCACGGTGACGGCGGCCAACTCCAGCTCCATCTCTGACGGCGCGGCGGCATTGCTGCTGATGCGCGAGTCCGAAGCCCTCAAGCGTGGCCTCAAGCCGTTGGCGGTGATCCACGGGCATGCAGCCTTTGCCGACGAGCCTGGGCTGTTCCCGGTAGCGCCAGTGGGGGCGATTCGCAAGCTGATGAGCAAGACCGGCTGGAATCTGGACGAGGTCGATCTGTTCGAGATCAACGAAGCCTTTGCCGTGGTGACCCTGGTAACCATGAGCAAGCTGCAGATCCCACATGCCAAGGTCAACGTACATGGCGGTGCCTGTGCCCTGGGCCACCCCATCGGCGCGTCCGGCGCGCGCATCCTGGTAACGCTGCTCGCGGCCCTGCGCCACAAAGGCCTCAAACGCGGCGTGGCCGCTATCTGTATCGGCGGTGGCGAAGCCACGGCCATGGCCGTCGAATGCCTGTATTAAGGACTGCTCCCCATGCTGCCCAATGAAGAACAGCTGCAAATCAGCGACGCGGCCCGGCAATTTGCCCAGGAACGCCTCAAACCCTTCGCCGCCGAGTGGGACCGCGAGCACCGCTTTCCCAAAGAAGCCATCGGCGAGATGGCCGAACTGGGCTTTTTCGGCATGTTGGTGCCGGAACAGTGGGGCGGTTGCGACACCGGTTACCTGGCCTACGCCATGGCCCTGGAGGAAATCGCCGCCGGCGACGGCGCCTGTTCCACCATCATGAGCGTGCACAACTCCGTGGGCTGCGTGCCGATCCTCAAGTTCGGCAATGATCAGCAAAAGGCTCAATTCCTCACGCCCCTGGCCAGCGGCGCCATGCTTGGCGCGTTCGCCTTGACCGAGCCCCAGGCCGGCTCGGATGCCAGCAGCCTGAAAACCCGCGCGCGGCTGGAGGGCGATCATTACGTGCTCAACGGCTGCAAACAGTTCATCACCTCCGGGCAGAACGCCGGGGTGGTGATTGTGTTTGCGGTCACCGACCCCGCCGCAGGCAAGCGTGGCATCAGCGCGTTTATCGTGCCGACGGACTCCCCGGGTTACAGCGTGGCGCGGGTCGAGGATAAGCTCGGCCAGCATGCCTCCGACACCTGCCAGATCCTGTTCGAAGACGTGAAGGTGCCGCTGGCCAACAGGCTGGGGGAGGAGGGCGAAGGCTACAAGATCGCCCTGGCCAACCTTGAGGGCGGCCGCGTGGGTATCGCCGCGCAATCGGTCGGCATGGCCCGCGCCGCGTTCGAAGCCGCCCGCGACTATGCCCGCGAACGCCAAAGCTTCGGCAAAGCGCTGATCGAGCACCAGGCCGTGGCGTTTCGTCTGGCGGACATGGCCACCCAGATCGCCGTCGCGCGGCAGATGGTGCATTACGCCGCCGCGCTGCGGGACAGCGGCAAGCCGGCGCTGGTCGAAGCCTCGATGGCGAAATTGTTTGCCTCGGAAATGGCCGAAAAAGTCTGCTCGGCCGCCTTGCAAACCCTCGGCGGTTACGGTTACCTGAACGACTTTCCCCTGGAGCGCATCTACCGCGATGTGCGGGTTTGCCAGATCTACGAAGGCACCAGCGATATTCAACGCATGGTCATCTCACGCAATCTCTAAGGAGCCGATACATGAGTTACGAGACTATTTTGCTTGAGGTTCAGGGCCGAGTCGGCCTGATCACCTTGAACCGTCCCCAGGCGCTGAACGCGCTGAACGCACAATTGGTAAGCGAGTTGAATCAGGCCCTGGATGGCCTGGAAGCTAACCCGGAAATCGGCTGCATCGTGCTGACCGGTTCGAAAAAAGCCTTCGCCGCCGGCGCCGATATCAAGGAAATGGCCGAGCTGACCTACCCGCAGATCTATATGGACGACCTATTCAGCGACAGCGACCGTGTGGCCAACCGGCGCAAGCCGATCATTGCCGCCGTTAACGGCTTCGCCCTGGGTGGCGGTTGCGAGCTGGCGCTGATGTGCGACTTTATCCTGGCCGGTGACGGAGCCAAGTTCGGTCAGCCGGAAATCAACCTGGGCGTACTGCCCGGCATGGGCGGCACTCAGCGCCTGACCCGCGCGGTGGGTAAGGCCAAGGCCATGGAAATGTGCTTGACCGGGCGCTTTATCGACGCGGTGGAAGCCGAGCGCTGCGGCATCGTTGCCCGTATCGTGCCGGCCGACGAATTACTGGATGAGGCCTTGAAGGTCGCCACACTGATTGCCGGCAAATCGGTGCCCATCAGCATGATGGTCAAGGAAAGCGTGAACCGTGCATTCGAAGTCAGCCTGTCCGAGGGCGTGCGCTTTGAGCGTCGGGTATTCCACGCGGCCTTTGCGACCCAGGATCAGAAGGAAGGTATGGCGGCCTTTGTGGCCAAACGCGCGCCGGAATTCAAGGACCAGTAAACATGTGGGAGGAGGCTCTTGCCCCCGATAGCGGTGGATCAGTCAGCAGTTACTGAGGCTGAGACACTGTGATCGGGGGCAAGCCCCCTCCCACATACGGCATTTAGAGCGGGTAGTTTTTCAGTTCGCGGGCGATGACCATCCGTTGAATTTCACTGGTCCCTTCATAAATCTGCGTGATCCGCGCATCCCGGTAGTAGCGCTCCACCGGGTAATCCTCCAGGTAACCGTACCCGCCATGAATCTGCATGGCCTGGGAACAGACCTTTTCGGCCATTTCCGAGGCGAACAGCTTGGCTTGGGACGCTTCCGACAGGCAGGGCTTGCCGGCGCTACGCAGGCGCGCAGCGTGCAGGATCAACAAACGCGCGGCATTGAGGCGGGTCTGCATGTCCGCCAGCAGATTGGCCACGCTTTGGTGCTCGATGATTGCCTTGTCGAATTGCACGCGGTCGCGGGCGTAAGTCAGTGCTGCTTCGAACGCTGCGCGGGCGATGCCCAGGGCCTGGGCGGCGATGCCGATACGGCCACCTTCCAGATTGGACAGGGCGATGGCCAGGCCTTTGCCGCGTTCGCCCAGCAGGTTGGCTTCAGGCACGCTGCAGTGGTTGAGGGTCACGGCGCAGGTGTCCGAGGCGCGAATGCCCATTTTGTGTTCGGTGCGGTCCACCACGAAGCCAGGGGTGTCGGTGGGCACCAGGAATGCGGAGATGCCTTTTTTGCCCAACGTCGGGTCGGTTACCGCAAACACGATGGCTAACTTAGCGCGCTTGCCGTTGCTGACAAATTGCTTGGCGCCATTGATCACCCATTGCCCATCACGCAACTCGGCACGGGTGCGCAGGTTGTGCGCCTCCGAGCCGGCCTGGGGTTCGGTCAGGCAAAAGCAGCCAATCGCCTGGCCGCTGGCAAGGTCCGCCAGCCAGGTTTGCTTCTGCTGTTCGCTGCCGTAGTTGAGGATCGGCCCGCAACCCACTGAGTTGTGGATACTCATCAGCGCGCCCGTGGCACCGTCGCCGGCGGAAATCTCTTCCACCGCCAGGGCGTAGGCTACGTAATCGACGTAGGTGCCGCCCCATTCTTCGGGCACCACCATACCGAGCAGGCCCAGTTCGCCCATCTTCGCCACCAGGCCATCGTCGATCCAGCCGGCCTTTTCCCACGCCTGGGCATGGGGAGCGATTTCGCCACGGGCAAAGTCGCGCGCCATATCGCGGATCATCACTTGTTCTTCAGTGTATTCAATGTCTTGCATAAGTTATTTCGCAACCTGCTCGAAGTCGTGGAAGAAGCTCTCGACGTGCGCAGCGTCGAGCGCCTGCAGCGTCGGAGGGTTCCAGCGTGGGGATTTATCCTTATCGATGATCAGGGCGCGCACGCCTTCGATCAGGTCGCCGCGCTCGAACCACTGGCGATCCAGGTGCAGCTCCAGTTCAAAGCACTGTTCCAGCGGCAAGCGCCGCCCACGACGCAGCATCTTCAAGGTGACCGCCATGGCCAGGGGCGAGCGGGTCTGCATCAGGTGCACCGTGTTCAGCGCCCACTCATGGCTGTTGGCGACGGTGACCTCCTGCAACTGTTCGACAATGCTTGGAACATCGGGCAGGGCGAAGAAATGGTCGATGGCCGGGCGCAAGGCCGCCAGCGGTGCATCCGGCAGGTGTTGTACCGCCAGCTTGGCCAGCAGACCTTGCAGGTCTTTGAGAGGCGTGTCATGCCATTGCAGGCGGTCGAGTTTCTGGTCCAGTTCGGCCAGTTTGGCGCTGTCCAGGTACCAATCCGCCAACCTGCAGTACAGCGCATCGGCCGCGCGGATCTGCACCCCGGTGACGCCAAGGTAAATCCCCAGCTCCCCGGGAATACGCGGCAGGAAATAGCTGCCACCCACGTCCGGGAAATAACCGATGGCCACTTCCGGCATGGCCAGGCGGCTGCGTTCGGTGACTACACGCAAGTCCGCGCCTTGCACCAGGCCCATGCCGCCGCCCAGGACAAAGCCGTCCATCAGCGCCAGTACCGGCTTGCGGTAATGGTGAATGGCCAGATCGAGTGCGTATTCTTCGACGAAAAAATCCTGGTGCAGGGTGTCGCCGCTGTTAAAGCTGTCGTAGAGGGAGCGGATATCGCCGCCGGCACAGAAGGCTTTGTCGCCAGCGCCGCGCAAAACCACGGCATGGATCGCCGGATCATCGGCCCAGGCCTGCAACTGCGCGGTCAGGCAACGCACCATATTAAGAGTCAGGGCGTTCAGGCCGGCGGGGCGGTTGAGGGTAAGGTGGCCGATATGATTACGGACCTCGGCCAGCACCTCGTCCTGAGGCGTCTCGGCACGGTTTGCTTCGGATGAAACCTGAGCAGTCATCTCTAACTCCCTGCTTTTATTGTTCTTTATCAAGAGGCCCGCGAACGGACCATCTCGCGATCGTACCAGTGCAAATTTGCCCCGTACAACCTTGAATCATGCAGGTCGTTTTTGCATTTATGCAGCAGGCAGTCAGGGCACGCGGCTGGCCAGGACTTCGCCGATGCTGCGGCGGCGCGCATGGGTTTCGGCGGCGTGGATCAACTGCTCAAGCTCCATGGGCGCCACGTCGTAGAACTGTTCCATCTCGGCCAGTGCCAGTTTCAGGTCGGCGGCGGTGACGGCGGGGTCCCGTGCGGCGTGGGGATTATTCAACATGACGGCGGGCGATTCGACGGCGCCTTTGGGGTACCGGGTGCGGGTGGCGTTGTTGTAAGCCAGCGCGCAAGCGAGCAGGGCGCCAGCGCCCATCAATACGGCGCCCAGCTCGGACCAGCCCAGGGCAGCAGACGCCGGGTCCGCCAGCACCAGGGTCATGGCCAGGCCACCGGCCGGCGGATGCAGGCAGCGCAGCCAGCACATCAGCACCACGGTCATTCCCGCCGCCAGGCATGCGCTGCCCAGGGTGCGCCCCAGCACCCGCGCCACCAGCAGTGCCACGATGCCAGCGCACAGGTAGCTGCCGACGATCGACCAGGGTTGCGCCAACGCACCGGACGACACCGCGAACAGCAACACCGCCGAGGCGCCCAACGGCCCGAGCAAGTGCAGCGCAACCTCCATGCCGAAGACTTGGCCGCACAGCCAGACACTGAACAGCGTGCCCAGCGCCATGCCGATGGCGGCGCGGCTCCATTCGGAAGGACGGGTATTGATAGCGGCAGGTAACCAGCGAGCGAGCATTGAACGGTTCCATAAAAACGGCGGGCAAAAAAAAGACTCGTCTGGTTGCCCGGAAAAGTCCTTGAACGTTCCTGCGATTGGGGGAGGAACCGGCGCAGTGTGCCGTGCAGCAAGATTCGGCGCCAATGCATATTAATGAGGGTTGAGTACAAAAAAAGTGGATTGAAGGGCATCAGCCAAAGGGAATGGAACAGATCACACTGGGTAATGGCGTGTTGATTTTGCCCAGCACGCGGTCATCGGCCTCCTCGTTGAATAAACGTCTGCGCAGGTTCTCTTGCAAGGCTGGCTCGCTGCCCAGTGGACCTTTGAGCGCGACCAGCGCATCACGCAGCTCCATCAAGCGATCCAAGGGCGGCATGGGCAGGTAGCCCACATGCACATTGTCACGAACATCGTCTGGCACGGCATTCTCCTCTCATGAAGTACCACGGTGGTGGCTGCGGCCCACAGCGTCCTTGTCGTTATCCTTGGCCTGTGGCGGTAAATGACTACCGCCACTGGCGATCGAGTTTACCGTTGGGTTTCAAGGGCATGAAAGTGAAATGACACCAGCCGTTACGTATAGCTGCGTAGGAGTTTTTACTCCGGGAGCATCGCCGCCGAGGCTTATTTCGGCGGCGATTTAGCCAGATACAGCAGCACATAAGGGTTGCGGTCGAATTCACCGGTGAGGGTCGGGGTGATGGAACGCCAGCGCGGCTCCTGCAACCCTTCATAATCCGCCTGGCTCATCACCAGCCAGGCAGGCCCTTGCAGCGGTGCCAGCTCCGAAGGCAATTGGGTAAACAGCGGCACCTGATCGCAATCGAGGTTGACCATGTACTTGATCGCCTTGGCGTCTTTGCCCAGGCCATGCAGCACCACCGGCGCGCGCGCTTGCATGACCTGTTCATGGACCTGCAGGGTGAAGGTGCGGGTGTCATATACACGGCGTTCCAACGGCTCGACCACCAGGATATAGGTGGCCCACACCGCGAGTACGGCGGCCATTGCCGGGCCGACGGGGCGCAGGCGCGCCTTGAACAGGCTCAATAGCGCCAGCGCCTGCAACGCTCCCAGCAACGCGAATATCGGCGCCAAATGGTTCAGTTGCTCAGGGTAACGTGGGCGCATCACCACCAACCCGACGATCAGCAGTGCGGGCAACGCGGTCCATATCGCCAGCATCAAGCCCCGCAACCAGGCGAACACGCGGCCTTGAATCGCGCTGAAAGGGTAGGCGGCGATGATGGCCGCCATGGGCAACATCGGCAGCAGGTAGCGCGCCTTTTTTGCTTGGGGAATCGACAGCCCCAGCATCACCAGCAACGCGGCGGCGGCACAATAGCCGACCAGCTTCAGGGCCGGCTCAGGCGTCTGTGGCCGGGCCACGCCGATGCCCAGCAACACCAACAGCGCCAGCGGGTAGGCCAGGGCGTAATTGCCCAGGGAACTGGTGAAGTAATACAGCACGCCACTGGAGCCTTCGCTGCCATCCATGCGCCCCAGGAACTGCATGCGGATCACGTCGTGCATGAAGTTCTCGCCACCACTGAGCTTGGCCAGCAGCAACAGCAGCCCCACGCAGGCCCCCAGCAACGCCAGGGCCAGCAGCCCGAAACTGAACAGCTGACGCCACTGGCGGTTGATCAGGTAGTAGCTGCACAGCACACCGGTAGGCACCACCAGGCCGATTGGCCCGCGCACGGCAAACCCCACGATCAATAACAGGTACAGCCAATGCAGGCGCTTGCCCGCGCCGAAATGATCGTGGGCATAACCCAGGTAAAACACTGCCAATGTGACGGCGGCGAGCATCTGATCCAGGGACACCGCGCGGGTTTCACTGATAAAGGTGCTGCTCAACAGCAACAGCGTAATGCTGAGCAGGCCCCAGCGCTGGGAGTAGGGCGCGGTCAGGCGATACACCAGCGTCACGATCAAGGCCGAGGCAATCGCTGTGGGCAGCCACGCGGTAAAACTGCTCACATGCCCCAGCGGCACCGACAGCAGCCAGGTGAGCAGCGTCGAAGTGGCCAGGTAATCGGCATAGGGCTGGCCGTAGGTGGTCGGGAAAAAGCTCGGCCCGTGGCGCAGCATTTCCTGGGCAAACACCACAAACCGCGAATCGAAGCCGATGATTGCCTGGTTCCAGTTCCCGGCAATGAACAGCAGCAACGCCAGCAGGCCCAAACCGAGGGACTGCCGACGAAGCGTGGGTGTGAGCAGCAGTGGTTGGGCTTTGTTCACGTCTCAGGCTTCCGCGACCTTCGCCAGCTCAAGCGCTGGCAGCCATTGCTGCTGGGGAATCGGCAGTTGGCAGGAGTCGCCGCGCCCAATCGGAAAGTACTGGAAGCCTTTGCGCGCCAGACGCTCGCCGTCGTAGAGGTTACGGCCATCGAAGATCACCGGGGTTTTCAAGCGCTGGTGGATCAGGTCGAAGTCCGGCGCCTTGAATTGCTGCCATTCGGTGCAGACGATCAGCGCATCGGCGCCTACAAGGGTTGATTCCGGCGTACCCATCAGCATCAGGCGGCTTTCATCGGCGTAAATGCGCTGGGTTTCCTGCATCGCTTCCGGGTCGAAGGCGCGCACCTGGGCGCCGGCGGCCCATAAGGCCTCCATCAGCACGCGGCTGGGGGCGTCGCGCATGTCATCGGTGTTGGGCTTGAACGCCAGGCCCCACAAGGCGAAAGTCTTGCCGCGCAGCTCGCCTTTGAAGAACGCATTGATGCGCTCGTACAGCTTGCTCTTCTGACGCTGGTTGATCGCCTCGACGGCTTCCAGCAGATCGCTGGAGCAGTTGGCTTGCTTGGCACTGTGGATCAGCGCGCGCATGTCCTTGGGGAAGCACGAGCCACCGTAGCCACAGCCGGGGTAAATGAAGTGGTAGCCGATGCGCGAGTCGGCGCCGATACCCAGGCGCACGGCCTCGATGTCGGCGCCCAGGTGCTCGGCCAGCTCGGCGATCTGGTTGATAAAACTGATCTTGGTGGCCAGCATGCAGTTGGCGGCGTATTTGGTCAGCTCGGCGCTGCGCAGGTCCATAAATATGATGCGGTCGTGGTTGCGGTTGAACGGCGCGTACAGCTCGCGCATCACCTCGCGCACTTCTTCACGCTCGCAGCCGATGATGATCCGGTCCGGGCGGCGGCAGTCGGTCACCGCCGAGCCTTCCTTGAGGAATTCAGGGTTGGAGACGATATCGAATTCCAGACTGCGCCCGGCCAGGTGCAAGGCTTTCTCGATATGCGCGCGCAGGGTGTCGCCAGTGCCTACGGGCACGGTGGATTTTTCCACCAGGATCACCGGCTCGATTCGATGGCGTGCCACCGCGTCACCCACCGACAGCACGTACTTGAGGTCGGCCGATCCGTCTTCATCCGACGGCGTGCCCACCGCGATAAACAGCACTTCACCGTGTTCGACGGCGAGTTTCTCGTCGTAGGTGAAATGCAGCCGTCCGCTTTCGAGGTTCTCCTTGACCATCGCGGCCAGCCCCGGCTCGAAGATGCTCACATGGCCTTGCTGCAGCTGCTTGACCTTGTTTTGATCGACGTCCATGCAGATCACATCATGACCGACTTCGGCCAACACAGTGGCCTGCACCAGGCCGACGTAACCACTACCAAATACGCTGATTTTCATGGGGCATTCCTGGGACTTGTAGAGCAAGTGCGACGAGAGTTGATAACCAGCACACCCAGGATGACAAATGCCACCCCGAGGGTTTTCGAAAGCGAAAAATGTTCGTTGAACACCGGCAGGCCGGCCGCCAGCAGATACACCAGCGCGTAGCTGATGCTCAGCAGCGAATAGGCCCGCCCCAGCGGCAGGTGCTTGAGGGCCACCAACCAGCAAAGCATCGACAGGGCATAGGCACAGATCGCCAGAAACACCACCCCGAGGGCTGCGAGATCGATCTGCGCATTGAGCCATTCATGGGGCAGCGGTAAACGCGTCATGCTCCAACGCATGCCCAACTGGGCCACGCTGACCAGACCGACGCTGCCCAAGGCCAGGGCAAATCCGCGCGCCCGGCTCATACCTGACGCCCCAGCAACACTACGCCGGCGATCACCAGCGCGACGCCCAGCCAGTGGCGGGTATCAATGGGCTCCTTGAACACAAAGCGCGCCACCAGGGTGACCAACACAAAATTCAGGCTGAGCATCGGGTAAGCGATGCCCACCTCAAGACGTTGCAGCACCAGCAGCCATACCAGCAGCCCGAAGCCCAGGCACAGCAGTGCGGACCACAACCACGGCGAACGCAGCTTCAGTGCCCAACCGTGCGGCTGGTCACGCCAGCCTTCCACGGCGAATTTCTGCGAGACCTGGCCCATGCAGGTCAGTAAGCAAGCGGCCAATAGCAGCAACAGGGTGATCATGACGAGACCTGCGGGAAGATCAGAATCACCAGATTGCCTTGCTCATAGCGCTTGCCGTCCTGAGGCAGCAGGTTCACTTCGGCGACTTCGTCGTCACCCTTGACCCGCATTACCACGCCGACCGCGCCGCGTTTGCGCGCGTCGTTCATCCATTGCTGGACCTGGGCCATGTCGACCTTGTGATGGGCTGCATCAGCAAAGGCCAGGCCGTATTTGACTTCACCGACGGTGTTATAGAGGGTCACGTCCGCACGCTTGACCCGCCAGGCCAAGGCCGACGCGGCGCCCAGGTCATTGCTCAGCAGGGCGCCGGTCTGTTTCAGTTCCGGTAGGTGATCGATGATGAACTGATCCGGGGTTTTGTTATAAACCACCGAGTGGGGCAAGGCCGCCGGGGCCAGGGCTACCAGCAACCAGCTGCCGATGGCCGGCGCCGCCCAAAGGCGCAGCGGGCGTGCCGCTTGCAGCAGGTTGGTGAAGATCCAACCAATTAGCAGTACGAAGACCAGTACCAGGCTCAGGGTCTCGGTACCGTGCTCATACACCGGCTTTTTCAGTTGGAACCAACTTAATGCCAGCAACGCCACGATGCCCAATACCAGATTCAGCCAGCCGTTGATGCGCAGCGCACGGCCACGGCCCTGGGCCATTTTATCGGCCAGCGCATGGCCCATCAGCAGCGCCAGCGGCAACAGGCACGGCATGATGTAGGACGGCAACTTGCCTTTGGCCAGGCTGAAAAACGCCAAGGGCATCAGCAGCCACAGCAACAGGAAACCGATAGAAGCCGTGCGTTTCTCCTGCCAGGCCTGTTTGACGGTGGCGGGCAACAGCGCCACCCACGGCAGGCTGAAGCCGACCAGCAAGGGCAGGTAGTACCAGAACGGCTCGGCGTGCTGGGCATCTTCGCCGGCGAAGCGCTGGATATGCTCGTGCCAGAAGAAGAAGTGCCAGAAGTCCAGTTCTTGCAGATGTACGGCCAGCGCCCACGGCAAGCTGACGGCCACCGCCACCAGCACCGCCACTAGGCCGTAACCGAGCAGCTCGCGTAAGCGCTTCTGCCACAGCGCGTAGGGCAGGGCGATCAATACCGGCAGCAGCCAGGCGAGAAAGCCCTTGGTCATAAAGCCCATGCCGCAGGCAAAGCCCAAGAGTGCCCACGCGCCCAGGCGCCCGTTGCGGGTACGGCTGTCGAAGCAAAACCACAAAGCTACGCCGGTCAGGTTGACCCAAAAGGTGAACTGCGGGTCGAGATTGGCGTAGCCGCCCAGGGCCGCCACGCTGACAAAACTCATATACAGCAAGGTGCTGACCAGGCTTTTGCGCGGGTCATTCCACAGGCGGCGCGATACCAGATACACCAGCAGGATGCTCAGGCCGGTACTCAAGGCAGACGCGAAACGCACGCCAAACAGGTTCTGCCCGAACATCGCCTGGCCGAGTGCGATCATCCAATAGCCGGCGGCCGGTTTTTCGAAGTAGCGGATGCCCATGAAGTGCGGCGCGGCCCATTTACCGGTCAGCAGCATTTCCTGGCTGATCTGCGCATAGCGGGTCTCGTCGGGAATCCACAGGCCATGGGTGGCCAGCGGCGCCAGGTAACACAACACGAATGCCAATAGGAGCAGGGGCAGCGCCCACCGGCGCATCATGCCTGCTGCACTCCCAGCCACCCCTCGCGGCCGCTCAACGCGCCACGCACCAACTGTTGCTGGGGCAGGCGGGTCAGATCGGTGGGCAACAAGTCGCCCAGGGGTGTGAAGTCAATGCCGCGCTGCTTTGCCTGGGCAAGCAGCTGGCGAAAATCATTAGCCATCAGAATCCCTTCTACTTCTGCATGGATCGTGTAGACATTGAGCTTCGACGCTGCGAAGCGATCAAGGATGTAGCGATTGAAGTCGTTGGCGGCCACCACCGGCCCGACCACTTCGTCGAAGGTCGGCAGGTCCACCGGAATTTGTGGCGTGCCCGCGCTGCCATCGGCCAGTGTCGGCCGAAACAGGCTGGTACCCCGGCAATCGCTGTTGTAGCGAAAGTTGAAGCCCTGCTTGGCTTGCACCACGCGCTCATCGGCGCGCCAGCCGGCGGCCGCGGAACAATCGATGGGCTCGCCAAGGATGTCGTTCAAGGTGTCCACGCCGCGCCGAATCTGCTCGACCAACTGCGCCTCGCTCCAGCGCCCGGTATTGGCTTGCCAGCCATGGTGGTCCCAGGCGTGCAGGCCGACTTCATGCCCGGCGGCCTTGGCTTGGCGCATCAAATGCCCCAGGTCGCGGCCAATGGGCTTGCCTGGCCAGGCGGTGCCGGCCAGCAGAATGTCCCAGCCGTACAGGCCGGCGGCGTTGGAGCGCAGCATCTTCCACAAGAATTGCGGGCGGATCAGGCGCCACAGGTGGCGCCCCATGTTGTCCGGGCCGACGCTGAAGAAGAACGTCGCTTTTACCCCAGCTTCATCCAGGGTTTCGAGCAACCGTGGCACGCCTTCGCGGGTGCCACGGTAGGTGTCGACGTCGATGCGAAGACCTGCCTGCATCAGCGCTTGTCCGCCTGTTCGAGCATGGCTTCACGCAGGAAGAAGTCCAGGGTATTGCCGATGGTTTCGCTCATCTCCACGGTCGGTGCCCAGTTCAACAGGCGCTTGGCGTTTTCGATGCTCGGTTTGCGGTGCGCCACGTCCTGGTAACCGTTGCCGTAGAACGCCTTGCTTTCGACATCGCGGAAACCGGCGAATGGCGGGAAGTTGCCACGCAGCGGGTGGGCCTCGAACTGGCGCAGCAGCTCTTCACCCAACTGGCGGATGCTGGCTTCGTTTTCCGGGTTGCCGATATTGATGATCTGGCCGTTGCACGCGTCATTATCGTTATCGATGATGCGCGCCAGGGCTTCGATGCCGTCGGCGATGTCGGTGAAGCAGCGTTTCTGCTCGCCGCCGTCGAACAGGCGGATCGGCGTGCCTTCCACCAGGTTCAGGATCAACTGAGTGATTGCCCGGGAGCTGCCGATACGCGCCGAATCCAAGCGGTCCAGACGTGGGCCCATCCAGTTGAAGGGGCGGAACAGGGTGAACTTCAGGCCCTTGTCGCCGTAGGCCCAGATCACGCGGTCCAGCAGCTGCTTGGATACCGAGTAGATCCAGCGTTGCTTGTTGACCGGGCCGACCACCAGGTTGGAGGTGTCTTCGTCGAAGTACTGGTCCTGGCACATGCCATAGACTTCCGAGGTCGACGGGAAGATCACGCGCTTGTTGTACTTGACGCAGTAGCGCACCAGCTTGAGGTTTTCTTCGAAGTCCAGCTCGAACACGCGCAGCGGGTTGCGGGTGTATTCGATTGGCGTGGCGATGGCCACCAGCGGCAGGACCACGTCGCACTTCTTGATGTGGTACTCGATCCACTCGGTGTGGATGCTGATATCGCCTTCCACATAATGGAAGTTGGGGTGGCTGCGCAGGCGCTCAATGGCGTCGGAGCCGATGTCCAGGCCGTAGACTTCGTAACGGTCGTCACGCAGCAAGCGCTCGGACAGGTGGTTACCGATAAAGCCGTTCACCCCCAGGATCAGCACGCGGGTGCGGCGTGGCTTACGGCCGGATTCGGCGCCGCGCAGCACGGAGCCGTCCACCAGGCCCAGTTCGTCGGCCAGGGACGGACCGGCCTGGTATAGACCGTTGTCGTTGCGCTGACCGAACGTGATCACCAGGGAGTCTTCACCGCAGGCGATGCGCAGCGGGTTGACGCTGATCACGCGGCCCGGCGCAAGGCCATCGTTGCCCTTGACCACTTCGGCCTGCCACACGATGAGCTTGTGCTCACCCACGGCGCAGAAGGCGCCAGGGTAGGGTTGAGTGACCGCGCGCACCAGGTTGAACAGTTCTTCAGCCGGTTTTTTCCACTCCAGTTTGCCGTCGGCGGCCGTGCGGCGCCCGAAGTAGGTGGCCTGGCTGTCGTCCTGAGCGGTCTCCGTGAGCTTGCCCGCAACCAGTTGCGGCAGGGCGTCACGCAGAAGACTGGTGGCCGCGTCACGCAGTTTGGCGTGCAGGGTCAGGCCGGTGTCGCTGCGTTCGATGGTGACTTTTTGCTGAGCCAGGATCGCGCCGGCATCGGCACGTTTGACCATGCGGTGCAGGGTCACGCCGGTTTCGGTTTCGCCGTTGACCAGCACCCAGTTGGCCGGCGCGCGACCGCGGTATTTGGGCAGCAACGAACCGTGCAGGTTGAACGCGCCTTTGCTGGCAGTGCCTAGCAGGGCTTCACTCAACAGGTTGCGGTAGTAGAACGAGAAGAGGTAGTCGGGCTTGAGTTTGGCGATGCGCTCGACCCACAGCGGGTGGTTGGCGTCTTCCGGCGCGTGCACGGGAATGCCGTTGCGCGCGCACAACTGGGCCACGGAGCCGTAGAAATTGTTTTCCTTGGGATCATCGGCATGGGTGAACACGGCAGCGATGTCGTAACCGGCATTGAGCAGCGCTTCGATGCCTGCACATCCAATATCGTGATACGCAAATACAACGGCTTTTGAACTCATGACTGAACCTGATCGGGAGAAGTAGAAGTATGGGAGGACGCCAGGCCGTCGACGACGACCACAGGCGCCGGTGCCGCCGGTTGGTTGCGCAGCACTTTTTCAATGAAGAAACGCGGGCGGGCGCGCACATCGCTGTACATGCGGCCCAGGTATTCACCCAACAGGCCCATGCCGATGAACTGGCCCCCGGTGAACACGAACAGCACCGCAAACAGCACGAACATGCCGTCGCCGGCCCACTGCGCGCCGAAGGCCAAGCGCAGGATGATCAGCGCAAAGGCAAACAGCATGCCCAGCGCCGCCAGGCTGAAGCCGACGATGGACAGCAGGCGCAATGGGGTGGTGGTCATGCAGGTCAGCAGATCGAACATCAGGCTGATCAGGCGCATGGCGCTGTATTTGGATTCGCCGTGTTCACGCTCGGCGTGGTGCACCAGAATCTCGGTAGTGTGGCGGGCAAAACCGTTAGCCAGGATCGGAATGAAGGTACTACGCTCGCGGCAGGCGAGCATGGCGTCGACGATGGTGCGGCGGTAAGCGCGCAGCATGCAGCCGTAGTCGGTCATGGCCACCCCGGTGGAGCGCTGTACTGCGAGGTTGATCAGCCGCGATGGCCAGCGGCGGAACGCGGAGTCCTGACGGTTATTGCGCACGGTGGCGACCACGTCGTAGCCCAGGGCGGCTTGTTCCACGAGGCGCGGGATTTCTTCCGGCGGGTTCTGCAGGTCGGCGTCCAGGGTGATCACTACCTCGCCCCGGCACTGCTCGAACCCGGCCATGATCGCCGCATGCTGCCCGTAGTTACGGTTGAGGATCACCGCGACCACGTTGCTGCCATCCTCTGCGGCGGCGTCTTCGAGCAATTGAGCGGAATTGTCGCGGCTACCGTCATCCACCAGGATGATTTCGTATTCGTAGGCCAACTGCTTGCAGGCTGCCGTGGTACGACGCAACAACTCAGGCAGGCTGTCTTGTTCGTTGTAGACCGGGATAACGATCGATACGCAATGAATAGGGTAGGGTTTCAAAGATTCATGACCTCGGGGGTTAGCGCAGCTTGGAGCGTTAAAGCAGCAGCAAAACAAAGGCGATTGCGCACTAATGCACAGCTAAAGATGAAACATAATCAACAGGTTAGCTGGTAAAGCGCGGATTGCTATGAAGTACTGGGTTTAAGATTAAGCGCAAAAATGTGGAACGAATATGAAAGCCGGATGAAAAACTCGTTTATTTGACAGGTAGACAGCCAGGGTTCAGCTAAGCCACCCATGGGCGTCCGGGTTCTATTGAGCGGTTGAGTAGGAGCGATTTTAAAAGGCTTTGGTTCCACCCTGAACAGCACAATGGGCAGTTCAGCGCCACATGAAGAATCTTCTCTGCATTGGCGCTCAAGTGCCGGTAAAGTAAGCCATCTCTTGCCAGGGCAGACGGATGAATAGCGTGCAGCTTTTACGCGGCCAGTTGCGGCCGGTATTGATGGGGTTGTTGTTGGGCGTGGCCTGTATTTCCACGGTGCGGGCCGACGACGGGGTGGCGCTGACCAGCATCGATCAGGTGCCCGAAGGCGTGGAAGTACGCGGCAAGCAGATCGCGGCCTACACCTGGGACGACCGCCAGGGCAAAAACCTGCTGGTACTCGCCGAGCAGCTCAACGAACGGGACGATGACGGCACCCAGTCTGCATTTGTCTACGCCGCCCAGTACCTGATTGACGGCAAACGCCCCAAGCGTATGTGGATGCTCTACGACGATGTGCAGCACTGCCAATTCGATGCGGCCCTGCGTTTCGACCGAACCGCCACCAAAGTCACTGACCTGAACGGGGATGGCATCACCCAGACCGTCGTCGGCTATTCGCTGACCTGCACCAGCGACGTCAGCCCCAATGAATTCAAGCTGATCATGCATGTGGGCAAATCCGAGAAGTACCGCCTGCGCGGCGTCGACCGCTACGGCGCGGCTTGGTGGGATGAAGAGGCTGGCGCGCTGCGCGGTATGCCGTTGCCCAAGGACTGTAGCGTGGCCGGCCAACAGGCGCTGGTCAGTCAATACAAGGAGCAGGGCACCGAGCTGCCATTGCCGGGCTGCTACCGCGACGAGAAGGATTTCGCCAAGGCACCGCAGGCGTACTTACCGTTCATGCGTCAGCACTGGTTTGCCCTGATGCAGAAACAGGACGCCGAGTGGAGCCAGGCCCAGACCCAGCCTCAGGAACCCACCGACGACGAAGAAACCGCCCCGTGATTTTGTGCCAGGGCCGGTCATGCGCTAGACTCGGCCTTCGCCAATTCACTAAATACCTCGATGAAACAATGAGTTGATCGGGGTATTTAATCCAAAGGCTGAATTACATTGACTGAGTTTCTGCGCAACCCCCTGACCCTTTACCTCACCCGCCTGGCACCTTCCAGCCAATTGACCATGCGCTATGTGCTGCAAGACGCCGCCGACCGCCTGGGCTTCGAAGACATCAATCTTGAAGAGATCGACTGGCACCTGCTGCAACCCGAACATGTCATCGCCCTGGTGGCGGCGCTGCGCGAAGACGGTTACGCGCCCAACACCTCATCGCTGTACGTTAATGCCGTACGCGGGGTGATGAATGAAGCCTGGCGCATGAGCCTGATCACTCAGGAACACCTGCTCAAGATGCGCACGGTCAAGGCATCCGCCGGCACGCGCCTGGGTCAGGGCCGCAATCTGCGCCGAACGTTGATCCGCGAAATGATGGAAGCCTGCGCCGCCGACCCACGCCCCCAGGGCCTGCGTGATGCCGCGGTGATCGGCATTCTCTACGGCTCAGGCATGCGCAAATCGGAGTCGGTCAACCTCGACCTCGCGCAGGTCGACTTCGCCGAACGCAGCCTGCGGGTAATCGGCAAGGGCAATAAGGAACTGGTCAAATACGCGCCGGACTGGGCCTTTGCCAAACTGCAGGCGTGGCTGGCGTTTCGTCGTGAACAGCTCAAGGAGGGCGAGGAGGATGACAGTTTTCTGTTTAACCGCATCCGCCGTGGCAGTCATATCACCCGGGAACGCATCACCAAACACGCGATTTACTACATCGCCCGCCAACGCGGCGAACAGGTCGGTGTGAAGATCATGCCCCATGACTTCCGCCGCTCGTTCATCACGCGAGTGATCGAGGAGCATGACCTGTCGATTGCGCAGAAGCTGGCGCACCACACCAATATCCAGACCACCGCCAGCTATGACGTTCGCGACGACAATGAGCGGCGGCGGGCAGTGGATCGGTTCGATTTGTAGAACGGTCAGAGGATCGGCTTGCCACCGGTGACGGCGTAACGCGAGCCGGAGATGTAGCTGGCTTCGTCCGAGGCCAGCAATACATAGATCGGCGCCACTTCCACCGGCTGTCCGGGGCGGCCCAGCGGGGTTTCGCTGCCGAAATTCTGCACATCCTCGTCGGTCATGGTGGCCACGATCAGCGGCGTCCAGATCGGGCCTGGGGCGACGCTGTTGACACGAATCCCCTTGCTGCCGAGCATCTGTGCCAGGCCCCCGGTGAAGTTGGCAATGGCGCCCTTGGTGGCGGCGTAGGGCAGTAATGTCGGCTTGGGCATGTCGGAATTGACCGATGTGGTGTTGATGATCGAGCTGCCGGCCTTCATGTGCGGCAAAGCCGCCTTGCAGATGCGAAACATGGCGGTGATGTTTATATCGAAGGTCTTGACCCATTCTTCATCCTCGATTTCTTCGAGGGTTTCATGGCTCATCTGGAACGCGGCGTTATTGACCAGCACGTCGATACGGCCGAACTGTTCAACGGTCTTGTCCACCAGCGCCTGGCAGGTGGCTTTTTGCGCAATATCGCCGGGCAGCAGCAGGCACTGACGGCCGGCTTCTTCGACCCAACGCGCGGTCTCCTGAGCGTCGTCGTGCTCATCCAGATAGACGATGGCCACATCGGCGCCTTCACGGGCAAACGCGATGGCGACTGCGCGGCCGATGCCGCTGTCGGCGCCGGTAATCAGGGCGATTTTGTTGGCCAGGCGGCCGGAGCCCTTGTAGCTCTGTTCGCCACAGTCCGGGTACGGATCCATTTTCTTCTGGGTACCCGGAACGCTTTGGGCTTGTGGGGCGAACGGCGGGCGTGGGTAATCAGTCATTGTCGGTCTCCATAGGTGTGTGAAACAGCTATGAAGTTAGTGTTTTCCGGCCCGCCGATAGTTGTAATGGATGCCGGCCAAGCCCGACGAATGGTGCCTGTCAGGAGGAGGGCGGGGCGCTCGCCAAATGTGCTGGCAAGCGGCGTAAGGTCCACAGCACCGTGAGGAGTGCCGCGACGGCGCACAGTGCGATCCCCACCAGCATCGGCGCTGGCGTGTGGTCGGCGAACACACCGACCAGGCTCATGCACACCGCGCCGGTGATCATTTGAATCGCGCCGAGCAACGCCGAGGCCGAGCCCGCTACGGCACCGTGGTCCTCCATGGACAGCACGCCGGCCGCCGGCAATAGCAGGCCGAGAAAACCAAAGCCGATAAACAGCAGCGACATCATCAAGGCCAGGTTGCCGGACCACAGCGTGGTGATTGCCAGCAGGCTCATCACCACCGCCACACCGATCACCGAACTGCGAATCAGCGGCGCCAGACCAAAGCGTGCGCTGAGGCGCGCAGTCAGTTGGCTCATGGCGAAAAACGACGCGGCGTTGAGGGCGAATGCCAGGCTGAATTGGGTCGGCGTCAGGCCGAAGTGCTCGATGTACACGAACGGCGCGCTGCCGATAAACACGAAAAACGTGGCCAGCCCGAAGCCGCACACCAACGACAATCCCATGAATACGGGGTCACGCAGCAAACTGCCGTAGCTGCTGAAGGCGCTGCCCAGGGTTTTGCCCAGACGGCGCTCCGCCGGGTGAGTCTCGGGCAATTGCACGACAGTCATCACCAGGCACAGCACAGCCACCACCGCCAGCACGGCAAACACTTCGCGCCAGCTCCACAGGGAAATTACCAGGCTGCCGGCCAACGGCGCGAGAATCGGCGAAACACTCATCACCAGCATCAGTAGGGACATCAGCCGCGCGGCTTCATGGCCGGTGTACAGGTCGCGCACAATGGCGCGGGGCACCACCATGCCGGCGCAGGCCCCGAACGCCTGCATTGCGCGAAAGGCAATCAGCACTTCAATGGTCGGCGCCAATGCGCAACCGATGCTGCCCACCGCGAAAATCATCAACCCGGCATAAATCGGTGGCTTGCGCCCGAATACATCGCTGATCGGCCCGTAAAACAGCTGGCACACGCCGATCACAATAAAGAACACCGTCAGGCTCATCTGCACCGCCGCCGGTGATGCTTGCAGGCTCGCGCCCAGGGTAGGGAGGGCAGGGAGGTAACTGTCGATGGCGAAGGGGCCGATGGCGGTGATCAACCCCAGCAGCAGGGCGAGATGGGCAATACGTCGAGACATGGAGCAATTCCGGGCCAAGCAAAGGCCGCTCAGCTTAAGGGATCCGCGCAGATCCGCAAACTTAGGCTTCAATAACAGGGACAAGATGCCGATAACGGTACTAACGACGCTCAGGCGGTTGGCTTTTCAACCGGCGTTCCAGGCACAGGGATACCCGCATGACGATCAAATTACGCTTGATGCTGCTGATTGCGACTGGATTGTTGACCGCCATGCTGATGAGCTTGGTCAGTTACCTGGGAAACGCTCGGATGAGCGACGCCGTGCGCGAAAACGAGGTCAGCATGACGGTGCTGCGCAACCATATGGAAGCCGACATGATGCACGACGCTCTGCGCGCCGACGTGTTGTCTGCCATGTTGGTCGGGCTGGGTAAGAGCACCAGTAGCAAGGACGAGGTCAGCAGTTCGCTCAAGGAGCACGCGGAGCATTTTCGCCAGATGCTGGCAGAGAACCTCAAGCTGCCGTTGGACGAGACGCTCAGGAACAAGTTGGAAAGCACCAAGCCCGCGCTCGATACCTATATCAGCGCAGCCGAACGTATCGTCGTGCTGGCTCTGGACAACCCGGAAGCCGCTCGCGGCGAATTAGAAACGTTCAATAAAGCGTTCACCCAACTGGAAGATCAACTGGCAACGCTGAGCGAGCTGATCGAAAGCAATACCCAGCAAACCGGCGCCAGCACCCAACAGACAATTCGCAGCGCCAATTTCACCCTAGGTGCGGTGCTGATTGCCAGTCTGTTGTTGCTCCTGGCGCAAGGCCGTTGGGTGATGCTGAGCATCATGGGCCCACTGCAGTCCGCTAGCCGGATTGCCGCCAGCATCGCCCGGGGCAACTTGAGCGAAACCATTGTCGAGCCGCATCGCAAGGACGAAGCCAGCTCATTGATCCGCAGCCTGGCGACCATGCAGCGTGATTTGCGCGGCATGATCGACGTAGTGCGCAGCAACGCACACGGCATCACCGGCGTTACCGAACAACTGAGTCATGGCTGTCATGAAGTCGCCAACAGCAGCCAGCAGCAAAGTTCAGCCGCCAGCACCATGGCCGCTGCCGCCAGTGAAATGACTGCCAGTATCGAAGAAATCACCCGCCACGCCGGGCACGCACTGGAAATGGCCAACCAGGCCGAAGCCCTGGCCAAGGACGGTGGGCGAGTCATACACCAGGTGGTCAGCGACATGGACGGTATCGCCCGTTCCTCCCAGCAATCGGCCCAGGTGATCCGCACCTTGGACAAGGAATCCGAGGCGATCTACAGCATCATCCAAGTGATCAAAGGCATCGCTGACCAAACCAACCTGCTGGCCCTCAACGCAGCCATCGAAGCGGCGCGGGCCGGGGAGCAGGGGCGCGGCTTTGCGGTGGTGGCCGATGAAGTGCGCAGCCTTGCGGGGCGTACCAGTGCGTCGACCCAGGAAATCGCCAGCATGGTTGGGCGCATCCAGCAAAGCACCCGGGAAGCGGTAACCAGCATGGAGGAGGGCGTCGCTCAAGTGGACAAAGGCATGGCGGTTACCGCTGATGTGGAACGCGCTATTCGCGAGATCCTGCAGGCAACCCTCAACACCACGGAACTGGTGCACGACATTTCGCGCACCATCAGTGAACAGAGCCTGGCCAGCAATGAAATCTCCCATCAGGTGGAGATGATTGCCGGGATGTCGGAGAACAACAGTCGTGTGATAGGCCAGACAGCGTCGACCACGGACGAGCTGTCGAACCTGGCCGGCAAGCTGTCCCAGTCGGTAGATCGGTTTCAGCTTTGATTTCGTACGCTATTGATTAACTCAACTAAATAGTCATTTAGTTGAGTTGGATGCCAGAAGAGGGGGCTCAAGACTGGGCGAGGGCGGCCGCACGGCGCTGGCTGATACGTTCCACCGTCTGCATATGTTCGGTGCCCCAGGCACATAAGGTGCCCAATGCAATGGCCAAGGATTCGCCAAACGGTGTCAGCGAGTACTCCACCTTCGGCGGGATCTCCTGAAAATCGATTCGCACGATGATCTCGTCGCGCTCCAATTCCTTGAGTTGCTGAATCAACACTTTATCGGTCACGCCACCGATGGCGCGGCGCAATTCGCCGTAGCGATGGACATCCTTCGCCAGATTGTAGAGAACCAGCGGTTTCCATTTGCCGCCGATCACGGCGAGCGCAGCTTCAAGGCCGCAGTTGAATGACGTATTAGCCATGATTCGGGCACTCCATAGGGTACTTACCAAAAGGTGCATACTATTCAAAAGAATAGTCCGGATCTACAGTTGTGCCTCCACATACCTTGGAGTGCAACATGAGCAGGCTCAACGGCAAGATTGCAGTCATCACCGGTGGCAACAGCGGCATAGGCTTGGCGAGCGCGATTCGCTTTGCGCAGGAAGGCGCGCAGGTCGTTATCGTCGGCCGCAGGCAAGAAGAACTTGACAAGGCGCTCGACCTGATCGGCCCGCACGCCATAGCCATTCAGGGTGATATTGCCAAACTGGATGATCTGGAACGCATCTTCGCGCAGATCAAGGCGACTAAGGGTCGGATTGATGTGTTATTCGCCAATGCGGGCCTAGGTGATTTCGAGCCTATCGGCTCAATTACCGAAGCATCGTTCGACCGCACGTTTGGCATCAACGTCAAAGGCACACTGTTCACCGTGCAAAACGCGCTGCCACTGATGAGCGCCGGCGGCTCGATCATGCTCACCGGTTCTACGACTGGCACCATGGGAACACCAGCGTTCAGCGTTTACAGCGCAACCAAGGCGGCACTGCGCAATTTCGCCAGAAGTTGGGCGCTGGACCTTAAAGGCACAGGCATTCGCGTCAACGTTATTTCTCCTGGACCGATCTCGACACCCGGACTGGACCTGGCATTGAGCGGAACCGGTCAGAAAGACGCGATCATTGACGACATGACTGGGCAGGTTCCTCTGGGCCGAATTGGTCAAGCCGAAGAGGTGGCAGCGGCCGCATTGTTCCTGGCGTCGGACGAAAGCAGTTTTATGACCGGCAGCGAGATGTTCGTGGATGGCGGGTTTGCTCAGGTTTGACACAGCAAGGGGTTTTGCCCGTTGAAATGTGACGGGCATCGCCTCTGATTATGTAACATTACGTTACGCATAATGTATATTATGTTAAATCATATGTCATTCTAGAAATGTTCATGAGGCTCACCAGAGAATCCGTTCCCGGAACGTTTGCAACTGCGCAATTGGCTAATGATTGAATTGCTCTTGGAGACAGGCATCCGTCGCGGAGAACTTCTGAAGTTCTACACCACGGATATCAATAAACTCATGGGCACGTTGGGCGCTAACAGCTCGATCGACGGGCTGTCGGAAGATCACGAGCGCTCGCACTGATTGACCCGTTGAGCGCCTTTGACGATCGCCCAACCTATCAATCAGCCCGCGGCTCTTTCCCCCACACGTTGACGTGACACATTCAACGCCACCAACGACGCCAGGATCGCCATCACCATCCCCGCCAGGAACCCACCGCTATACCCCGCCTGCGCAGTCAACCCCACCAGCAAGGTCGAAGACAGCATTTCCCCCAGATCACGCGTGCTTTGCACGGCGGTCATGTCCGTACCGGCCTGGTCGCTTTGCGCAGCGAAGGCCATGGAGGCGGTCATGATCACCACCGAGGTGGCGCCGGTCGCGAACGAGCCCAGGCCCACGGCCAACCAGATCAGTCCGGTTTGCGTGGCAAGCATGCCGTTGGCTTGCAGCAGCCAGGTCAACGCGGCAGCGCCGGCCATGCCTACCGCCAGGATGAACGTCGGCCACAGCCCCAACACTCGGATCAACCACGCACCACCGCCGCAGCCGAGGACGATGGTGACCACGCCGCCGCTCATGCCCAGTTGGCCGATAGCCTGCAAGGACCAACCGGCGTCATTCAGGAACAGCTTTGACAAGCCAAAACCCGACACTGACGTCATGGCCGACAACAAGGCCAGCACCAACAGCGCCAGCGCCTTTGGCCGCCTGATGAACCGCCATAATGAGGCATGCGCCACATCTGGCTGTTTTTCCTTGGCCGGTGCCACGTGCAGCCAGCCGACGCACACCAGACTCAACAACGGCACCAAAGCCAGCAGACTGAACGCGCTGGTTTGCCCCAGGTAGCCGCTAAGCAGCAAGGTGCCGGCGCCGCCAACGAAGAAGCCGACCATGGTGCCGCCCACTTGGATGGCGTTAATCCGCGCGAGCATGTTGCCGCTAAAGTACTCGGCCGCCATGCCGTCGGTGGCGATGTCCTGGGTGGCGCTGGCCAGCGAGGCAACAATCAGCAGGCCCACGGCGATGCCTGCCGTCTCGACGCGCAGGCCGATGCTTGCCAGGCAGGCAATGCACAGCAGCACCAGTATCTGCATGGGAATGATCCAACTGCGGCGCCGTCCCAGGCGTGGGCTCCAATGGTTATCCACCTGGGGCGCCCAGAGGAACTTGACCACCCACGGTATCCCCACCAACGGCAGGAACGCCAAGGCGTGGAGCGCCGCGCCGTCATGACGCAGCAGGGTCGGCAAGGCGTCCATGGCGATGCCGAAGCAAATGCCTTGGGACAGGTACAACAGTGCAAAGGTCAGCACCATGCGCCAATGTTTCAACAGATCCAGCATTACAAGTCTCCCCTCAGGCAACATTGGCGGCGGCAGCCCGTGCCGCACGCGTAAAAGAAATCAGGCGCCGCAATGCCCACAGGGCACTGGCCGCGCACAGCAGCAACACAAGATCGATGGGCCACAGCGGCACGCTGCCTTGTTTCAGGCTGCCGGCTAGGTGCAGCAGCGCCGCCGCCAGGAAGCCCAGGCCCGTCACGGCCAGCAGCAGGTGCAGCGGTTGATGCCTGGGGGGCATCAGGCAGGCCAGCAGCAGGCTGGCAAGCCAACCGCCCCAGAACCACCACGCCAGGTTGGCACTGCCCAGCGCCCCCGCGCAGAGCAATACCGCCGTGGCCGCCAGCAACCCGCCACCGCCGCCGACCACCAGGCGCAGTAGCACCTGCCAACCGCCGCCGGCCTTGAGGCGCCGACGCTCCAGCCACAGGTACAAGCCGCTGAGCACCAACCCCGCCGCCGCCAACGCCATGCCGAAATGCACGGCGCGCAGCAGTGACCCGCCAACAGGCACCCAGCGGTAGTCGGCAAAGTGCAGCGGCTGCACCGCAATAAACGCCTGCAACCACAGACCGCGTCCGCTGGCGCTGCTGGAGCCGACGGCGAGGCCGTCAGCGGCGCGATAGGCATGCCGTTCAAAGACGGCCGTACTGGGCAGGCCTTGTTGGATACCGCTCACTTCCACCCAGGCATCCGGCTCACCCCAGTGGTGCAAGGCGACGTTCTGAGCAGAGAACCCCGGATGGGCGACGGCGTCCTGGTGCAGCAACTGATCCAGATCGACCGCCGGCGCTGAAGCCGTTGTTCGGTCGACCTGCGGCGGTGCCCCCAGCAACTGCATGAACGCTTGCTGCGGCGCGCCCGGGAACGCCTGCGCGGCTAGCCCCAAGGTGCCGAGCGCCCCTAGACCGGACAACGCGCCAGTGATACCAAACAGCAGCAACCAGGGCCCGCACCAACGGCCGATCAGGCTGTGCAAGTCATGGGCGAACACCCGTGCCCCACGGTCGCGCCGCAGGCGCTTGAGGTCTTGCAGGCGCCCACTGTGTAATGCACTGCCTGCCCAGATCACCAGCAACAACACCACGCCCAAAAAGCTGATCAAAATCCGGCCGGGAAAACCGATGAACAGACTTTTGTGCAGGTTGAACAGGATATCAGCCGCGTTGCCTGACGCCAGCTCACGGCCGCTGACGGGGTCCAAGGCGACCGTGCAGTCCTTGGGCGATGCACACAACTCGACCACCGAGTGGCGGCTGTCCGGCAAACGAATGCGCAATTCACCGAGCGCCAGGCCGCGCTCGCGAGCGATAGCCGGCCATTGCGCGACCGGTAGCGCCGGTCCGTGAGCCAACGCCGCCGGGCCGCGAAACCAGGCGCGCAAGTCTTCATGGGCCATGCTCCACGCCCCCGTCAGCAGGATCACGAACAGCAGTACTCCAAACACCCCGCCTGCCCCGGCATGTACACGCTGGACCAATGCCCTCGGTGCGCCCATCAGGTTCATCGCCAGGCTCCATCCCAAAGCAGCCAGGGCGTAAACAGCAGCAGCCAGACGCTGGAGCGACACACCACGCGTTTGCGATCCGGCGCCAGCAACGACCACAGCAGTACCGTCACCAGAAACCCCAAGCCCAGGAACACGCCGGCATACAGCCGCTCCAGCCCACCGCCCCACGGATAATGCCGCGCCAGCAGGACGGCCAGTTGCAGGCTGCTGAGCACACTGCCCGCCAGCGCCAGACAAATGCGCAGCGGCCAGGAACCAAGGGCCGGAGCGGCCATCAGAACGTACCTCGCAGGGTCAGATTGAGGCTGCGCGGTTCGCCATAGCGGTTGTTCCAATTGACGTTGGACAGGCTCTGGTAGTACTTGCGGTCCGCCAGATTGTTGCCGTTGACCGCGGCAGTCCAATGCTCGTCGATGCGGTAGGCGACCCGCGCATTGAGTAAGGCATAGCCGCCCTGCTCCAGGGTCACAGCCCCGGATTGGGTGGAGTAATCACTTTGCGCCTGCATGCCGGCACCGACGCTCCAGCGGCGGTCCTGCCACGGCAACTCGTACTGGGTCCACACCCGCGCCATGTGGCGCGGCGTGAAGCTGGCATAGCGCTCACCCGAAGCGTTGGTGTCCTTGAGGTACTCGGTGCTGGTGTAGGTATAACCGGCGGAGACGTTCCATTCGGGGGTGATATAACCGCTGCTCTCCAGCTCGAAGCCCTGGCTGCGCACCTTGCCGCCGCTGATGTAGTAGGTGGTCGACCCCACACCCGGATGGTCCGGGTCGACTTGCGGGTTGTTCTCCAGGTCGATACGGAACACCGCCAGCGACATATTCAAACGCCCGTCCGCCAACTCGCCCTTGATCCCGGTTTCATAGGTCTTGCCCTCCACCGGTTTGAGCAGGTCGCCGCTCCAGGTTTGCCCGGTCTGCGGCTGGTAGACCTCGGCGTAGCTGGCGTACCACGACCAGTTCTGCGCAAAGTCCCAGATCAAGCCGCCATACGGGGTTATTTCCCGGCCGGGGGTGAAGTGGCTGGTCGGCGCGTTCTGGTCCCACCAACTGGCCCGGCCGCCGATGACCAGGGTCAGCGGATCGAGCAGTTTGTAGCGGGTCAGCGCGTAGACGCCCTTGGAGGTGGTCGTCGTGGAACCGGGCGATGTGTAGGCGCCGATCCCGGGTTTGGGCACACTGCTCGGGTCCCAGCGATAGACATTCACCGGCACGTTGAGCGGCGTGGTGAACTGGGCGGTGCGCTGCTCGGTTTCGCCGTGGCTGTAGTTGGTGCCCAACAGCAACTCATGGCTGCGGCCAAACAACGAATACGGCCCATTGACCGAGGCATCCACGCTCTTTTGAGTGCTGCTGAATTTATACGCAGCGCCCATCAAGCGACCGCCATCGCCGGTGAGCGGGTCGATGGCGCCAAAAGCACCGGCATAGCGCAGGCTTGAGTCGGCATCCTGGTATTCGGCGGCGACCTTGGCTTTCCAGTCGTGATCCAGTTGCTGCTCAAGAGAGCCGAACACCCGGCGCGTGGTCCACTTGAAGCGGTCCCAGTCCACGTCCAGATAGGTGGAGCGCGACAGGTTCAGGCTCGATCCGTCCTTGGCCATGGGCACGCCGGCCATGTTGGTCACCGAATCGATGGTCTGGTATTGCGCGCCCAGGGTCAGCAGGGTGTCTGGGGTCAGGTCGAATTCGGTGATGCCGTAGAGCAACTGGGTGTCTTGCTTGCCGACATCGTAGAAGTAGTCGCGATCCTCGTAGGCCGCCACCACGCGCCCACGCACATTGCCAGTCTGGGTCAGCGGCCCGCCGACATCCACTTCGCCACGGTAACGGTCCCAGGTGCCGCCGCTGAGGGTGGTGCTGGCGGCGAATGCCTTTTGTGGGCGCTTGCGCACCAGGTTGACCGTGGCCGCCGGGTTACCGCTGCCGTGCAGCAAACCATTGGAGCCACGCAGGATTTCGACGCGCTCATACACCGCCATGTCCTGAGGCGAACCGGCGGTTTCACCGAGCATCGCCGGCACGCCATCCAGTTCGAAAGAGTTGATCTTGAAGCCACGCACGTAGTACGCGGTGGTCAGCAACTGGAAAGGCTGCACCGTCACGCCAGTGGCCTGCTGCATCACCTCATCGAGGCTGAACAGGTTTTGCTGCTCGATGCGCTCGTGGTCGATGACGCTCACCGACTGCGGCGTTTCCCGCAGTTTGAGCGGTAGCTTGCCGATGGCGGTCACGCCGGGTGGGGTCACCTCGCCCGAGGTGTCGTCACCCGCGACCTTGATGACAGGCAATTGCACGGTCGCAATCGCCTGTGCCAACGGGCTCAGGCCCAACACCAACACCATCCCAAGTTGCGCCCCATTACGTTGGAAACCCCGCCCCGCCTTTGTTGCTCCCCGGTGTGACATTGCCCAGCCTCTTTATCGATAATAATTCGCATTAGTATCGTTTAAACGAACGCTGCGACTTTTCGATTAAGGGACTTTTTCAATGGCTGCCCGGCAGGTTTTGCTCGACGAACTGCGCATACCAGCGGTGCGTGGCCAGCAACTGCTCATGACTGCCGCAGCCACTGACGCTGCCGCCTTCCAGCACCAGGATCTGATCGGCACCGCGCACCAACATCGGGTTGTGTGACACCAACACCACGGTGCGCCTGCCATGCAGCGCCTGCAGGCTGCGATTGACCCGTGCTTCGCAGCGCGCATCGAGGCTGGCGGTGGGTTCGTCAAGCAACAGGATCGGCGCCGGGGACAGCAGCGCGCGCGCCAGGCCGACCCGTTGCCGCTGGCCGCCCGAGAGTAATGCGCCGCCCGGCCCCACCTCGCTGTGCCAACCCTGCGGCAGGCTGCTGAGCACCTCATCCAATGCAGCATCCTTGGCGGCGTGTTGCAGTTGCGCAGGCGTGGCTTGCGGCCGGGCCATGCTGACATTCCACAGCAGGCTGCCGGCAAACAGCCCGCTGTTCTGGAACACTTGCGTGAGGTGGTTGGCCAAGGTGCGTTCGCTTAGCTGGCGAATGTCCACCTGGCCGAGTCGTACTGCGCCGGTCTGCGGGTCCATGCCACGCCCCAGCAAGGCCAGCAGAGTACTTTTACCCGCGCCCGACGGTCCGACAATCGCCGTGAACGTTCCCGGCGCGCAATGGATGTCCACATCCTTGAGCAACTGCTCGCCGCCTTCGCCGCAGATATTCAAGCCTTGCCCTTGCAAACTTGCATCCTGAGGCTGCTCTCCGGGGTGCGGGCTGTGCAGCGTCGGCACGGCCAACACCGCGAGCACTTGAGATAACGCCTGCCACGCCATACGCAAAGCCTGGTCCAGGTAAGCCAGTTGCGACAGCGGTTCGATGAAGCGCACCAGCAACACCAACACCGCCACCAACAGCGCGCCGGATAACTGCCCCGCCGCCACCGCCAGCACACCACCTGCCAACATCAGCGAAAACACCACCTGCACCGCCGCCGCAAAGCCAAGCCCGCTGGGCAACGCGCGGCGGTTGAGACGGTGCGTGGCCTGGTGTTGCTCGTGCAAGGCCTGACGCAACGCCAACTGGCCCTGGCTGGCATCACCGGTGCTGCGGATCAAGGCCTGTTGCTGCGCGAATGTCTGCAACAGCTGCCCGGCGCGACGGTCGACTTGCTGGCGCAGTTGCTCCAGCGCCAGGCTACGTCGCCCGGCCCAACGCAGCAGGGCGAACAACGGCAGATAAGCCAGGGCCAACGCCAGCGCCAAACGCGGTTCAATAAAGATCAGCCCCAGCACCACCATCGTCGGCGTCACCAGCGCCGTTACCAGCGGCGCCAGCAAGTGCGCCGGGATGCCCATGCTGTTGAACACCGGCCCGCGCACCAAATCTTCCAGCTGGCCCTGCCGCGCCAATGGCAAACGCGGCAGCTGTTGCACCAGTTGCGAGACCAGGCCGGCCGCCAACCCGGCTCCCGCCAGATAACCACGGCGCTGGGCAACGTAGCTGACTAAGGCCTGCAGCAACGTCAGCCCCATCAACAGCAGCACGCTTGGCTGCACACTCTGTTGATCGAACCAGGCCAGTATCAGCGGCACCAGCGCCAACCCCGCCAAGCCGTCCAGCACGGCGGCCAGTAGCATCCACCCCAGGGCGCCGCGCAGTATGCGCCGGGCCTGGTCGGGCAAATGACGCAACGGCGAAAGTACACTCATGACACGAACTCCAGTTGATCGGCCATCGACATTTGCTCGTCCCACAGCTGGCGGTACAGACCGTCCACGGCCAACAACTGTGCATGACATCCGCGCTGCACAATGCGCCCTTCGCAGAGCACCAGGATCTGCTCGGCATGGGCGATGGTTTCCAGGCGATGGGCGATGATCAGCCGCGTGCGCCCGGCTGCGTCGTCGCGCAGTGCCGTACGCAAGGCGCGCTCGGTCTGCGGGTCGGTAGCGGAGGTGGGTTCGTCGAGCAACATGATCGGCGCACGCGAAAGCAGCGCCCGCGCAATCGCCAGGCGCTGCAATTCGCCGCCGGACAGCCGCACATCATCGTCCACCACGCTGGTGTAGCCCTTGGGCAACCCCATGATCCAGTCATCCAGGCAGGCCCCCTTGGCCGCGGCGCGAATCTGTTTTTCACTGGCGTGGGGCTGATACAGGGCGATGTTTTGCGCCAGTGACAGGCGCAATGCCCCCGCCTGCTGAAACACCAGCGCCAGATACTGCTGCAATTGGCGGCTGGCGATCTGCCGAACATCCACCCCGCCCACGCGCACATGCCCGCTGTCGACGTCCATAAAGCGGGCGATCAAACCTGCCAAGGTGCTTTTTCCCGCGCCGGACGGCCCCACCAGCGCGGTGGTAGTGCCCGGCTCCAGGCGCAGGTTGATCGCCTTCAGTACCGTGACATCACCCTGGGAGAAGCTCACATCGAGCATCTCCACGCTGGCGTCCCGAGGCGATTGCGGCGCGTCGGGTTCGATCAACGGCGGTGTACTCAACACCTCCTGTAGGCGCCGGGCACTTGCGCGCGCGTTGTTCAGCGCATCAAAGCCGTGCCCCAGCGCCAATACCGGCGCCGCTATGGCGCGCACCAGCAGCAAAAAGCCGCAGACCTGCACGGCGCCCACTTCGCTCACGCCGATAAATAGTGTGCCAAGTACCACCCAGGCTAACAGCCACGGTGCGCTGAGAAGGACCTGGATCAGCGCAGCAAGATGACCGGCGCGGCTCACCCAATGGCTGAAGCACTGATCAAGCTGCTGCACCGCCTCTTGCACACGGCGATGAATGCCCGCGCTGGGAAATTGCCGGACCAGGCCCAGGTTGCCGGCGAACTGGCTGTAGTCGCTGAACAACCGCTGGATTGCGCTATTGCGCTGGGCCACGTCCTCGCGGTAATGCGCCGAGCCCAGGCGCCAATAGCCCAGCACGCCCAATGCCAACGGCAGCAGGCACCAGAGCGCCAGGGCACTGTTGCTCCACAGCAGGTAGGCCAGGGTGGCCATGGGAATCAACAGCAGGTTGACCAGGTCGGTCGGCGCATGGCCCACCAGTTGGTGCAAGGCCCGCACATCCTGCTCGGCGTAACGGGTGACGCCCTCGGGCCCCAGCCGTGCAAACCAGCCCAAGGGCAAGCGTTGCAGATGCTCGGCCAGGCGCACGCGCAGACGGTCACACAGGTCGGCGTCCACCTGATGGGTCAGGTGCAAGGCCAGGGTCTGGCCAAACAACCACAGCGCTGACGCCACCACCGCCACCACCACCCAGTTCAGTGCCGAAGACGCCAGCGGCGGCGCCTGGCGCAAGCTGTCCGCCAGTTGCGCCAAGGCTATCAGCGGCAGCAGCGAGCAGATCCCGGCGACGGCCTGCAACGCGATCGCCGCCCCTAAGCGCGCACGGAAAGGACGCAGCATTTCGCTCAAGTGGCTCATCGGACGTGCTCCAATGCCTGGGCCAGGCCGGCCGCCGGCAACGTCAGCGACGGCTGCAGCGGGAACCCGAGCGCCGCCGTCACCTGCTGCCATAGCCTCACCACTTCCAGGCTGCGCTGTTGCAGGCGCGCCAGCCCCACCCCCGTGATCAGCGGTTGCAATGCACTGGCCGCGGCTGTCGGCCAGACGCGGCGGTAAACCTGCGCCCAATCCGCCGCCGCGGCCTCCAACACTTCGGCGCACGGCAGCGGCTCATCGGCCTGCGGCCCAAACAGGTCGAACACCCCGTCGACATCTTGCACCGGCGCACGCACGGCCGGCAGCCACAGCAACGGCCCGTGGGGCGAGGCCAATAGCAACGTGCCGCTGTCAGTGGCGATGCTGATGCGCTGCAGCCTCTGCATGCGCCCGTCATCATTGGCGGCCAACTCATTGAGCACGCGCAGCGACACCGGCACTTGCGCCATGACCAGGCTGATATCCCGCCAGGCCGACAGCGCCGGTGCCACGCAGTCCACCGACCATGGGCCTACCGACTCCAACAGCGCCGCCAGCACATCGAGGGTCGCGTAACTCACCTGCACCGCGCAGTCGGCGTCGATATGGCGAATGCCCTGTTGACGATGCAGCTGCCGCGCCAGCTCGATGAACCGCGCCACGCACGGCAACTGCGGATAGAAACTGTTGAGCAGGCAGCGCCGATGCAGGCGCGCCGCCGTGCTCAGCAAGTCTTGCAGTTCCTGGGGCAGCAACGGGTGCTCGATCAGCACATCAATGCCCCGCTCCATCAGCGCTTGCGCCAAGGCGGGGCCCTGTTCGCCCCTTGCTGCGCCGCCCACCGCCACGCAGGCCAGTTGTGTGTCGGCGGGTACGTGGGCCAAGGCCTCGAAACACGGCACTTCGAGATAGCGAGCCAGTGCGCGGGAGCGACGGCTGCCCTGCCCCAGCACCCCGACCAGTTCCAGGTGCTCGGCCGCAGCCACACCAACGGCGTAGAACTGGCCGAAGCGCGAGCCCACCACCAGGGTTTTCACAGGCATAGTCATGGGCGTTCCTCCAGCAAGTAACGACTCAGCCCGGCGTTCAAGCACTCGAAGTGATTGCCGCGCAGGGTCTGCACAGTCAGCGGCGCCAACGACGCCGCCTGCCACCAGGCCTGCAGAGCGGCCTGGTGATCGGGGATCAACGGGTTGGCGACGCTCGGCACAAACAGGCGGATGGCGCCCACATACGGCGCGCCGTCGCTGTAGTGGCTGGCGCGCACGGAATGAGCGAACACCCGATACAACTGCTCATCGGCAATGCCCTTGGCCGCCGCCAGTACGCGAGATTTGAGCGCAGTGGCGTCCAGACCCAGGTGTTTGTCGAGCAACGGTTCGGCCGCCGGCAACCCCAGCGCAGCGGTGTCCAGCCCCAGGGTGCCGGCGAAGCTGTAGAGCATCTGCACTTCATCCTCCACCAGGTACGGAATGCGGTAGCTCGATACGATGTCCACCCGACGCACCTCTGCGCCCAATTGCAGCAGGGCCTTGGCCAGCTCCAGCGTTACTAGCCCGCCGGAGCAGTAGCCCAGCAAGTCGAAGCGACGCCGGCCGCTGTCCCACAGCGCCTGGGCATACCGTTTGCCGAGGGTGGCGTTGATATGCTCCGGCGGCAGGCTCAAGTAATCATCGCTGTCGTGCACCGCCAATCCGAGCAACGGGCCGCTGCCGGCCAGTTCGGAGATCAACCCGCGATACGGCAGCAGCGTGCCGAGCCCTTCATGCACCAGCACCCGCGCTGTGCCTTCACCCGCGGCCAGTTCCGTCAGCGCATCCACCCGCCCGCGCCCACCCAGCGGCGCACGGCGGGGGTCCGTGGAGGGCACCACTGCGGGGGCTTCACTGCTCGACTCACTGCGCAAGCGCTGGGCCAGGCCTTCCGGGGTCGGCTGGCTGAGAGCCCAGCGCAACAGGCGGTCGAAGGGTTGCGCACGGGCCAATGGCTCTTGCTCGCGCAAGCCGGCGATCAATTGTGCGATCAGCAGCGAGTCACCACCGGCGCCGAAGAAATCCTGATCCGCCGACACCCCACTGCAATCGAGTACTCGCTCCCAATGCACGATCAAGCGCTGCACCAACTCATCCGCCACTTCCGTGCGCGCACGGCGTGCCGGTTCGAGCTGGCGCTGCTCGGCTTGGGCGGTCAGCGCGCGGCGGTCAATCTTGCCATTGGCGGTGACCGGCAAGCGGTCAAGTATCCGCACCTGCGCCGGCACCATATAACGCGGCACGCGCTCGGCGATGAAGGCCAGCAACGTCTCCTGGCTCAGTAATGGCCGGTCGGTTTTCACGCGTGCGACCAACAGGTCGTAGCCCAGCAGGTGCAGCACACTGTCGGCCGACGCCAGCGATTCGGCCTGATCGCCGGCCTCGCTGTTCAGCCACGCCAGCCACTGGTCCGTATGCACGAACAGCTGCCCGGTGGCGGCGCGCACGTCCTGCGGCGTCTCCATCATCAGGCTTTGGCTAATGCTGATTTCGCGGTGTTCGCGGGTCAGTTCCTGGATCACCAGCCAGGCATCGGCTTGCAGCAATTGGCGTAACCCGGCGAGCAGGCGCGGTGTATCCAGGGCGTTGTTCAATGCGCCGGAGCTGAGCAGCAGGTCCAGGGACCCCGCGGCAAGCCCTTGTTCGCAGGCGGGTTTGTTCATGTCGAACGGCATGAAGCGCACCCACGGATACGCGGCAAAGCGTTCGCGCGCAGCGTTAAGGAAATAGCTCGACACGTCGGAAAACACATAGTCGATCTGCACCCCGTCCGCCACCAACGGCGCCAGCGCGGGGATGATCAGCGCACTGGCGGCACCGGTGCCGGCCCCCACTTCCAGGATGCGCCAGCGGCGCTGGCTCTGGCGCGCAACGATCGCGCAAACCGCCTCGGCCATGGCCCGATGCAGCACTTGGGCATGCTGGCCACGGCTGTACATCGCCTCGGCAATATGTGCCGAGCCTTGCGGGAACATCAGGCTTGCCGGGCTCAGGCGCCCGTCCAATTGCTCGGCCAGGCGGGTCGCGCTGGTGCGCAGGTAATCGACCAATTCCAGCGGCCAAAGACCGCTCGGCGCCAGACGGGCGAACTGTGCCCAGGCATCGTCCTGACTCAGGTCAGCCGTGCTGACCTGGCAGCGCCAACCGTCATTGTCTGCACACAGGTAGCCGCTGTCGGTCAACAACGTAAGCCAATGCCGCAACAGGCGATGCTGACCGGCGTCGAGTTGCAAGGCCTGGCACAGCGAGTCGAATGCCACGGACTGCCCCGGGATCAGCAAGCCACTGCCGCCCAACCAGTGCAGCAACGACACATCCGCCGCCCGATCCAGCGCAGCCAGTGCTGCTTCGATGGCGGCGCGCGGGCCGAAATCCGCGTGTTCAAGGGTGTGGCGAGCCTGGCGCAGGACTTCGCCCAACTGCGTGCTCAGGTGAGGCGCAGGCGCGTTGGTGTGCAGGGTGACGAAGCTGCACAGCGAACGTTCGTGACGCTCGCCGAGCAACACCGTGGTACTCGCGGCGATCTGCGGATGGGCCAGCCAGCCCGCGTCGATTTCCGCAAGTTCGATGCGGTGACCGCGAATCTTCACCTGGTCATCCTGGCGCCCAAGAAACTCGATCAAGCCTTCCGCGTTCAGGTAACGCCCCTGGTCACCCGTGCGGTACAGGCGACGCCCGCTGGCATGGGTGATGAACCGCTCGGCGCTGCGTTGCGGGTCTTCGGCATAACCCAGGGCCAGGCCGAGTCCGCCGATATGAATCTCACCACGCACGCCCACCGGGCACTGGCGGCCCAGCGCGTCGAGTACTTCCAGGGTCTGGTGCTTGAGGGCCCGGCCGTAGGGGATGCTTGGCAAGGCCGTATCTTCGGCACGAATGGGATGCTCCACCGACCAGATCGCCGCTTCGGTGGCGCCGCCCAGGCTGAACAACTGGCTTTCGGGCCAGCGTTGCCACCAGCGGGTCGGCAGCGTGGTGGGAATCCAGTCGCCGGACCACAGCACACAGCGCGGCCCGGGGATTGCGCCGGGCTCGGTCTCCAGGTAATCCACCAGCATCTGCCCTTGTGCGGGCACCGAGTTCCACAAGGTGATGCCGTGTTCCTGCATCAATTGCGCCCAATGCGAAGGATCGGCGCCGCGCTCGGGGTCGGGCAGCACCACCTGCGCACCGACCGCCGTGGCGCCGAAGAAGTCATACACCGACAAGTCGAAACTCAACTCTGCCAGGCCCAGCACGCGGTCATCGACGTTCACCGCGTAGCGCTGGTTGATGTCATCGAGGGTGTTGACCACCGCGCCATGGCTGAGCATTACGCCTTTGGGCGTGCCGGTGGAGCCTGAGGTGTAGATGATGTAGGCCAGGTCCGCGGCCTCTACCGCCAGCGGCTCACGGGGTGGCCAATGCGGGTCGACGGCAAGCGTATCGATGGCGACGCGCGGAAGTTCAAGGCTGTCCGGCCATGCCTGGGCTTGCAGGACAATCACCGCAGCAATCCCCGCGTCGCGCAGGATCGCCTCGCGGCGCAAGGCCGGTTGGCGGATGTCCACCGGCACATAGGCCGCGCCCATCTGGGTAATGCCCAGCACCGCCATCAGTTGCCAGGCACTCTTGGGCAGCATCACCGCCACCCGCGCCCCCGGCTGCACGCCGAGCGCTTCAAGCGCCTTGCGCACCGCGGCGGCATGCTGGGCGACCTGACGATAGCGGTAACGGCCGTCGCGGTCGCTGATCACGAGGGCATCCGGAGTTCGCAGCGCCTGTTGGGCGAAGCCGTCGGCGATATTGCGCGCTGGGGCGCTGGCGTGGATTGGCGGGTTTGCCTGCTGCGCGGGCAGCACGATATCGCCACGCGCTTGCCACAATTGCGGGTCGCAGGCCAAGCGTTGCAGCAAGTCGACGTAGGCTGCGAACATCTGCGCGGCCATGCCCTCGGGCAACACGCCGATGCGGACATCCCAGCCGATCTGCAAACCGCCGTATTGGTCGCTGACCTGGCAGTCAATCCACACTTGCGGGGTTTGGCTGATCATGTAGCTGGGCGGCTGCAACACACGCCCGGCATCGCCGAGCATGCGTTCGACGCTGCCGATGCCACTGGTGAACACCACCGGCATCAGGTCGGCGCCACGCCCTCGCACACGGGCCAGTTCGCGCAGTACCTCAACGCCGGTGAAGCGGCTGTGGTCGAGGTCATCGAAAAGCTGCGCGCCGATACGCCGCGCACGCTGGACAAAACTGGCGCCCTCGGTGCCGTCCACCGCGAGCAGGCTCAGCGCGGTGAAGTCTCCCACGACCTGGTTCAACTGCGGGTGCAGGTTCGGTCGGTTGAGCACGGTGAGGTTCAGGCAAAATTCCGGGCTTTGGCTCCAGCGCCCGATCACCTCCACAAACGCGGCCAGCGTCACGCCCGCCGCGCTGAGGCCTTGGGCGCTGGCGAGGGCGCACAGGGCGTTCCATTGCCCGCTGCTCAACACGCCATGGTGGTGGGCGAAACGCGTGGAGCCCAAGCCCGCGTGCTCGCTCAGCGGAAGGTCCGGACGCCCGGGCAGGCTGTCCAGGCGCGCCAGCCACCACGCCTTGTCGGCGTACCAGGCGGTGCTGCCACGCGCTTGCTGTTCGTGCTCGAGGTAGTCGCGAAAGGTCGCCTCCAGCGCCGGCCAGTGGCGCGTCGGTTCCAAGTAGCGCTGGGTGAGTTCTGCCAGCAGCAGTTGCAGGCTGGCGTAGTCGAACAAGGTGAAATCCACCGAGCAATGCAGGATTGCCTGCTCGCGTCCCACGCTCAGTTGGGGCAGCAGGATCGGCCATTGATCGAGCGCATGGCAGGCATGGTCCAGGCGCTTGCGCACGCTGTTCAGGTGCGCCTCGAATTCCTCGGGCGTGGCGTCGCGGCGGTCATGCACCGGCAGCTGTTGCCATGGCACCTGGGCTTGCACACGTTGCTGATGGTTATCGACCACCGCGCGCAGCATCGGGTGACGTTGCACCACGGCGTTCCACGCCTGTTCAAGGTGCCCGGTGTCGACGTTCGCCGGCCACGGGTATTCGACATACAGGTGGCAAGCGTTGCCGCCATAGTCAAAGGCCGGGTTGCGTCCCAGTACATAGGCGCCCTGTACCGCGCTCAAGGCGAAGGGTTGCAGCGCCTGCTCCGGCTGTGCGCGCCATTGTTGGGGCGCAAGATGCACCAGCAGCGCTGGCCGCTGGGCGCGAATACGCTCCGCCAGGGCTGAATCCAATGCGCCTTGCGGCGCGCGAAAATGCAGCTTGCCGTCAGTGGCCCAGAGTTCGATCTGGCGTTCACGGCAGATGTGCAGCACATCATCCAGGCTCATAACACGCCCTCCTCGATAGCCACTTCGCCGCTGCGCACCAGCAACGCGGCCATGCCTGCCAATGTCGGCTGCAGGTAGAAATCGCTCATGCGCAGGCTGGCGCCCAGTTGTTCACGCACGCTGGCCAGCAGCCGCGTCGCCAGCAGGCTGTCGCCGCCCAGGCTGAAAAAGCTCGCCTGGGCGCTGCGCACCGGCCGTCCCAGGATGGCCTCCCAGCACGCTGCCAGGGGCTGTAGCTCGGCACTGAGTTCGCCGTCTTCGTTGTTTGCCGGTTGCCTGCGTTGCAACGCGTCGCTGAGGCTGGCGTGCAGGCGCGCGCGGTCGATCTTGCCGTTGGCATTCAGTGTCAGGCGCGGTACGGACCACAGATGTTCGGGCCGCATCGCCTGGGGCAAGCGTTGTTGCAGCCATTGGTCGAGGCTTTCAGCGGTCAGGGTTTCATCCGCCGCACGCGCACTCAACAGCAGCATCGCGGGGTTTTGCCACAGGCATTCCAGGTGGCGAAAACCGCTCTGGCCGAGCAGGTGCGCCAGTTCGGCAGCGTCAGGCAATACCGGTGCGCGCTCATCCAGCAGCGCCGCGCTGACCAGCCGCAACGGCGAGTCGCGCAACAGGTCGGCCAGCAACAGGCGGCCTTGCGGCTTGAGCAGTGCCTGCGCCAGATTCAGCCCATCGCCGGGCTGAGCATAACTGTGCAAGGCCGCGAAGCTGATCACCACGTCGTACTGTGACCAGTGTTCAGCGGGCAGCACGCCCTCCACCAGCAATTGGCTCGCCACGCGCCGGCGCTTGCCCACGCTGGCCGCCAGCAGGCCGGGGCTGCTCTCGAACAAGGTCAGTTGCACGTCGCGCGAACTCGCATGGTCCAGCCATTGCTCCAGCAACTGCCCGCCGCGCACATCCAGCACCGCGACTTTCAGCGGTGTGCCGCTGTGTTGTTGAAGCTCCTGGCTCAGGGTGTCCAACACCTGGCGGCCCGCCGGCAGGTTCAACGCCATGGCCTGCGGTGCCAGCAACGGATCGAACAACACTTGCGAGGCGCCGTCTTCGGTGCGCAACAGCACCTGCAAGGCACCGACCATGCGGTGCAGATCCGCCTCGCGCCACCCTAAGTGCGCCAACGCGTCGTGCAGGCTGAGCGACTCGACATGCTCGGCCAGCCACTCGCGCCACGTGTCGAGCAGGGCGCTGGGCGGCGGGTCTTGCAGCAGGCGGCGCAACAGCTGCGCGGTGACCTGGTGTTCTGCGGCCAAGGTGTCGTCGAGCATCGAGACGGCCGGCAACGCCTGCGCCGATGCAGATTCAGGGCTGATCACCACGGCCGCGCCGAGGCTGCCGTTCAACACGGCAGCACAGGCGCTTTCAACCCGTGGGTGGGCGGTGAGCGCCGCTTCGATTTCCCCCAGTTCGATACGCTGCCCGCGCAGCTTGACCTGCTGGTCCATGCGCCCGAGAAACTCAAGGGTGCCATCAGCCCAGAAGCGCCCGCGGTCGCCGGTGTGGTACCAACGCCCGTGCTCATCACTGCGAAAGCGCTGTGCGGTCAGCAACGGGTCATTGCGATACCCCCGCGCCAGGCTTGCGCCACCGATCAACAGTTGCCCGATCACCTGGTCCGGCACATCGCGCCCGGTGGCGTCCACCACCCGATACGCCTGGCCGGCCAAAGGCTTGCCATAGGGAATCGACGGCCAGTGGTCGGGGACATCATCAATGCTTTGCAGGTTCGACCAGATACCCGCCTCGGTGGCGCCGCCCAGGCCGTACACGCGGCACTGCGCGGTGGCGTGGCGCCGCAGGCGTGCGGCGAGGTCGAGGGCAATCCAGTCGCCCGACAGCAACACCGCCCGCAGGCTTCGGTAATCACAGGCATCGGCGCCGACGCCCAGGGCCATTTCCAGCAATGCCGGGGCCGAATTCCACAGGCTCACGCGGTGTTCGGCGATCAGTTGCGCCCAACGCGCCGCATCGCGGGTTTCTTCAGGTTGCAGCAGCACCAGGCGAGCGCCCTGCCCCAGCACGCCAAACAGGTCGTACACCGACAAGTCGAAATCCAGCGCCGACACGGCCAGCAGGCAATCATTCGGTGTGACCTGCAGTTCGGCCTGCACCGCATCAATCGTGTTGATTGCGGCGCCATGGCAGACTTCAACACCTTTGGGAATGCCGGTAGAGCCCGAGGTGTAGATCACATACGCGCTGGCGCGCGGCGATAGCGTTTTCGGCGCGGCCAATGGCGCGGACTGCTCAAGCACCGCCGGGTCAAGCCATTGCAGCGCGTTGCCCGGCGGCTGATCGGCAATCACTCGGGTGATGCCCGCAGCCGATTCGATCAGGCTGCGCCGCGCAACCGGCTGTGCGGTATCCACCGGCACATAGCAACCACCGGCCGCCAGCACGCCGAATACCGCGGCGATCTGGCGAGGCCCACGCGGCAGGCAGACCTCCACCGCCTCGCCCTGACGCATGCCCGCCTCAAGCAAACCCGCCGCTATACGCAGGGCTTGGGTGGCCAGATCGTTATATGTCCAGCGTTGCGCGCCGCAGATCAGGGCGAGTGCGTCGGGTTGCCGGGCACTTTGGCGAAAAAAGTCTTCAAGCAGGCCACGCCCCGGCGCCAACGCCGGCAGACTGTTCTGCTGGTCGCGGCGCGCCTGTTGCGCCAGCGGCAACAACACCGGTTGCGGCTGGTTCCAGTCGCTGTCGGCGAGACGCTGCACCAGCTCGACATAGGCGCTGAACATCGCCTGCGGCACGCCTTGCGGGAACAGTTCGGCAACGCTGTCCCAGGCCAGCAGCACGCCGTCCTCAAGCCGATACAGTTGGTGGTCGAGCCACACTTGCGGGGTTTGCGAGAGCATGTCGTGCAGGTCGCCAAACACCTCGCGAAAGCTGGCGGGGACAAAACCCGAATCGCTCAAGTTGCAAGAAAACACCACCGGCGCGGAACGCGGATGACCTTGGCGACGTGCCTCACGCAGCACTTCCAGCGCGGGAAACGCCGCGTGGTCGATGGTGGCGTGCAAGTCGCGCTGGTAGCGTCGGGCGCCTTCGGCAAACGGCAACTGCGGCGTATCTTCACACGCCACCAGCAGCAAGGTGGTGAAGTCGGCAATCACCTGGTCGATGGATTGCTGATCATCGTGACGATCGAACAACGGCACATTGAGCAGGAAGCTCGACTGTTCACTCCAGCGTGCCAACACCGCGTTGAACGCTGTGGCGAACACGCTGGGCAACGTCAGGCCATGGGCCGTCGCCTGGCGACGCAGGCGTTCGGCTTCTGCGTGACTGAGTACGTAAGCCTGGCGGGTAAACCGTGGCGCACGGATCGATTCCGGGGCACAGGCCAGCGGCAGTGCGGGGCCGTCCGGCAACTGCGCAAGGCGTTTGCACCAATGCTCACGATCTCGCGCATACGCCTCTGCGCGACGTTGGCGGCGCCGGCCCAGGTAGTCGGCAAACTGCACGTCCGGCGCGGGCGCAAGCGCGGCCGGCGCCTGATAGGCCTGGCCCAGTTGCGCCATCAACAGGCGCAGGCTTTCCACGTCGACGGCCAGCAGGTCGACACTCAACCACACACGATCGCGGCCTTCGGGCAACTGCACCAGGCCGACCAGCAACACCTGCCCCGCGTCCACGGCCAGGCATTCATGCGATCGCCATTCACGCAGCGCGTGCCAGGCGTCTTGCGCAACCGCTTGAGTGTGGTGGCGCCAATCCTGATGGTCGAAAACCGGCAATTGCGTTGCGCCAAGAATGCGTTGGCGGCCGTCGTTGAAACTGGCCCGCAACATCGGGTGACGCGCTTGCACGCACTTGACTGCCGCTTCCAGGCGTTGCGCATCGATGCCCTGGCAATCGAATTCCAGCCATGCGTGGCAACTGATATTGCCCAGCACTTCGGCGGGCCCGCGCCCCAGCCAGTACGCCTGTTGCACCGCGCTGAGTTCAAAACTGTCGTCGGCTGCGCTCAACGGGGCGACATCAGTCACCTCCACACGCCGCACCGCCTGGCCATGCAGCAGGTCAAGCCAGGCCGCGAGGCTGGGTTCGGCGCTGAGTTGGGCGAAGTCGACCCGCAACCCATGGCTGCGCAGGCGCTCCTGCAAGTACATCAGGCGGATGGAATCCAACCCGCAGCCCAAGAGGTTTTCCTCATCGCCCAGGCTGTCGATTTCTTCCACGGTAGCGCCCAGCAACTGGGCAAGGTGTTCGATCAGCCATCTGCGCAGTGCGGTGGTGTCTGCTGTTGTCAGCTCGCTCATGAAAAGCTTCCTGTGACCCGTCTAGATAAAGTCCCTGGCTCACCAAGATGGAAGCCATTCTCAATTGGAACTCTATCGCAAGCGGTTTTTCAGGAAGCGCTCAGGGCTTTAGATAAACAGGCCTTTTCATTCGATTCAGAGACACCGTGCCGTGATCAACGGATTTCGCTGGGCGATACACCGTAGCGTTTGCGAAAGGCGATGGAAAAATGCGCCGGGCTGAATCCCACGCCATAGGCGACGGTAGACACATTGCTTTCCTCGTCGCTGAGCATGCGGTGGGCTTCGTTGAGACGATGTTCGTGCAGGTAGCCGAACACGCTGGTACCGAACACTTTGCGAAACCCCGCCGTCAGTTTGCGCGGGCTCATGCCCACGTGGCTGGCCAGGGCGTTCAGGCTGGGCGGTTCGAGCAGCGAGCGCACCAGACGGTCCCGGGCGGCGTGTACACGCTCCACATCCGACGAGGTGATGCGCAGCTTATGCTCAGGCTGCCCGCGCTCACCGAGCAGGAACTGCGCGCTCAACGCGGTCAATTCCAGCGCCTTGCCACCCAGGTACAACGAGCGGCTCGGGCCCTGCATCGGGCATGTTGCAATTTGCGTGGCCAGTGCCTGCATCGCGCGCGGAGCCGGGCGCACCATCATGTACGGGTCGCCGCCGCCACTGCTGAGCAGCTTGCGCGGGGCCAGGCCGAGGTGGCGGTCGAGGGATTCGAGGTCCAGCTGGACGATGGTGTAGCGCAGTGGTGTGGTGGTGCCGTAGATCTGCGACGAGGTGAACTCGCCATCGTTGACGATGGTGCACAGGCTCGGCCCCTTGATCGACTGCTCGCTGTGCCCGGGGATGCGGCACGACAGCTCGCCACTTTGCACCAGAATCAACTTGAGGCCGCGCTCCAGCGGGTCCTCGACCCAGTTTTCACTGTCTGACCACAACGTGCCGGTGACCAGGGTCATGTGCGGGTCCAGATAGACCGTTCCGGGTTGGTTGCCCTTGGGTTCGGCCTGCGTCTCTTGTCGACTGGGGGCGATGATCGTAATAGTCATTGGGTTTTCCCTTGATCCTGAGGCCATTACGCGGGGCCTGACCTGAATGAGGAGGAGGCTTTTAAACCGTAAACCTCCCTGTTTATAGCCGCTGTGTATTTCATCTAATGAAAAAGTCACAGGTCCGAAAGCCTTGGCGTTGAGAAGCGCTCGGCGAAGGACAATGATAATAGATCTCATTTAGACGTTTGTAGCCAATTATTTCTACAAATAGGGGATTCCATGTCATTGCACACCTGCGCACCCGATTCAGACAGCGTTGGCGACGCGCCCGGCTGGCCTGCCGCGTTCGCCGAACGCTACCGCCAGGCCGGTTACTGGCAAGACCAGACCTTCGCTCAGGCCCTCGATACGGTCGCCGCGCGCAACCCATCGGCCATCGCGATAACCGACGGCCCCTTGCACCTCAATTACCGCAGCCTGGCAGACCGCTGTCGGCGCCTGGCTGGCGGTTTGCACGCGCAAGGGATCGCAGAGGGCGACAATGTGGTGGTGCACTTGCCCAACGGCACTGCGTTTATCGAAGTGTGCTTTGCGTTGTTCCGCCTGGGCGCCCGGCCGATCCTCGCCCTGCCCGCCCACCGTCAACATGAGATCGGCGGGTTTTGTGGGTTTGCCCAGGCCTCGGCCTACATCGGCTGCGCTCAATTAGAGGGCTTTGATTGCCGCTCGATGGCGCGCCGACTGGCCGCTGCCAACCCGCTGTTGCGCCACGTGGTGATCGACGGCGATGCGCAGGAGTTCACCGTGTTGAGTGAGCTTTACAACAGCGCGCCGCTGGAACGGGACGCCGGTCGCGCCGACGCCGTGGCGTGTTTCCAGCTGTCGGGAGGCACCACCGGCACGCCAAAGTTGATCCCGAGGCGGCACGCCGAATACCTCTATAACGTGCGCGCCAGCAGCGAAGTCTGCGAACTGGATGCGCGCACCGTTTACCTCACCGCGTTGCCCATGGCGCATAACTTCACCCTGTGTTGCCCGGGTGTGATCGGCACCCTGCTGGCCGGTGGGCGCGTGGTGTGTACGCGCCGCTCGGACCCGGAGTCCTGCTTTGCGCTGATCAGCGAGCAGCGGGTCACCGTGACCGCCTTGGTGCCGCCGCTGGCGATGCTCTGGCTGGACGCCCAGGACCAGCGCCAGGCCGACCTGTCCAGCCTGCGCGTGCTGCAAGTGGGCGGTGCGAAATTGCTCAGCAGCGCGGCAGAACGGGTCACGCCGACGCTGGGCTGCACCTTGCAACAAGTGCTGGGCATGGCCGAGGGGTTATTGTGTTTTACCCGCCTGGATGACCGCCCGGATCTGCTGCTGCATACCCAGGGCCGTCCGCTGAGCGCCGATGACGAAGTACGCATTGTCGATGAACAGGGCCAACCGGTACCCGAGGGAGAGGTGGGTGAACTGCAAGTGCGCGGCCCCTACACCATTCGCGGCTACTATCGCCTGCCCGAACACAATGCCCGGGCGTTCACCGCCGATGGATTCTATTGCAGCGGTGATCGGGTCAGGCGCACCGCCGACGGTTACCTGGTGGTCGAAGGTCGTGACAAGGACCAGATCAACCGCGGCGGTGAAAAAGTCGCTGCCGAAGAAGTGGAAAACCTGCTGATCGGCCGTCCCCAGGTACACGACGCCGCACTGGTGGCGATGCCGGATGCTGTGCTCGGCGAATCCACCTGTGCCTTTATCGTCGCGCGTGACCCGGCGCCCTCGGCCTTCGCACTCAAGCATTACCTGCGCGGCCACGGCCTGGCGGCGTTCAAGGTGCCGGATCGTATCGAGTTCGTCGCACACTTCCCGCACACCGGCGTGGGCAAAGTCAGCCGCAAGGACCTGCGCGAGCGCCTGCGCCAGGCCTGGCTGCAGAGTGCCGCTTCGTGAGCCTGCACGACAAACGCTGGGTACGCGCTTATCGACTCACGCCCATGCCACGCTGGCGATGGGTGTGTTTCGCGCATGCCGGGGGCAGTGCGAGTTTCTTCCGCGACTGGGTCCACGCCCTGCCCGCCGACATCGACCTCTTGGCCATCCAATACCCGGGCCGCGAAGACCGTTTCAGCGAGCCGTGCCTGACCGACATGCAGCGCCTCGCCGACGGTGCCGCGCACGCGTTGTCGTGTTACGCCGACCGGCCGCTGGTGTTGTTCGGCCATAGCCTGGGCGCGGTGGTGGCGTATGAAGTGGCGACGCGCCTGGAACAACGGGCAATCGCCGTCGACCATCTGTTCGTGTCCGCCCACCCGGCGCCGCAGCGCCAACGCGGCGGGCAGTTGCACCTGGGCCCCGACGCGGCCTTGCTGGACGATGTGCGGCGCCTGGCCGAACGCCCCAATGCGTTGCTGGAGAACCCGGCCCTGTGCGAATTGTTCCTGCCCGGCTTGCGCAACGATTACCGCATCGTTGAAACCTACACCTGCGCACAACCGCGGCCACTCAAGAGCCGCATCGGGGTGTTCTACCCCGAGCAAGACCCGGAAATCGAGCTTGATGAAGCCATGGCCTGGCAAGCCGCCAGCCACCGGCCACTGCACCTGCAGCGCTGGCAAGGCGGACATTTTTACCTGGTCGAGCAGCGCCAGGCACTCATCGACGCCATCGTCGCGACGCTGTCGACCCCATCGCCCTCCTTGAAGGAAACCTGTCAATGAAAACCCCCGACGCCTGTGATGGCCTGCAGGACATTCGTCACGCCATCGATTCACTGGACCACCAGATCATCGACCTCATGCGCCAACGCATGGCTTACGTCAAAGCCGCCGCGCGCTTCAAGCCGACCGAAAGCAGCATCGCCGCGCCCGAACGCGTTGCCCAGATGCTCCCGCAACGCCGCGAGTGGGCCGAGCAGGCCGGGCTGGACCCGCACTTCGTCGAAACCCTGTTTGCCCAGATCATCCATTGGTACATCGGCCAGCAAGTGTTGCACTGGCGCGCGATGAGAACGCTGGCATGAGGGCCTTTGCACAGTTGCACGCCCATGCCGAGGGGTTGACCGAGGTGTTCGAGCACGCCCAGCGGCGTGCCGTCGAACAAGGTGAGCCGGTGTTGGCCAGTTACTCGATGAGGATCGCCCCGCTGGACTTGCTGGCACTGTTTGGCAGCGTCGACCAACCTGGCGCCGAGTGCCTGTTCTGGCGGGCGCCGGAAGACGACAAAATCCTGTTCGGCTGGGGGGTGGCGGCGGAACTGAGCAGCGCGGGCCCTCAGCGTTTTGCCTCGGTCGATGCGCAATGGCGACACTGGCTGCAAAGCGCGGTGATACACGGCCCGCTGGCGCCTTCGGTGTGCGGCGGCTTTCGGTTCGATCATCAGGTCAAGGCCAGCCCCGCCTGGCAGGGTTTTGGCGATGCGTCCCTGTGGCTGATGACGCTATTGCTGGTGCGCGACGGTGCAGACTGTTGGCTGGTGTGCCAACAGCGCGTCGCGCCCAGCGATGCGGCACGTTGCTGTTGCGAGCACGTACTGAAGGAGTGGAACACGCTGATGGATCGCTACGTCAGCGGCGCGCCCCCGACGGCTGCACGGCAGCACACCCGCGACCAGAGCCTGCCGCGGGCCTGCTGGGAAAGCAAAGTCGCGCATGCCCTGGACGTGTTGCGCGACACCGCGTTGAACAAGGTGGTGCTGGCGCGGGAAGTGGTCAGCGAATTTTCCCGGCCTATCAGTGCCGGGCGCACCTTGGCTGCCCTGGCAATCAATGACCCCACGGCGTACTTGTTCGCGTTTCGACGCCACCACGCGTGTTTTATCGGCGCCTCCCCAGAGCGCCTGGTCAAGCTGCACAACGGTCACCTGCAAACCCTGGCGCTGGCGGGCACAGCCCGGCGCGATCCCTGCCCGGAGCAGGATGCGCAACTGGCGCAAACGCTGCTCGGCTGCCAGAAGAACCAGCATGAGCATGCCGTGGTGGTGCAGATCATTCAGCGTGACCTGGCGCCCTGGGTACGGCCGTTGCACGTTCCCCCTGCGCCGCACATCAAGCGGCTCAGCCGCGTGCAGCACTTGGCGACGCTGATCGAAGGCGCACTGCGCCCGCAGAGCAGTTTGCTGGACATGGTCGCAGTCCTGCACCCGACGCCCGCCGTCGGCGGCCATGAACGCGGCCAGGCGCTGGAGCATATTCGCCAATTCGAGGGCTTTGACCGTGGCTGGTACGCGGCGCCGTTAGGCTGGCTGGATGCCCACGGCAACGGCGAATTCATCGTCGGTTTGCGCAGCGCCTTGCTCAACGACAACCAAGCCCGTCTATTTGCCGGCTGTGGCATCGTCGAACACTCCGACCCTGCCAGCGAATACGACGAAACCTGCATCAAATTGGCGGGCATGCGCGCCGCGTTGCAGGTATAACCCGCTGCCCGATGCTTGAATCAAGGCCGGCGCAGGCCTACCCTGCACACGGAAAATTCACCCTCTGAGTCAGGAAGACCTTACATGTGGGATGGCAACGTTACCTTTGGTGATTCATGGGCCGGCTACATTGGCCGCGCGGATCAGAACACTGCCCACTCCCATGTTGCCATTCAGCTGTGCATCGGCGTACACCAGCCCGTCACCCTGGAGCTGCCAGGCCAGTCGATCCGCGCGGCCGGCGCGATCATCGGGCCCAATGTCGAGCACCGCGCCGTGCCCGAAATTCATCCGGTGGCCTTTGTCTACGTCAACCCGGATACCCCGTTGGGGCGTGCGCTCAACGCGTTGCTGCAAGACAATGGCATCGCCCTGGCCAGTGACGAACTGCTCGAGTGCTTTCACCACTCCAGCTCCCTGTCTCAGTTTGTGGAAGCGCTGGGGCGCTTGTTGGCGATTACGTCGCCCATCGACCAACGCCTCTACAAGGCCTTGAACATTCTGCGCCTGGACCGCGACGGTCCGGGCTCCGTCAGCCGCGCCGCGAGTGCGGTCGGCCTGTCCAGCCCGCGCTTGCGCTATGTCGCCACGCACCAGATGGGCGTGTCGCTGTCCCAATGGATCATCTGGAACAAACTCGAGCGCGCGTCCAAATCCCTCGCTGACGGTTCCACCTTGTCGGATGCCGCCGCCGATGGCGGCTTTTCCGACCAGGCGCACTTGGCCCGCATCATGCGCCGCATGATTGGCATGACGCCCCGCACCGCTGCCAGGGTTTTGCGAAAGACAAGCGTTTCGTTCAAGACGCATTGATATCAAAAAGCCAATATCGATCGCATCTTATTCGCGAAAACGATAAGCGCTGATTGCCGGCCTCACACAGCACCTCAGCGCTACCGACAGTGAATGCAAGAGTGTTCGCCAGGGGTATCCGTGCCCGGGATTTGGCGGAACGCACCGTTAATTCTTTCGATGAGTCCGCAGGAAGCGTCCTACATGTCAGAACAGCAAAAATTAACCGTCCTTCTCACGGGGGGCTCAGGCGTACTCGGTGAATCACTGATCGACTGCCTGGCAGAGGACTTTGACCTGGTATGCCTGGCGCGTAAAAGCCGCATTTGCCACCCGCGAGTGGAGGTGCTCAAGGGCGATATATGCAGCCCGCGACTGGGGCTGGACGTCGGCGATTATGAAGCGCTGCTCAAGCGTGTCGATTGGGTGATCCACGCCGCAGCGGTGACCCGCATGGATGGCGATATCGACCAGATTTTTTCGGTGAACTACCTCGGCACCGAAAACGTCGTGAACTTTGTCCAGCAAGCCAACGTGCCGCTTTACCACATCAGCACCGCCTTCACCCATCCGTGCGACTACTACGAAGGCGTGCAAGCAGAAACGCCTTACGAAGTCGCCAAGCGCCAGGCTGAAACGCTGGTGCGCTCAGCGGGTATCGATGTTTCGATCTTTCGTCCCTCCATCATCATCGGCGACTCGGACAGCGGGCACATGCCCAGCTTCCAGGGGTTTCATATGACCATGGGGCTGATGATGTCCGGCGTGCTGCCTATCGTGCCCTGCCCGCCTGCCGGGTATATCGACTTGATCGCCCGTGACGTGGCGGCGCGGGCGATTGCCAACGCGTTGCGCCAGCGCTTGATCGGCGCAGACTACTTTCTCACCAGTGGCCCGCAGGCGCTTGATCTCAACGGCCTGTTGGACCTGATGTGCCATTCCATGGAAGCCCAAGCCCAAGCCTTCACCCGGCCGCGCTGCATGGCGCCGGATATTTATGAGCGGCTGATCCGCCCAGTGTTCCTCCCGGCACTGACCGGCAATATCCAGGCCGCGCTGGGCCGCGCCAACCAGCTGTGTCGCTATGCCTGCCTGCGTACACCGCTGCCCACGTCACTCCCTGAGTTACTCGGCGAGCCGGCGTTCAGCGCACGGGATGTCAGCCGTGAGTTACTGCTCTCGCTCAACCACTTGGCGCCCAAGCTGGGCGCGTTGACGCGCATGCTCAAGCAGCCGATGCCAACCGTCGCACAGGCGTCAGTCGCATGAACCCGCTTCTTACCGAACCCGCAGCCGACGCCGCACAGGTGGACCAGTACTTCCGCCGGCACGTGAACTCAGGGTATGCGCGCCTCGCGTCGTTGATGAATTTGCCGATCGAACAGTCCAGCCATGGCGTCTATATCTACGACAGCCAAGGCCGCAAGTACCTGGATGCCGGCGGCTATGGCGTATTTTTCCTCGGCCACGGCCACCCGGTGGTGGTGGCGGCCGTCACCCGGCAGCTGCAGCAAAACGCCCTGGCCAGCAAGCTGTTGCTCAACCCGCAACAGGCTTTCGCCGCGCAAGCCCTGGCTGCGCATTGCCCTGGCAACCTGGACTATGTGTTCTTTTGCAACTCAGGTGCCGAGGCCACCGAAGCCGGCCTGAAACTCGCCCGGCTCAACGGCTGTCGCCGCACGCTGTCGACCCTCGGCGGCTTCCACGGCAAGACCCTCGGCGCACTCGCCGTCACCGGGCGCGAAAGCTACCGCGAGCCGTTCAGCGGCCTGCTTAGTGAAAGCACGTTCGTCCCCTTCGGCGACAGCGCCGCGCTGGAACAGCAATTGCGCGCTTCGCCGGACAAGGCCTGTGTGATTCTCGAACCGATCCAGGCCGAAGCGGGTGTGATCCTCGCGCCGCCAGGCTACCTGACACGTGTCCGCGCACTGTGCGACCAGTACGGCGCCGTGCTGATCATCGACGAAATCCAGTCCGGCATGGGCCGTACCGGCCATTGGTGGGCATGCGACCAGGAACAGGTGGTGCCCGACATCATGCTGGTGGGCAAAAGCCTGTCCGGTGGCTGCGTGCCGGTCAGTGCCATGGTCGCCAGCGCGGCAATTTACGCGCCGTTCAACCGCAACCCCACGGTGCATACCTCGACCTTCGGCGCCAACCCGCTGGCCATGGCGGCCGTGCAGGCCACGTTGCAAGTGATGGTGCAGGAAGACCTCGTGGAACGTGCCCGGCTGATGGGCCAGGACCTGCGCGCCCGCTTCAGCGCGCTGTTGCAGCAGAGGGGCCTGGCCGAGCGCGTCAAGTTGCGCAGTGCCGGCTTGTTGCTGGGCTTTGAATTCAGCGACGCCTCGGTCGCCGCGAACATGGTCATGGCCCTGATCGAACAGCAAATCATTGTGTGCCACTCGCTCAATGACCACCGGGTCGTCAGGCTCACGCCTTCCCCGCTGCTGACAGCCCAGGATTGCAATCGGTTGATCGAGGGGTTCGCCCACGCGCTGACCACCTCAATACCATCCCTTTGATTGGAGTTTCCCCCATGCAAGAAGTCAACGTACTGGCCCATATCCCCAGTGCCTGCGCTGATGAAGTCTTTGCCGTGATCAGCGACTTCAGCAACTACGTCGAGCTGTGCGAGTCGGTGCGCAATATCACGATCAATAAGGTCAGCGAGCAGGTGTCGTTCACTTCCTGGGAAGTCAATTTCCACAGCGGCATTCTCAAGTGGCAGGAGCGTGACACGTTCAATACCCAGACCCGGGAAATCCACTTCGAGCAAATGAGCGGCGATGTCGATCACTTCTCCGGAACCTGGCAAGTACTGCCGGACGGCAAAGACGCGGTCATCACCTTCGCCTCGCGCTTTGACCTGGGCCTGCCGATGCTCGCCGACATGCTCGACCCCGTGGCCCACAAAGCCATCCGCGACAACATTCACTCGATCATCACCGGTCTGTTCCCGGCGAGTTACTTGAAGGCCTGAACCATGTCCCTTTCACTGTTGAATCGCTCGCGTGCCTTGCTGCACAGCTACGCCCCAGGTTTTGACGAACGCCTGGCGAGCATCGCATTCGCCGAACGCGAAGCGCCGCCTAGCGAAGTCATCGCCCTGTTCAAGCAACAAGGGCCGGTCGGCCTGTTGGTCAACCGTGCCGCGGGCGGGTTGGGCGCGGGCATCCTTGATGCCGTGCATGTGCAGATCGCCCTGGGCGCGCGCTCACCCTCGCTGGCGGTGGCCAGCACCATGCATCAGTTTTCCGTGGCGAGCCTGTTGGCCCTCACCCAGAACGGCGGCGGTGCCGAAGGTTTGTTGTTGGCGGCGGTCGCACAAAAGCGCTTGCTGCTGTCCTCGGGGTTTGCCGAAGGCAACTCGGGTGCCGGCATTCTCGATTCGAACATGCAGGCGCTGCAAACCCCTGAAGGTGTATTGCTCAGTGGCAGCAAAAAGCCCTGCTGCCTCGGGCAGTCGATGGACTTGCTCACCGCCAGCTACACCCGCCAGACCGCCGAGGGCGAAGAGCTGATGGTCGCACTGATTCCGGCGAATGCACCGGGCATCACGCGGTCGCCGTTCTGGCAGAACAGCGCACTGGCCGCCGCCGAAAGCATCGAGGTGCGCCTCAACGAAGTCTTCGTGCCCGAACGCATGTTGTTTTCCGCCGGCTACAAACACCTGTTGGGCGACGTGCAAACCGTCGGTTTCATCTGGTTCGAGCTGTTGATTTGCGCGTCCTACGTGGGGGTCTGCGCCGGTTTGGTCGAGTCTGTGATCGAGGCCGGGCGCTGGACGCCCCATCACCGCGTGGAGCTGGCGGCTCAGCTGCAACTGGCGATCAGTGCCCTGGAAGGCGCGGCGCTGGATATCGAACGCAACCCGCAGGACCTGCCGAAGTGCTGGCCCGCCTGCTGCTGGTGCGCTACGGCATCGAACAACTGCTCACCGAGCTTTCGGACCAGGCCCACGCCATGCTCGGTGGGATGGCGTTTATCACCAGCAACCAGAGTTCGAACTGGTTGATGGCCTGCCGTGGCCTGCAGTTTCACCCGCCGGCGAAGATCTCGATGGCGAGCAACCTCGACACCTACTTGTCCCACTCAACCCTCAGCATCGCCGGAGCGCACCCATGAACCTGCTCGGAAAAATCGTCGTGATCACCGGAACCGCGCGCGGCCTCGGTTACGCGGCGGCCTGCACATTGAAAAAACAGGGCGCCACCGTGATCGGCCTGGACATTCTTGCGCCACAAGAGCCCGGGTTGCTGGATGGGTTTTATCAAGTCGACCTGTGTGACCGAACGGCGCTGGCGCAGGTGATTGGCGCCATCAGCACCGACTTCGGCGACATCGATATCCTGGTGAATAACGCCGGCACCCTGACCCTGGAACGCGGCGAAACCGGCGTCACCGACTTAGTCACCCGCGCGGTGGATGTGAACCTGTTCGCGCCATGGCAACTGGTGGCCGGGTTCCTGCCGGGGTTGCTGCGCAAGCGCGGCAAAGTGGTCAACGTGTCGTCGCTGTTTGCCCTGGTGAACGCGCCTTATGTGGCCGCATACGCTGCCAGCAAACGCGCGCTGAGTGCTTATTCGGACGTGCTGCGCATGCAATATCGCGGGCAGCTCGACGTGGTCACCGTGTACCCGGGCTTTATCGACACCGCCATTCACTTGCCCGCCCAGCGCGTGGGTTTGTCGGTCAAGCGCCTGGTGACGTTCATGTGGGGTGACAGGACCCTGCTGTCTCTCGAAGAGAAACTCGATGCCGCCGCCGATGGCCTGGTTCGCGCCTGCCAAAAAGACGGCCTGCGCAACCGCGGGCTGACCTTTATGGGCACGCTGGCCATGTACACCGCGCGTATCGCACCAAGTGTGGTCGACGCCTTTATCGCCCTGCGCCTGCGCACGCTGACCCGCGGCGGGCACCTCGCGCTCAAACCTGAACTGATCGAGTAACGCGTTGCCAATGGCCAGACAACTCCACAGCAAGCCTCAGGTCCGCCTCGATCGGGCCTTGTTCAAGGCCCGGTCGGGTGAGTCCTTGTTGATCATCGGTTACGCCTTGTGCCTCTTCCTGCTGCCCCTCGCGCTGTTTGTGTGGGTGGCGAACACGGCCGCCACCCTGTGGGTGTTGCTGTGCTCGCCCCTTTGGGTGCTGGCCGGGTACGGGTGGTTTCTGCAAGCGATCCTCGGGCATGAAGGTTTCCATTTCAACCTGAGCAGCACGCCTATGCACAGTTGCTACCTGGGCATTTTCACCAGTTCGTTGCTGCCTGGATTCTGCGTGACCGGTTACTTCGTCGACCATTGGCAACACCATCGCTACAGCAACAGCGAACAGGACCCGGATTATCGGCACTTCTCGCGTTATCGGAGCCTGTTTAGCCGCCTTGCGCTGTCACGGTTGTTGGCCACCTCGAACTATCTGCAGGCGACGTTGCGCCTGGCTTTCGGCCCGCCGGTCAGCCCATCGCCCTTGCCTTCGCCTTTGAGCGCAGCCCAGGTGCGACGACTGGCGCGTTGCAATATCGCGTGCCAGGTCGGCTGGTTGAGTGTCTACGCGGTCGCCCTGTGGCAGATCGACGGGCTGCTGCTTGGGTTTGCCTTGAGCCTGGCGGTTGCGTTCCTGCTCTCGGCAGTTAATGCCTATCAGGAACATGCCTTCAGCGAGGGCCATGACCAGCCCCCTGCCCGCTCGCGCACCTCGCGCCTGAGCACCTGGCTGCACGCCGGCGCGAACTTTCACCTGGAACATCACTTTTATCCAGCGGTGCCGTGCTGGCGCCTGCCCAAGGTCCACCGCCAACTGCTGGACGCGGGGTGGTATGCAGACCGGCAATACCTGCTGGAGACACGCTTCATACCGTCCTTCAAGTACGCCTCCGGTCGCCATCCTTACCGTGGCGACACGCTGAACGACTGAACGGTCCTTACTTTCCCCATGGATTTTGGCCTGAACCATCAGGCCGCAGGAGCTGCTATGCCTTTTGATATCGACCGCCACATTGAAACCGAGCGCGCCCAGTTATTCGGCCATCCGCTTTTCGCCAATATCCGCACCGTTGAAGATGTACGCACACTGATGGAATTTCATGTGTTTGCCGTATGGGACTTCATGACCCTGCTCAAGCGCATCCAGCGCGACCTCACCTGTGTGGAGTTGCCGTGGGTACCGCCAACGCATATCACGGCTGCGCGCTTGATCAATGAAATCGTGGTCGGGGAAGAAACCGACGAACACCCCAATGGCGGCTTTATCAGCCACCTGGACCTGTACCTGACCGCCATGGATGAAATCGGCGCCGACAGCTCGGTATTCCGCCGTTTCCTCGCGGCCATCCAGGCCAAGGAACCGCTGGCCAAGGCCCTCAGCGACCGCGATATCCCATTGGCGGCCAAAGTGTTCATGTGCCAGACGCTCGATGTGGCGCAACACGGCACCACCGAAGCGGTGTTGGCGTACTTCTTCTTTGGCCGTGAAGACATCATCCCCGACATGTTCGGACGCCTGCTGTCGCAATGGTCGGTCAGCGAAACCGAGGTGCCGATGCTCACCTATTACTTGAAGCGCCACATCGAAATGGATGGCGACGATCACGGCCCGGCCGCTAAACGCATCATCGCTGAAATCGTCACCACCCCTGTGCAACACCAGCACATGGTCGAAAGCGCCAAGACCGCGATCAAATCGCGCATCGATTTGTGGGATGGCGTGCATCACTTCCTGCAGCACAAAGCGCAACACGCCACGGACCGCCCTGAGTGCCTAAGCCTCGCATGACCACAGGGAGCAGGACATGACCAAAGGTAAATTGATAAAACTGACACTGTGCGGCGTTGTGGTCGGTGGGTTACTGCTGCTCGGCTGGCAGCGTTGGCAGTATTCCAACGCGTACGTGAGTACCGATAACGCCGAGCTCGATGGCGTGATCATTCCGGTGCGCGCCAAGCTCTCGGGCGTGGTGATGAGCGTGCCGGTGACAGACAACGTCACGGTGCAAAGCGGTGATCTGCTGTTTCAGATCCGCGACAGCGAATATCAATACCAGGTCGAGCAGCGTGAGGCGCAATGGCAGGCGTTGCTTGCCGCCGCAGGGCGCGGCGGCGGTCCGGGTGCGTTGGACAGCCAGGTCCTCGGCGCGGTCGCAATGCGCCAGGCGGCGCAAGCGGCGCTGGCACAATCGAGCGCCAATCTGGAGCAGGCGCGCAACGATTACGGGCGCGCCCGCCGCCTGGGCGCCCAAGGTGTGTTGAGCACCCAGGATGTCGAGGTGGCCAAGGCGCGTTTCGACGCCCTGAGCCACGCCCAGGAAGCGGCACGCGGCAATGCCCAGGCTGCCGCGCAAAGCACCTTGGCCAACAAAGCCGAACTGAAAGTGCAGGACTACCGGATCGCGGCGGCGCAAGCCGAACTTGAACAGGCCCGGATCAAGCTGCACGACACTCGTCAGACCGCGCCGGTGCGCAGCATCGTCTCGAAAAAAGAAGTCGAGCCGGGCCAATTCGTGGTCGCCGGGCAGAAGCTGTTGAGCCTGATTGCCACCGACCCGCTGTGGATTACCGCCAACTTCAAGGAAACCCAGGTCGGGCGCGTGCGGGTCGGCCAATTGGCCAAGGTCACTGTGGATGCGTTTCCCGGGCAGGCTTTCGACGGGGTAGTCGAGAGCCTCGCACCGGCTACCGGCGCAAAGTTTTCACTGCTGCCCCAAGAGAACGCCACCGGCAACTTCACCAAGGTGGTGCAGCGCGTGCAGGTCAGGATTGCCCTCAAAGACGTGCCGGATGACTACAAAGCCTTGTTGAGCCCCGGCATGAGCGCCTTCGTCGAAGTCGCCACGCAACAGCACGGCAGCCACACGTTATGAAGTCGCCGTATCTGATTGCGCTGACCGTGACGCTGGTGTCGATGATGGAACTGCTCGACGTGACCATCGTCAACGTGGCGATTCCCAGCCTGATGGGCACCTACGGGGCGTCGGTCGATGAAATCTCCTGGGTGTCCACTGGCTACGTGGTGGCCAACGTAGTGATCCTGCCGGTCAGCGGCTGGCTGTCGGCCTGGTTCGGGCGGCGCACTTATTACCTGGTCTCCACGGCGCTGTTCGTGCTGGCATCCGTGGGCTGCGCCTTTTCCGCCGAACTCTGGCAACTGGTGGCATTCCGCGTACTGCAAGGCTTGGCGGGCGGCGGGTTGCTGGGGATTTCACAGGCAATTATTTACGACGTATTCCCCAAGGAGAAGGTCAGCAGCGGCATGGCCTTGTACGGCGTTGGCGTGATGATGGGGCCGACGTTGGGCCCCACGGTCGGCGGCTATCTGATCGACACCTTGTCCTGGCACTGGATATTCCTGATCAATCTGCCTATCGGTGCTGTGGCCCTGCTGCTGTGCTGGCTGTGCATCGGCGACTCCGCCAATGAAAGCAAACCCAGCAGCGTCGACTACAGCGGCTTCTGCCTGCTGGCCCTGGGCGTCGGCAGCCTGCAGATCCTGCTGGAGCGCGGCGAGCATTGGGACTGGATGGAATCGAACTGGACGGTTGCCTGCCTGTTGCTCAGCAGCTTCAGCCTGGCGGGGTTCTTCTGGTGGGAACGGCGCGCGACCAACCCGATCGTCAATGTGGCGCTGTTTCAGAACCGCGAGTTTGTGATGGGCTGCATCTGCGCGTTTTGCGTGGGTTTCGGGCTGTACAGCACGTTATTCATGGTGCCGCTGTTTTTGCAGACGTTGCTGGCACAGAGCGCGTACCAGAGCGGGCTGGTGATTTTCCCCGGGGCGGTGGCCAGTGCCATCAGCACCTTGGTGATCGGCAAGCTGTCCCAGGAAAACAAGATCGACGAGCGCGTGTTCGTGACCTTGGGCATCGTCATGTACTGCTATGCGATGTTCCTGCACACCCGGTTCACCCTCGACAGCAACCCGGACACGCTCTATTGGCCCCTGGTGATTCGCGGCCTGGGCCTGGGCATGATCTTCGTACCGCTGACCAACCTGGCCATGCGCCGTCTGCCGCTGACGTTGATCTCGGGCGCTTCGGGCGTGCTCAACCTGATGCGCCAGCTGGGCGGCAGCGTCGGCATCGCCATTGCCGCGACCCTGCTCACGCGGTTCTCGTGGGAGCGCTATCGCCTGCTGTCCGAGCATGTGACCGAGTCCAGCCTGGTTGCCAGTGGCTGGGGCGGCGTGGAATCCAACCCGCTGTTTCTGTCCCTGAACCTTGCAAGCCATCAACAAGCCTTGGCCCTGATGCCTTACCTGCAAGCGCGTGAACAAGCGCAAATGCTGGCCTTCAGCATGCTGTTCGGCACATTGGGCGCGGTCATGGCCATCGGCATTCCCATGGTGCTGATGATGCGCAGAAGCACCCTCAGCCGATAACTTCTCCAGTGGAGCACATCCCCTTGCGTATTCCAGGGCTGCATCTCGACCCGATCACACTGCTCACTTTCCTGTGCGGCCTCAGCCTCGCCTGCTGCCCGGCCAATGCGGCGGCGGAAGACTTGTACCAGCTGTACCAGAAGGCGCTGACCCACGACATGAAGTTCGCCGCCGCACAGGCGCAACAATTGGCCACCGCGGAAAAAGAACCGCAAAGCCGTGCCAACCTGTTACCGGACCTGTCGGTCACCGGCGGCGCGGCGTGGGTCGATGCCGAGGATTCGTCCGACTACCATCGCAACCGCAATAACACCAACGCCTATGCCGTGGTTCTCACCCAACCGCTGTTGCGCTGGCAGAGTGTGGTTGCCCACGACCAAAGCAAACTGATGATCAGCGCCAGCGAGGTGCAGACCGAACAGGCGCGCCAGGACCTGATGCTGCGTGTCGCCCGCGCCTACTTCAACGTACTGCTTAACCAGGAACTGCTGAACACCCGCACGCAACAGTTGCAAACCCTGCAGGAGAGCCAGGACCGCACCCGGCGTTTGTTGGCCGACGGCGCCAGCACCCACAACGCGCTCGAACAGGTTCAGGCCAAATACGACCAGGCCTTCGCCGAGCAAATCGCCGCACGCGGCGCGCTGGATATCGCCACCGAAGCCCTCACCCAATTGACCGCCGCCCAGGCGCGCCCATGGTCGGGCAAGGAGCCACAGTTCAGCGCTCCGGTGCCCGCCGCGATCGGCGCCTGGGCCACCACCGCACAACAAGGCAACCTCGCCGTGCAGCGGGCGCAGATTGCCCAGCGCCTGGCCGAAATGGACATCGACAAGGAACAAGCCGGCCACTTGCCGACCCTTGACCTGATCGCCGCCCATGGCCGTTTTGCCTCGGTCGGCGGCGATGTGTACGACATCACCCTGCCGGAGAATCGTTATAACCAGACGGTGGTCGGGGTCAAACTGAGCGTGCCACTGTATGGCGGCGGCCGTACCAGCAGCCGCGTGCGCGAAGCCCATGCGTTGCAGAGCAAAGCCCTGGATGAACTCGAAGATGCGCGCCGCAGCGCCGGGCTGATGGCCCGCCAGGCCTACCTGCAAGTGACCAGCGGCATGAGCCAATACCAGGCGCTCAAACAGGCGCTGAAATCCAGCCAGGTCAACCTCACGTCGGTGACCCACGGCTTCGAGGCCGGTGCGCGCATCAACACGGAGGTACTGGACGCACAGCAGAAAGTCACGGACACCCAGCAACGTTTGGCCCAGCAACGCTACGCGATTCTGCTCGCGCAGCTCAATCTGCTGGCGTCGACGGGGAACCTGAACGACGCGCGTCTGCGTGAGGTCAGTCGCCTGCTCGATTGAAGCCGGTGCACGCCCCATTCAGCCCATGTACCTGAGCCATTGAATTCAGGGTTCGATAATCGAACGGGTTCCCGCTTCTGCCGTTCAAGTTCACTGCGTGAATGCGGATAGCACGATCACTATCACTTAAGTGGTCTGCGGAGTATGCCCATGTTTGCCCATCGGCCAGGTACCGTGTGACCTCGTCATAATCATTTGCGCCGCGCCCCTTAGAGGACAGGGTCACGATCACATGGCCCTTGCCCTGGTCCAGCGCTTCGATATGGACGTTGCCCTTCTCGGCCACCAGTGTACGTACCGAATCATCGGCATTTACGCAGGCTATAGGCTACGAGGCCAGCGACGATTTATGAACATCTAACATCGCCCACTTGTTCAATTATATGTCGGGGTCTTCTATCTAAATCATCAACCCCGTCCTATGTGCTTCCCGCATACCCCATTCTCAAACGTCATAATCCCGCGTTTTCCTACGTGGTAGTCTCACACGTCTACCAATAGGCATTGATCGTATGTCGTCAATGGCCCCAACCAGGAAAGATCATGCCAAAAAAGTCCCACTCAGCCTTGCGCGTTAATTTTCGTGAATTGTTGGCAACGCCTGCGTGCGTTGAAACCGCTTCCGTGTTTGATCCGATGTCGGCAAGGATTGCCGCCGACCTGGGTTTCGAGGTCGGTATCCTGGGCGGCTCCGTGGCCTCGTTGCAGGTTCTGGCGGCCCCCGATTTTGCGTTGATCACGCTGAGTGAGTTCGTTGAGCAAGCCACCCGCATCGGTCGTGTCGCGCAGTTGCCCTTTATTGCCGATGCCGATCACGGTTACGGCAATGCGCTGAATGTGATGCGCACCGTTGAAGAACTGGAACGTGCCGGCGTCGCCGCGCTGACCATCGAAGACACGCTGCTGCCGGCGCAATTCGGGCGCAAGTCCACGGATTTGATTTCCATAGACGAAGGTATCGGTAAAGTTCGCGCGGCGCTGGAAGCGCGGGTTGACCCAGAGCTGTCGATCATTGCCCGCACCAACGCCGGCGTATTACCGACCGAAGCGGTGATCGAACGCACCCTGGCCTATCAGAAAGCCGGTGCCGATGGCATCTGCATGGTGGGCGTCAGCGACTTCGAGCACTTGGAGAAAATTGCGGAAAACCTCACGGTGCCGTTGATGCTGGTGACCTACGGCAATCCCAAACTCAACGACGCGCAACGCCTGGCCAGTCTGGGTGTGCGGGTCATCGTGGCCGGCCATGGCGCGTACTTCGCGGCGATCAAGGCGACCTACGACAGCCTGCGCGCCCAACGCCAGCTGACCCACAGCACTTCGAACCTCAGTGCCACCGAGTTGACCCACACCTATACGTTGCCCGAGAGCTACGTAGCCTGGGCCAAAGAATTCATGGACGTAAAAGAGTAACTACCCGGTGGATCGAGGGGGCTGCCCCCCTCCTCCCACGCGGGTCTGTCCCTCGGTCAGCCAACCCAGCCCACCGCAGTTTTCGGAATTACTTCCGATTCATCCAGCTTCGACGCAAACATACTCACCGCCTTCACGGCATCGCTGGTGCTGGTGCGTATCTGCAGAATCACCGAACCCGCCTGATCCGCCAGGTTGACGCCACGCTGCGCGCCCTCCTGGGTGGCATTCATGCTGCTCACCGCGTCGCGGGTTTCCGACAGGATCATGCCGATCATCTCGGCGATTTCCGCCGTGGAACGGCTGGTGCGACCGGCCAACTGGCGAACCTCATCGGCCACCACCGCAAAGCCGCGACCCTGGTCACCGGCGCGCGCCGCTTCGATGGCCGCGTTGAGGGCCAATAGGTTGGTCTGGTCGGCAATGCCGCGGATGGTATTGACGATGGCGGTGATCTGCTCCGAACGATCACCCAACTGCCCCACCAATCGCGCGGAGGCGCCGATGTTTTCGGCAATCCGGCGCATTTCCGTGGCGGTGTCGTGGATAACCTGAGTGCCGTGTTCGGCAAACCGCTCGGTTTCCGACGAGATATGGTAGGCACGCGAGGCGCCGCGCGAGTCTTCCTCGAATTTTTCCACGCGTTCGGTGATATCGCTGGCGAACTTGACGATTTTCAGCAGCGTGCCGTCGATGTCATAGACCGGGTTATAACTGGCTTCCAGCCACACTGGGCGGCCATGTTTGCCGATGCGTTTGAATTGCCCAGTGAAAAATTCACCGTTGTTCAAGCGACGCCAGAAGTCGGCGTATTCGCCACTGTTGACCAGGCTCGGTTCGCAGAACATGCGATGATGCTTGCCCTTGAGCTCGGCAAGGGAGTAGCCCATGACATTGAGGAAATTGGGATTGGCATCGAGTACGTGGCCGCTCAAATCAAACTCGATCACCGCCATGGCCCGGTCCAGCGCCGCGAGTTTGCTGCGGGTTGCGGCCTCCTGCTCGACCTTGCTGGTAACGTCCAAGGCGTACTTGACGACTTTCAGCACTTGGCCACGTTCATCCAACACCGGGTTGTAGCTGGCCTCCAACCAGACGGTTTTGCCGTTGGAACCCACCCGTTTGAAGGTGCCCGAGACGAATTTGCCGGCGCGCAGATCCGCCCAGAATTCACTGTAGGCCGGGCTGCTGGTGAGTGCAGGCAAACAAAAGTCGCGATGGGATTTGTTGGCCAGTTGATCGGCGCTATAACCCATGGTTTTCATAAAGTTATCGTTGGCCCGCAGCACCTTGCCGTTCAGGTCGAATTCGACCACCGCCATTGAGCGTTCCAACGCGGCGTTCAGCCCTTTGTATTCGGTGACTTCGGCCTTCCTGGCCGCCAGTTCTGTTTTTAATGCGTTATTGAACATGACGAACCCTCTGCCGTACGGAGAACCTGCTTCTAAAGTAGCTATCGGCTCCAGTTTTAGCGACTTTACGCGGCTTTAATTTTTATTTTCTGGCGTCAAAAAAGCGTATTGCCATAGCCCTCGGTTTGCCCTGGCCAATGATTTCGAGGACCATGGCGCCTTTGTGTTTTTGCCCACCAGAGGTGCCCATGGCCAACCACGATCTGTCCTACACTCCGGACCCGGATGCCGAGTCCATTTCTTCCGACGTTGTCGGCTTCAACGGCATCCTGGTGTCGACCCAGATCCCGACCCGCGCCGACGGCAGCCTGGAACTGGGGGATATCACCCTGCAAAGCGAATGCACGCTGCAAGCGCTGAAAGTCGCCCTGGAAAAAGCCGGCAGTTCCATGGATCGGGTGATGCACCTGACCATTTATCTGACGGATATGGCCGATCGCGCGGCCTTCAACGAGGTCTACAAACGCTTTTTCGCCAAGCCCTGGCCCGTGCGCGCGGCGGTTGGCGTGGCGGCACTGGCGGTTGAAGGCATGCGCGTGGAAGTCACCGCGATGGCGGCCAAGGCCTGAAGTGATGCCGGTCAGGCATTTCACGGCTACAATGCGCGCCTCAACCGTGACAAGCCTGACTAAAAAAACTATGTCCTTGCCCAAGCATCACCTGGAATTGCTCAGCCCTGCCCGCGATGTAGCCATCGCCCGCGAGGCCATCCTGCACGGCGCCGACGCCATCTATATCGGCGGCCCCAGCTTCGGCGCGCGCCACAACGCGTGTAACGAAGTGAGCGATATCGCTCAACTGGTCGAGTTCGCCCGCCGTTACCACGCCCGGGTGTTCACCACCATCAATACCATCCTGCATGACAACGAGCTGGAGCCGGCGCGCAAGCTGATCCATCAGCTCTACGACGCCGGTGTCGACGCGCTGATCGTGCAGGACCTGGGGGTGATGGAGCTGGATATCCCGCCCATCGAGCTGCATGCCAGTACCCAGACCGATATCCGCACCCTGGCCCGCGCCAAGTTTCTCGATCAGGCCGGGTTCTCCCAACTGGTATTGGCCCGTGAGCTGAACCTGCAGGAAATCCGCACCATCGCCGACGAGACCGATGCCGCCATCGAGTTCTTCATTCATGGCGCACTGTGCGTGGCGTTTTCCGGGCAGTGCAATATCTCCCACGCGCAGAACGGCCGCAGCGCCAACCGCGGCGATTGCTCCCAAGCGTGCCGCCTGCCGTACACCTTGAAGGACGATCAGGGGCGCGTCGTGGCCTTTGAAAAACACCTGCTGTCGATGAAAGACAACAACCAGAGCGCCAACCTGCGTGCGCTGGTAGAGGCCGGTGTGCGTTCGTTCAAGATCGAAGGCCGTTACAAGGACATGGGCTATGTGAAGAACATCACCGCCTATTACCGCCAGCGCCTGGACGACATTCTCGAAGATCGTCCGGACCTGGCCCGTGCTTCCAGCGGTCGCACCGCGCATTTCTTCCTGCCCGACCCGGAAAAAACCTTCCACCGCGGCAGCACCGACTACTTTGTCAGCGAGCGCAAGATCGACATCGGCGCTTTCGACACGCCGACCTTCACCGGCCTGCCGGTGGGTGTGGTGGAAAAAACCGGCAAGCGCGACCTGCAGGTAGTCACCCATGAGCCGCTGTCCAATGGCGATGGCCTGAACGTGCTGGTCAAGCGTGAAGTGGTGGGGTTCCGCGCCAACATCGCCGAGCCCAAGGGCGAGTTCGAGGAAGACGGCCAGAAGCGCTACCGCTATCGCGTTGAGCCGAATGAAATGCCCGCCGGCCTGCACCAACTGCGCCCCAACCATCCGCTGAACCGCAACCTCGACCACAACTGGCAGCAGGCGCTGCTCAAGACCTCGGCCGAGCGCCGTATCGGCCTTGCGTGGGTCGCGCGTTTGCGTGAAGAGCAGTTGCACGTCACCGCTACCAGCGAGGAAGGCATCAGCGCCAGCGTCACCCTGCCCGGCCCGTTCGGCGTGGCCAACAAACCGGAACAGGCGCTGGATACCTTGCGCGACTTGCTCGGCCAACTGGGCACCACCGAATACCACGCCACTGCCATCGAGCTGGATGCGCCGCAGGCGTTCTTCATCCCCAACTCGCAGCTCAAGGCACTGCGCCGCGAAGTCATCGAAGCGCTGACCGCCGCCCGGGTCGCGGCGCACCCCCGTGGTGGGCGCAAGGCCGAAACCACACCGCCGCCGGTCTATCCGGAAGCGCACCTGTCGTTCCTGGCCAACGTCTACAACCAGAAAGCCCGCGACTTCTACCACCGCCACGGGGTGAAGTTAATCGACGCGGCCTTCGAAGCCCATGAAGAAACCGGCGAAGTGCCAGTGATGATCACCAAGCACTGCCTGCGCTTCTCGTTCAACCTGTGCCCTAAACAGGCCAAGGGCGTCACGGGCGTGAAGACCAAGGTGGCGCCGATGCAACTGATCCACGGCGACGAAGTGCTGACCCTGAAATTCGACTGCAAGCCGTGTGAAATGCATGTGGTGGGCAAGATCAAGGGCCACATTCTGGGCTTGCCGCAACCCGGCAGCGTGGTCGAACACTTCAACCCGGACAAACTTATCTATCAGGGCACGCACTGACGCTGTTGCACTTCGTCAACGGCTAACACTGTTTTGTGGTGAGCGGGCTTGCCCCGCGCCGGGCTGCACAAGCAGCCCTGGAACCGGCTGTCCCCATTCGCTCTGACACTGCGCCGCAGTTTGATCGCGGGCCGCCTCGCGGCCCAGTGCGGCGCAACCCCGCTCATACAGGCACCGCCTTGGGCTATCGCCAATCGATCTAACCCCCTGTCATTTTTCACAGGTGCCTTCGCCGCTTCGTTGCGTTAGCGTCGGTGCTGTGGCTGGAGGGTTGCCCATGACGCGCTCACTTATCAAAGAAGTCAGCGATGCCAATTTCGATAGGCAGGTGTTGCAGGCCCTAGGCCCAGTGTTGGTGTATTACTGGAACAATAGCTGCGGCCATCTGCCCTACCTCGAACAAATGGCTGAGGATTACCTGGGCCGCTTGACCATTGTGACGCTGAATGTCGACGACCATTGCGTCACACCGGCCCGGTACGGGGTGCACGAGGTGCCCACGCTGATGCTGTTCAAAGACCACAGGAGGCATTTATGAGTCAGATCAAAGCCATCACTGACGCTTCGTTCGAGGACGACGTCATCCACAGCACCAAACCTGTACTGGTCGACTTCTGGGCCGAATGGTGCGGCCCGTGCAAAATGCTTGCGGTGTCTATCGAACAGATCGCCGAGGAATACGCAGATCGGTTGCAGGTTGCCACACTCAATGTCGACGAGAATCCAGCCACGCCGCAAACATATGGCATACGTAGCATTCCTACGCTGATGCTGTTCAGTGGCGGTCATGTAGAAGGGACGCAAATCGGCGCTATCACGAAGTCGCGACTGATCAGCTTTCTGGACGGCAAGCTCTGATTGCTCAGGCCCGCAACCCTTTCGCCGCCTCCAACAATCCCTGAAACCGCCGATAACGCTCATCCAGCACCGCCCGCTGCGTCGCATCCGGCAAGTAGCGCGCCTTGATCGGCATACCTGCTGCCAGCAAGTCTGCGCCCTCGCCCACCGCCATGAACCCGAGTTTCGCCGCGCCGATGCAGGCGCTCAGTTCACTGCCGTGCAACGTGTAGATCTCCCGTTGCAGGATATTGGCCAGCAACTGCGCCCAATATGCGCTGCGCGCGCCGCCGCCTACCAAAGCGCAGGCGCCGACCTGTGCGCCCGCCGATTGCACCGCGTGCAGCGCATCCAGCAGGCCGAAGCCGACGCCCTCCATCACCGCATAGCCGAGCATCGCCGGTGTGCAGTCATGCCCCAGCCCCATAAAGCCGCCGCGCAACAAGGGGTCGTTGTGCGGCGTGCGTTCGCCGGCCAGGTACGGCAGGAACAACGGCGTGTGCAGCGGCACGGCCTGTTCGATCGGTAATTGCGCCTGGACCTGCGCTAGCAAGGTTTGCTCATCCGCCATCCCGGTCAACCGCGTGACCCAGCGCAAGCAACTGGCACCGGCGAGCATGGCGCCCATGGTGTACCAGCGATCCGGTAGCGCATGGCAGAAGCTATGTACCGCGCTGGCCGGGTTGCCGGCGGCGTGGTCGGTGATCGCCACAATCGCCGCGCTGGTGCCCAAGGTGATGAAACCGTCCCCGGCATGGACCGCACCGATGCCCACCGCCGCCACCGGGTTATCGCCGCCACCGCCGGCGATCACTACCTCGGGCGAAAGCCCCAGCTGCGTCGCGGTCAACCGCGCGCTTGGCGCGCCGCCTTCAACCAGTCGAGGCATCTGCCACGGCGCCAGGCCGGTGGCGCGCAGCATCGGCGTGAACCACTCGCGTCGGGCCACATCCAGCCACAGCGTACCGGCGGCGTCGGACATCTCGCTGATGCGCTCGCCAGTCAGACACAACCGCAGGTAATCCTTGGGCGACAACACGCAGTCGATGGCCTTGAACACCTCTGGTTCATGCTCCTGCAGCCACAGCAACTTCGGCGCGGTAAGCCCGGCCATCGGCAGGCTGCCGGTGACATCGGCGAAATCCGCGCCCAGGCGTTCTGCCTCGGCCACGGCGCGGGAGTCATCCCACAGGATGGCCGGATACAGCACCCGGTCGTCCGCACCCAACAGCACCGCGCCGTGCATCTGCCCGGACAGGCCGATACAGGCCACATCGGCATACGCCGGATGGCTGCGCAGCTGGCCAAGTGCCTGCACACAGGCTTGCCACCAATCCTGCGGCGCCTGCTCTGACCAGCCGCTGTGGCGTCTTGAAACGCTCAGGCGCACGCCGGCATGGGCCAGGACGTTGCCGTCGAGGTCCATCAGGATGGCTTTGAGTTCAGAGGTGCCGAGATCGATGCCCAAGGAAACCGGACTGTTCATACGTATGTGATTCCAATCAGTGGCAGCCACAGGAATTGCGTATTCGCAGGGTTGGTGCCAGGCGCACACACTGGGTGGGCGCAGCGGGCGACGCCATGCGTTGCAGCAGTAGATTGACCGCCTGGGCACCCAACGCCTGCACAGGCTGGGCGATCAGGGTCAAGCGCGGCACGAAAAAGTCTGCCCAATCAAAATCATCAAACCCCACCAACGCCATCTGCGCCGGGACCTCCAGGTGCGCATCACGCAGAGCGTGCATCGCGCCCAGGGTCATCAAGTTATTACCGGCCATAATCGCCGTCGGTGGCGACTCCAGGCCCAACAGTTGCACCGTGGCCTGACGAGCCGGCTCGGTGCTGGAACCGCCGTTTACCAACAGCTGCGGATCAACTGCCAACCCCGCCGCCTGCAACGCCGCCGTGTAGCCGGCCACCCGCTCATCCGTGGTACTGAACCCCGCACGCCCGGCGATAAAGCCGATACGGCTATGTCCGTGGCTTATCAGGTGTTCGATCAAGGTTTGCGTGGACCGCGCGTTTTCCACCCCGATCTGATCAAATTGCGCGCTCATCATCCGATCCACCAGCACCGCCGGAATCTGGTTGGCACGCAGGTAATCCAGGGCCAGGGACTCATTCGACGGGGCCAGCACAATACCGTCGACACGCCGATGATGCAGCGCCGTCACTACCCGCAACTCTTGCTGCGGGTCATCGTGGGTGTCGACAAACAGCATCATATAGCCGTGCTTGGCGCACTCGGTTTCAATCGCGTGCACGGTCTCGCTGAAGTAGTGATTGGACAGCGCCGAAATCGCCACGCCAATGGTGCTGGTGCTGGAACGGGCCAGCGAGCGCGCCAGGGTGTTGGGGATATAACCCAGATCCTGGATCGCACGCTGCACCGCCAGCACCGTCGCCGCGCTGACTTTACGGGTGCCGTTCACCACATGGGACACGGTTGAAGTCGACACCCCGGCGCGGCTTGCCACATCGTCCATGGTGACCATGGCGCGGTTCCTCAGACGGACTCAGTGTTTGCTCGACCAGCCGCTGTAGCTGCCGACATTGTCGCGGGTGATCAGTTTCGGCGTGAGCAACGTCACCGCGTCGGCCGGGGCTTTGTCGTTGAGAATGTCATTGCCTACGTCCACGGCGGTCTGGGCCATGGCCCACGGGTCCTGGCTGGCGGAGGCCTGGATCTGCGTATCGCTCTTCAGTGCATTTTCGATGTCCGGCGCGCCATCCACCGAGGTGATGATGATGCCGCTGCGCTTGAGCTGCTTGGCTGCCAGGTCGCTACCGATGGCTTGGGGATCGTTGATCGCGAACAGGCCGTCGATTTTCGGGAAACGGGTGAGATAGCCCTGCATCACGTTCAGGCCGCCTTCGCGCGAACCTTTTCCGTCCTGATCGTCGGACAGCACCTTGATGTCCGGCGCGCCGGCCAATGCAGCTTTGCAGCCCTTGACGCGGTCGGTCACGGCGGTGACCTGCGGGCCGTTCTGGATAATCACATTGCCTTTGCCCGAGAGCTTGTCCACCAGGTACTGGCAGGCCAGCTTACCGGCTTCGACGTTATCGGTCTGTACGGTGGCGTTCACGCCCTTGGCGTCCACATCCACGGCGACTACGACGATGCCGGCGTCGCGGGCTTTCTTGATCGCCGAGGCCATGGCCGAGGGGTCGACGGCGTTGAGCAGTATCAAGTCGACCTTGGACGAGATGAAGTTGTCGATCTGGGAAAACTGTTTGCTCAGGTCATAGTCGGCGGACACCGAGGTCACCTTGACGTCGGGGTTCAACGCCTTGGCGCGCGCCGTGGCACCGTCGGCCAGGGTCACGAAATACGGGTTTCCCAGCGAGCCCATGCTGATGCCCAGCGCTTTGAGTTCACGGGCCTGTACTGCCTGGGACATCAGGGCAGCCAGAGCGATGACGGGAACGATACGTTTAAAGTTCATGCGCTTCTCTCTTGTGATTGTTGTAGGAGATAAATCAGGTGCGCGCGCCGGACTGGCGATAACGGTCCAGTGCCACCGCGCCAATGATCACGATGCCTTTGATGATGTATTGCCAGATATCCGACACCCCCAGCAGCACCAGGCCATTGGTGAGCACGGCAATGATCAGCGCGCCGATCAGCGTGCCACCGATGGTGCCGACGCCGCCGGTAAAGCTGGTGCCGCCGAGGATCACCGCGGCAATCGCATCCAGCTCGTAGGATTGCCCCAGTTGCAGGCCGTTGGCGGCAAACAGGCGTGAAGCGCTCATCACCGCGCCGAGCCCGGCCAACGCCCCGGACATGGCATAGACGAACAGCAACACCTTCCACACCTTGATCCCCGACAGCCGCGCCGCTTCCGGGTTGCCGCCCACCGAATAGATCTGCACCCCCATCACCGTGCGCCGCAGGATAAACCACGACAGCGCCACCACTGCCACGGCAATCACCACCAGCCATGGCACGCCAAGGATCGAGTCGTTACCGATAAATGCAAACGGCAGATCCGGGTTGAACACCGTCTTGTCGTCGGCCAACAGCCGCGCCAGCCCACGCATGGCGGTGAGCGCGCCGAGGGTGACGATAAACGGCGGCAGGCGCATAAAGGCGATCAGCCCGCCGTTGACCAGCCCGAGTAACAGCCCGAAGCCGATGCCGGCGGCGATGCCGAACATACCGAACTGCGGCGACATCGACGCCTGCAACGCCACCACCGCCGACGCCGCCAGGATCGCGCCCACCGACAGGTCGATGCCGGCAGTGAGGATCACAAAGGTCATGCCCGCCGCCAACACCACGTTCACCGAGGCTTGCTGGGTGATGATCGACAGGTTCTGCAAGGTCAGGAAGTTTTCACTGGCCAGGGCAAAGCCCACCAGCAGCAACACCAGCACCGGCAACATGCCGACCGTGCGCATCAACTCGCGGGCGCGTTCGGCTTTGCCTATGGGTGTGAGGGTCATTGTGTTGTTTGAGTCAGCCATGGGCAGCCACCTGATCGCCACCGGTGGCGAGGTCGATAATACGTTCCTGGGAAATAGCGTGGCCGGAAGCCCCGCCGACTTCGGCCACCAATTGGCCTTCGCGCATGATCAGCACGCGGTCGCAGGTGCCGATGATTTCCGGTAGCTCGCTGGAAATCACCACAATGCCCACCCCGGCCAGCGCCAGCTGATTGATGATGCGGTAGATCTCGGATTTGGAGCCGATGTCCACGCCACGGGTGGGTTCGTCGAGGATCAGCACATGGGGCTTGACCTCCAGCAAGCGCGCCAGCAGCACTTTCTGCTGGTTGCCACCGGATAACGCGCCGACGTTGACCTTGCCCGACGCCACGCGGATCGACAGCGACTTGATCGCGTCATTCGAGCGTTGCGCAGCGTGCGCCCGGTCCAGCACGCCACCGGCGCGGGCATCCGGCACACAGGCGCAGACGTTGATGTTGTCGGCCACGCTCATGTCGAGGAACAGGCCCTGGGCCTTGCGGTCTTCGGTGAGGTACACCACGCCAGCACGAATCGCGTCTGCCGGGGTGCGTAGTTGGGTGACGGTCTTGCCCACCACTTCCAGGGTGCCGCTGGTGCGCGGGTCGGCGGCGAAGATCAGGCGCGCCAGCTCGGTGCGCCCTGCCCCCACCAGCCCGGCAATGCCCAGCACCTCACCGGCATGCAGGTCGAAACTGCACTGGCGCACGCGTTTGCCGTCGGCCATGTCGCGCACGCGCATCACCACGGCGCCGGGGTCGTACGCCGCGTGGTCCTTTTTATAGAACCCTGACAAGTCGCGGCCCACCATCATTTTCACCAGCACCTCGGCTGACAGCGCCTCGCGGGTCAGTTCGCCGATGTACTGACCGTCGCGCAGCACCGATACGCGGTCCGACAGCTCGTAGATCTCGGCCATGCGGTGGCTGATATAGATGATCGCCAGGCCTTGGCTGCGCAGCTGTTTGATCAGCGCGAACAGGCGATCCGTTTCGCGGGACGACAGCGGCGTGGTGGGCTCGTCCATCACCAGGATCTTGGCGTGGGCATGCAAAGCGCGGGCGATCTCCACCAGTTGGCGCTCGGCAATCGACAGGCTGCTGACCCGCGTGGCCGGGGTGAATTCGGCGCCCAGGCGTTGCAGCACTTCGACGCAGCCGTCCTGCATGCCGGCGCGGTCGATGGTCCAACCACGCCGTAGTTCGCGGCCCAGGTAAATGTTCTCGGCCACGCTCAGGTTCGGGCACAGGCTCAGTTCCTGGTAGATCACGGCGATGCCGAGGGCTTTGGCGGTGGCGGGATTGAATGTGGCGATGGGCTCGCCGCCGATGCGGATTTCACCGCCGGGATCGGCCTGATAAGCGCCGGAAAGGATTTTCATCAAAGTGGATTTGCCGGCGCCGTTCTCCCCCATCAAGGCGTGGATTTCGCCGGGGTAAACCTTCAGGCCGACATTTTTGAGCACGCGCAAACCGTTGAAGGTTTTGCTGATGCCCTGCATCTCCAGCAAGGGTTCAAGGCTCATGTCTGAGCTCCTGGTTTTATTATTTTTGTCGTTCGGCCCCCTTTGGATCAGAGCCGATTGGCACCGACTCTAATCAGATACATTTACTTACGCAAGCGCTTGCGTGCGCCATTTGTCGCTAGAAGAAACGTTTCATCAAGCTTATTTGTCGCAACTTCAGCGATTACGCGATTTAGGCAGCATGCGTATCAGCGTGTTGTCGCGCACCCAGTAGTGATGGAACAGCCCGGCGGCCGCATGCAGGCCGATCAGCCAATAACCGGCATTGCCCAGCCACTCATGCCAGTGCTTGAACACCTTGGCTTGGTCCGGGTCCATCGCCACCAGAGCGGGCAACGACCACTCGAAGTACGGCAGGGTTTTGCCCCCGGCGCTAAGCATCAGCCAGGCCAGCAGCGGCGTCACGATCATCAAGCCATACAGGGCCAGGTGCATCAGGTGCGCCAACGCCGTTTGCCAGACGGGAGGCCGCGGCACGATGGCCGGACGAGGAGCCAGACGCCCGAGCAAGCGCACCCACACCAACAGGAAAATACCCATCCCCAGCAGCCCATGAGTGCCCGCCATGAAGCTCCTCGCCACACTGCCGCGAGGCAGCAGGCCTTTGATTTCGATGCAGGCATAGACACCGACAAACAACGCCAGCATCAGCCAGTGCAGGGTCATCGATAACCGGGCGTAGCGCTGCGTTACCCAATATTGGTTCATGGAAAAGTCGCCTTTGAGGAAGTGATGGCCGAGGCCGGCCTGGAAAGTCCGCGCCACCCTGCCCTGGCAGTCTTAAGCCAGTCTGAAGACCGAACGACGATGTTTACGCCCACCTTCAGACTTCGTTAAGAAAGGCTACTGATACTCCTCCCAACTTGACGTGGGAGGCGAACCGCCAAATGCCCGATTTCGACTGGAACATCCCGTTGCCCATGCTGTTCGGCCACGCCGACAGCGCCCCGCTGCACCTGAGCCGCGCCCTGCCCGACGACCCTCGGCGCCCGGCCTTCGAAGCGTTCATCCAGCAGCGCTTTCGCCTGGCCCATGGCGCGGACATCCGCCACTTCATGCCGCAATTGTTTGGCGTCAGCCAGGCCGACGGTGAGCTATGCGCCGTCGCCGGGGTACGCCTGGCCCGCAGCGAAGCGCTGTTTTTGGAGCACTACCTGGATCATCCGATCGAGGCCTTGGTCTGCGCCGCCGCCGGCCAGCCAGTGGAGCGGCGCGCCATCGCCGAGGTCGGCAACCTGGCCGCCAGTGATAACGGCAGTGCACGCCTGAGCATCATCGCCATCACTTGGTTATTGGCCATGGGGGGGCTGGAGTGGGTGGCCTTTACCGGCAATGCGGGGCTGGTCAACAGCTTCCATCGCCTTGGGCTCAAGCCCGTGACCCTGTGTGCCGCCGACCCGCAACGCTTGGGCGATGAGCGCCATAACTGGGGCCGTTATTACGAAAGCCAGCCGTGGGTGCATGTGGGCAATATCCGCGCCGGCTTCACGCATTTACGCAACATGGGCCTGTTTTCGCGCTTGGGCCTGCCTACCACCCTTGAGGACACTTGCCATGTCGCCTGAAACCCTGCGATTCCACGCCGTTCTGCGTGGCCATGCCGAACGTAACGACGGTGCCATCGCTCTGTGGGGCGACTCACTGAAAATGGACTACGCCACATTGTTCGCCGAGGTGGCCTATCGGCGCGAACGTCTGCGCGATGAGGGCGTACAGGTGGTGGCGCTGGCCTTGGACAATGGCGTCGATGCCATGCTCTGGGACCTGGCGGTGCTGTTCGAGGGCCTGACCTGCCTGACGTTGCCACCGTTTTTCAGCGCGGCTCAACGTGCCCACTGCCTGGAGCAAAGCCACGCCGAGCGGGTCATCGCCGAACCCTATCTGAGCCAGGAGCTGGAGGGCCTGGGCTACCACAAGGTCGGCGATTTCTGGTGCCGGCACTTCGACGGGCGACCCTCAATGCCCCTGGGCACCGCCAAAGTCACCTTCACCTCCGGCACCACCGGCGCGCCCAAAGGTGTATGCCTGAGTGGCGAGAGCCTGCTGCGGGTAGCCCGCGAGCTGTACCAGGCCAGTCACGTCAATGAACCGCGCCATCACCTGGCGCTGCTGCCCCTGGCGATTCTGCTGGAGAACCTGGGCTGCTACGCCGCGTTGTATGCCGGCGCCACCTTGAGTGTGCCGGGCCAAAAAAGCCTGGGTATCCAGGGCGCCAGCGCGGTGGATGCGGCGCAATTGCTCGGTTGCCTGGCCGCGCGCCAACCCCACAGCCTGATCCTGGTGCCACAACTGCTGCTGATGCTGGTCATCGCCGCCGAGCAAAAGGCTTTCAGCCCCCGGGGCTTGCGGTTTGCCGCCGTGGGCGGTGCCCGTGTGTCCAAGGCCTTGTTGCAGCGCGCCCAGCAGTTGGGCATGCCGGTTTTCGAAGGCTACGGGCTGTCGGAGTGCGCCTCGGTGGTCAGCCTCAACGTGCCGCAGGCGCAGCGCCCGGGCAGCGTCGGAAGACCCCTGCCCCATGTGGATATCCGCCTGGCCGAGGATGGTGAAGTGCTGATCAAAGGCTCGACCCTGCTCGGTTACCTCGGCCAGGCCGAAGAGCCCGACACCTGGTGGCCCAGTGGTGATCTGGGGGCCTTCGACGAAGACGGTTTTCTGTACCTCAAGGGCCGCAAGAAACACCAGTTCGTCACCAGTTACGGGCGCAACGTCAACCCGGATTGGGTCGAGGCCGAACTGACTCAGGGCGGCGACATTGCCCAGGCATTCGTCTACGGCGAAGCCCTGCCCCACAACCACGCCCTGCTCTGGCCCCATCGCGCCGACTGCAGCGACGCCCAACTGGCCGCCGCCGTGGCCGAGGCCAATGCCGGCCTGCCGGACTATGCCCAGGTCCACCAGTGGACGCGCCTGGACGCCCCCTTCACCGCCGCCAACGGCCTGCTCACCGCCAATGGCCGGCCTCGGCGCGACGCCATCGTCGCCCGTTACCACGCCCACTTTACTCAACCTTTGAATGAGGACACGCCATCGTGAATTTCTTCGACACCCTGCAAGACGCCACCCAGCAAGAACGCCAGGCATTGTTCAGCCTGCCGATCATCCGCGATGCCCTGGAAGGCAAGGTCAGCCTCGACAGCTACCGCGCCTTTCTGGCCCAGGCCTATTACCACGTCCGCCACACAGTGCCGTTGATGATGGCCTGCGGCGCACGCTTGCCGTCACGCCTGGAATGGCTGCGCAAGGCGGTGTGCGAGTACATCGAAGACGAATACGGCCATGAACATTGGGTACTGGATGATATCGAGGCCTGCGGCGGTGATAGGCTAGCCGTGCGCGACGGACGCCCTGGCTTGCCCATTGAGCTGATGGTCAGCTACCTCTACGACCTGATCGCCCGCGATAACCCGGTCGGCCTGTTCGGCATGGTCAACGTACTGGAAGGCACCAGTATCGCCCTGGCCACCCACGCCGCCGGCAGCATCCGCGAGCGCCTGCAACTGCCGGCCGAGGCGTTCAGCTATCTGAACTCCCACGGGGCGTTGGATATCGGCCATATGCAGACCTATCGCGGCCTGATGAACCGTCTCGACGACCCGGAGGATCAAGCCGCGGTGATCCGTGCGTCCAAGGTGGTCTACGCGCTCTATACCGATATGTTCCGAAACCTGCCACGCCTCGGGGAGACCACCCATGCGCCTGTCTGAGGCCCGCGTGGTGCTGACCGGCGCCAGCGGCGGCATCGGCCTGGCGATAGCGGCCATGCTGTGCGCCAGTGGCGCGCAGGTACTGGCGGTGGCGCGCCACCGTGCGCCGCTGGATGTGCTGCTTGCGCAATACCCGCAGCAGTTGTGCTGGGTCAGCGCCGACCTGACATTCCTGGCCGACCGGCGCAAGGTACTGGCGGCGGCCGAAGCCATCGGCGGTATCAACCTGCTGATCAATACCGCCGGGATCAACCACTTCGCCATGCTTGAGCAACTGGACGACGCCGACATCAACCAGATGCTCGCGTTGAATATCGGCGCGCCGATCTGTCTGACTCGGCTGCTGTTGCCGATGCTCAAGCAAGCGGCGGGCGCCAGGGTGGTCAATGTCGGTTCCACCTATGGCTCCATCGGCTACCCCGGTTATGCCACCTACTGCGCGACCAAGTTTGCCTTGCGCGGGTTTTCCGAAGCCCTGCGCCGCGAACTGGCCGACACCCACGTCGGCGTGCTGTACGTAGCGCCGCGCGCCACCCGCACGGCCATGAACAGCGCGGCGGCCGAAGCGCTGAACGAGGCGCTCAAGTCCAACGTCGACGACCCGCACACCGTGGCGTCGGCGGTGATCAAGGCGATTGTGGACGACCGTCGCGACCTGTACCTGGGCTGGCCGGAGCGTTTCTTCGTGCGCCTCAACAGCCTGCTGCCGAAGCTGGTCGACCGTGGCCTGCGTAAACAACTGCCCCTGGTGCGCCGCTTGAGCGATAACCCTGTTAACAAGGACTAACCCCATGAGAACACTGATTGCCGCCCTTGTGCTCAGTGCCCTGAGCCCCCTCACCTGGGCGTTGGACGCCGCCGACCAGCAACGGCTGACCACGATCCAACAACGCTGGGCCGAGATCCAATACGGCCTGCCTGAGGCACAACGCCCCCAGGCCTTCGAGCAACTGGCCGGCCAGGCGAATGCCTTCACCCAGGCCCGTCCGCAGGCCGCCGAAGCCTGGATCTGGTCGGGTATCGTCACCAGCAGTTGGGCCGGTGCCCAGGGCGGACTCGGGGCGTTGAGCAAGGCCAGGACCGCCAAGGCCGACCTGGAACGCGCGCTCGGCCTCGACCCCACCGCCCTGCAAGGCTCGGCCTATACCAGCCTGGCGGCGCTGTACGATCGCGTTCCGGGCTGGCCGATTGGTTTCGGTGACGCCGACAAGGCCGAGCAGTTGCTTAAACAGGCCTTGCAAGTCAACCCGACAGGCATTGATAGTCTGTACTTCTGGGGCGATCACCTGTACCGGCAAAAACGTTATGAGCAAGCCCGCGATGCCCTGCAAAAGGCCCTGCTGGCGGCTCCCCGCCCAGGTCGGGAACGCGCCGACGCCGGGCGGCGCAAAGAGATCGAGAGCCTGTTGGCCGAGATCACCAAGCAACTCAACTGACAGGAGCGCGCGTGCGGCTATTACTAATTGAGGATGACGAAGCCCTGGGCGAAGGGATTCACCAGGCCCTGGCGCGCGAGGGTTACACCGTCGACTGGTTGAAGGACGGCAGCAGCGCCCTGCATGCCCTGCTCAGCGAAACCTTCGACGTGGTGGTGCTCGACCTCGGCCTGCCGCGCATGGGCGGGTTGGAGGTGCTGCGCCGCCTGCGCGACAGCGGTGCCACCGTACCGGTGCTGATTCTGACCGCACGGGATGCCACCGAAGACCGCATCGCCGGGCTCGACGCCGGTGCCGACGATTACCTGATCAAGCCCTTCGACCTGGCCGAACTCAAGGCCCGCTTGCGCGCCCTGCTGCGGCGCAGCGCCGGCCGGGCGCGGGTGCTGATCGAACATGCGGGCATTTGCCTGGACCCCAGCACCCAGCAAGTCAGTTATCACCATCAACCGGTGTCGCTGACCCCCAAGGAATACCAACTGCTGCATGAACTGCTTTCGCCCCCGGGGCGGGTCATGACCCGCGATCAGTTGATCCAGTTGCTGTATGGCTGGAACGAAGAAGCCGAAAGCAACACCCTGGAGGTGCATATCCACCACTTGCGCAAAAAGTTCTCCAGCGAATTGATCCGCACTGTGCGAGGCGTGGGTTATCTGGTGGAGGATCGCGTGTGACCTCGATTCGCCGCCGCACCCTGACCTTGATTATCGGCCTGCTGCTCGGCGGTTTTTTGCTGATCAGCGCATTGAACCTGCATGACAGCAACCACGAAATTGCCGAAGTCTACGATGCGCAACTGGCGCAAAACGCCCGGTTGCTGCAAGGCCTGATGAGCCTGCCGCTGGCGAACGAGCAACAAGCCGACCTGTACCGCGCCTTCAACAAGGCGCTGGCCGAGGCCAACCCCAAAGTCGATGGGCATCCATACGAAAGCAAGGTGGCTTTCCAGGTCTGGAGCCCCCAGGGCGAACGCCTGGTGTTCACCTCCAGCGCTCCCACGTTCGCCACTCCGCCCGAACAGCCAGGCTACAGCAATGTGGACGACCTCAATGGCCGGCAATGGCGCGGTTTTTTGCTCAAGGACAAGAACAGCGGCCTGCGCATCTGGGTCGGCGAACGCGACGATGTGCGCGCCGACCTGGTCGGTCGTATCGTGCGCCACACCTTGTGGCCGAACGTGCTGGGCAGCCTGATCTTGGCGATGATGGTCTGGCTGGCCATCGGTTGGGGGCTCAAGCCCCTGGCTGATATGGCCGCAACGTTACGCGCCCGGCACTCCGGCTCCCTGGAGCCGATGCAACTGACGCCCTTGCCCACCGAACTGGAACCCATGCAGGCCGCCCTGAACCGTATGCTCGCGCAGCTACAGGACCTGCTAGGTCGCGAGCGACGCTTTATCGCCGATGCGGCCCACGAAATGCGTACCCCGCTGGCGGTGCTGCGGGTGCATGCGCAAAACCTGCTGGAGGCCGGCACCGAGGCTGAACGCCGCGAATCCCTGGCCTTCCTGATCACTGGCGTGGACCGTACCAGCCGCCTGGTCAACCAGTTGCTGACCATGGCGCGCCTGGAGCCGAGCGCGGGGCAACCGCCCTTACAGTCCCTGGACCTTACCGCCGCCGTGCGCGACAGCCTGATCCAACTCACGCCCTGGCTGTTGAGCAAGGGCCTGGAGCTGGTGTTCGACGCGGACGACGCGCCTTGCACCGTGACCACCGACGGCGCCGCCATCGCGATCGCCCTGACCAACCTGGTGACCAACGCGGCGAATTTCTCTCCGGAACAGGGTGTAATTACCGTCGGGTTGCACAAAACCGACACGGCGTTCGAGCTGACGGTGGACGATCAGGGCCCCGGGATCGACGAACAGGACCGCGAGCGCTTGTTCGAGCGTTTCTACAGCCGTGGCAATGCCCACGGTGCAGGCCTGGGCTTGACCATTGTCCACACCATCGCCCAGCGCCTGGGCGGTCAGATCCGTCTGCACAACCGTGCCGGCGGCGGGCTGCGGGCCACGTTGCACATCCCCCTTTGACCCGCTTCAACCGATCAGCAGGCCCAACCATGTCGCGGCGGTCAGCAATGCTTGACCGCCAATCACATAGCCGGCAAAGCGGCGGCCGTCGCTGACCCAGGCCACCAGACACTTGCTCAGGGAATTGCAACTGACCGCCAGCAACACCGGAATCGGCGCCGCCTGCACGGCCAATTGGCCGCTGGCGGTCAGGGCGGCAATCGAGGCGGTGGACGCGTGCGCGTCAGCGAAGCCGCTGAGGGTGGCGGTGACCATCACGCCCCATTCGCCGAAGTAATACAGCATCGCCGATGAGACAAACGTTATACCGGTCATCATCAGCACCATGATCAACGCCAGTTTGAGATCGAATGCACCGCCCACTTTGATCGCCTCGCTGGCGGCCGACGTGGGGGTGCGCAGCATCAGGCAAATGCCGTAAGCCGCGATGGCGACAAAACCGGCCAGCAACGGCCAGGCCATTTGCGCCAGCAACGCCGGCTCTACCGTGCCCAGAATCAAGGCCACCTGCGCCACCGTAGCCAGGTTGGAGAAAACCGCCGCGGCCGCCAGCGTGCGCAACTGCTGCGGTTCCTTGGCGGCGATATGGCCCATGGCGGCGATGGTCACGGTGCTGGAGGCGAACCCGGACGCAATGGCACCGACCGCGTAGCCATAACGCGGGCCCAACGCCCGCACCACCACATGCCCCAGGGCGCCGACCGCCATCAGCAGTACGGTCAAGGTGCAGATGGTGCGCGGGTTGATCGCTGCATAAGGGCCGATAAAGCGGTCCGGCGCCAACGGTAATACCACCAGCGCGACCACCAGCAGCAACAGGCCGTCGCGCATTTCGGCGTCGCTCAGTTGGCTGCGGGCGAACTCGTGCAGTTTCTGCCGATAGACCAGCAAGCCGGCCATCACCACCCCAATCGCCGTGGCCAACTCGGGCGCCGCGCCGCACAGGGCGCCCAGTACCAGCACGGTGAACAACGCCACTTCGCTGGTGATGCCCGGGTCTTTGGCCTGGCTTTTCCAGTACGCGGTACTGACCAGCAGCGCCAGGCACAGCGCGATCAGGCCCAACAACAAGGCGCCGCCGACCTGCTGGGTCACATAACCGAGCAATGCGGTGATCGAATAGGTGCGCAACCCGGCAAAATCGCGATGCTCGCCTTCGCCCTTGTGGCGTTCGCGCTCAAGCCCCACCAGCATGCCGATACCCAGCGCCGCAGCGGCGCCGGCCAGGCCCAAGGTCTGGCTCATAACAGCACCCCTGGCGTGATGGACATAAACAACCTCTCGGCTTCAATGGACGCCCGGACCGGCATCGCTCTTTGCAGTCTGTGCCAGGATGCCGCACGCCGCGTTGATTATCATCAACGATCCCTACTATGACCGCACGTCGCTCGCCCCGCCCGGCGTGGCGGCGACTTGATGCAGATCAAACGCCGCCCAACGGTCAGGACCATGATCGACCCTAGATGCCACTGGTAATCCAAGGGAGATCGCTCATGTCTGCTCAAGCCCGTTTCTTGCTGCTGGTTTCACCGTTGATGGAACACAGCCCCGCTTTCGAGCGCGCCGCCGCGTTGGCCAAGGCCGAAGGCGCCGCCTTGCATATTCTGGCGTTCGACTACCTGGAAGGTCTGGCCACCGCTGGATTGGTCAACGAACAGGCCCTGGAGCAGATGCGTCTGGGCTATGTGGAGCGCCATCACCAATGGCTTGAAGACCAGGCGCGGCCGTTGCGCAAACTGGGGCTGACGGTGACTACCGAGGTGGCCTGGGTCGATGATCCGCTCAAGGAGCTGTTGATTCGCCTCAAGGAAGAACCCATGGCGCTGGTGATCAAGGCATTGGCCCATGAGTCGCGACTCTCGCGCTTGATGTTCACGCCGATGGATGTGCACCTGCTGCGCGAATGCCCCGTACCGCTGCACTTTGTGCACGGCGTGCATCACGCTCTGCCACGCAGGATCGTGGCGGCGGTCGATCCATTCCATCGCGACGGCCGCTACCAGGGCCTCAACGACCGCATCCTGCATGAAGCGAGCAAATTGGCGACGGCCTGCGAGGCCGATGTACAGATGGTTTACGCCCATGACTTGTCCGACCTGGCCGCCCAGGAGTATGAGTTCGGCAGTGGCGCGGCGTTCTTCTCGTCGCAGGCGGCCAAGCAGCTGTTCGCCGCCCAGGGCGAAGCCTTCAACGACCTGGCGGCGCGTAACGGCATCCCGCCGGAACAACGCCACATGATTCTGGGCAACCCGGCGAAGGTGTTGTCCAGCTTCGCCGACGCCTACAACATCGACGTGATCGTCATGGGCCGGGTCGGTCATCACGGCCTGTCGCGGCTGCTGGGCAGTACCACTGAAACGCTGCTGTACCGCATGCCCTGCAGTGTGTGGGTGGTGTCACCCGAGATGCTGGAATAACCCGGCCATTTCACCCCATGGAGGTTCCGTCATGTCCAATACTGAAGCACTCAACCGGCAAGCCGCGCCTGTTTATGCGGCGGTGCCCCACGAACACTGGATCGAACGGCTCGACGATGGCCGCCATGTCCTGGTGCGCCCATTGACCGCCGAAGACCGCGAGCGCGAATACAACTTCATCAAGGGCTTGTCCCGCGAGTCCAGGCATCAGCGTTTTCTGGGCGAGGTGTGCGAGCCGGGCAAGACATTGCTCGATCAATTGATGGACGTCGATAACCAGGAACGCCTGGCGTATATCGCCTTGGTACACGATAACGGCCAACTGGTGGAAATCGGCGTGGCGCGCTACGCCGCCGCCAAGGACCAGGCGTGCGAATGCGCGGTGGTGGTGGCCGATGCCTGGCAGCACCTGGGCCTGGCGCGCTTGCTGATGCAGCACTTGATGGCTGCGGCGAAAAAAAATGGCTACACGCGCATGTATACGGTGGACGCGGCCACCAATGCACATATGCGTCAATTGACCCATGATCTAGGTTTCGAGAGTGTCACTGATCCGGATGACGGCACTCAGGTGATCAGCAGCGTGCAGCTTTAAACCCATCCACATGGCCGTCATGGGGCGTTTGCTGCGTTGCAGGTCGAGCAAGCGCGGCCACTGCGCTTTAGCGTAGGCAAACGCCCACTGTTTTATTTGCAGGTCTATGGCAATAGGCTGCTATTGTCCTAAGACCTCATCTCCTCCTCATCGCCTGTGCGCGATTTTCTGTGAGCATGCTCTGCGACACGGTCATGAACGGTGTCGGGCCTGAACGTCATGGAACCGCCCTTGCGATGGATAAAAAAACCACCCACAGCCCGCCCGACCTGCAGTCACGCGCGGCCAAGATCGACGAATTCAAACGCCAGAAAAGCCTGATCAAGACCGGCGCGCTGCAAGACGCCATTTTCAATAGCGCGCACTTCTCCAGCATCGCCACTGACGAAAAGGGTGTGATCCAGATCTTCAACGTCGGCGCCGAACGCATGCTGGGCTACGCCGCCGCCGATGTGGTCAACCGCGTCACTCCCGCCGATATTTCCGATCCCGCCGAACTGATCACCCGCGCCGCCGCCCTCAGCCTGGAACTCGACACGCCGATCACGCCGGGTTTCGAAGCCTTGGTGTTTAAAGCCTCGCGCGGCATTGAGGATATTTACGAGCTGACCTATATCCGCCAGGACGGTAGCCGCTTGTCTGCGATGGTCTCGGTAACCGCACTGCGCAACCGCAGCGACACGCTCATCGGCTACCTGCTTATCGGCACCGACAACACTGCGCGCAAGCAGGTTGAGGCCGAACGCAAAGACTTCGAACGCGCCCTGGCAGACAAAAACCTGGAGCTGGAGCACGCCAGCCACATGAAATCCGAGTTCCTGGCGACCATGTCCCACGAACTGCGCACCCCATTAAACGCGGTGATCGGCTTTTCCGAGGCGCTCAAGGATGGGCTGGTCGGCGAAATGAGCGACACCCAGCGCGAATACATCGGCGACATTTTCACCAGCGGCCAGCACCTGTTGTCGCTGATCAACGACATCCTCGACCTGTCCAAGGTCGAAGCCGGGATGATGGACCTGGAGCTGGAGCCCGTGGCGCTGGCCGATGTATTGGCCAATAGCTTGTTGATCGTGCGCGAAAAGGCCGCGTTGCAACGCATCCAGCTCAAGCTCGATAGCCCGGTGGACCTCGGCACACTGGTGCTGGATCTGCGCAAGACCAAACAGATCGTCTACAACCTGCTGGCCAACGCGGTGAAGTTCAGCGAGCACGGCAGTTGCGTGACCCTGGCGGTTCGTGAAGCCCCTCGCGAACAGGTCGGTCTGATTCCCGGCGACTGGCCCAGCCACGCTGATACCTTGCAGACCGGCGCGCACCGCACCTTCCTGGAGCTGAGCGTCAGCGACACCGGTATCGGCATCGCGGAAGAGGACATGGGCAAATTGTTCAAGGCCTTCAGCCAGATCGACAGTAGCCTGGCGCGCAAATTCGAAGGCACCGGGCTGGGCCTGGCCATGGTCAAGCAACTGACTGAGCTGCATGGCGGCAGTGTCGCGGTGGCCAGTCGCGAAGGTTTGGGTACGCGCTTCGTGGTGTGGTTGCCGCTGCATCGGACGACGGAGGCACCATGGCCCATATCCTGATCATCGAAGACAACGAAGCCAATATGCGCCTGGCCCGTTTGCTGTTGGTCAGTGCCGGCCACAGCGTGGTATGGGCCGCCGACGCCGAGTCCGGCCTGACCCTGGCCCGCGCGCAACAGCCGGCGCTGATCCTGATGGACATTCAGTTACCGGGCATGGACGGCCTGGCCGCCACCCGCGTGCTCAAGCAGGACGCCCTGACCGCGCATATCCCGGTCATCGCGCTCACCGCCATGGCCATGAAGGAAGACCGCGAAAAAACCCGCCTGGCCGGGTGCGACGCCTATGTGATCAAGCCTCTGCGCTATAAGGCGCTGTACCAGGTCATTGAAACGCTGCTCCACCCGCCCCCCACACCACTCGTATGAGTCCTCTCCATGGCCAGCTCACCCGCCACGCTGTTGATCGTTGACGACGAACCCCAGGTTCGCAAGTTGCTGGAAACCCTGCTGCAGCACGAGGGCTACCAGACCCTGAGCGCGGGCACCGGCGAGGAAGCCCTGCTTAGGGTGGCCGAGCAGCCGCCGGACCTGATCCTGCTGGACATCATGATGCCCGGCATGGACGGTTACGAAGTGGCTAACCAGCTCAAGGGCAACCCAGCCACCGCGACCATACCGATCATCATGCTCTCGGCCTTGAGTGAATCGAGTGCGCGCCTCAGCGGTCTGGAGACCGGCGCAGAGGAGTTCATCAGCAAACCGGTGGATCGTGTCGAGCTGTGGCTGCGGGTGCGCAACCTGCTGCGGCTCAAAGCCCATGGCGACCAGTTGAAACAGCACAGCGCGATGCTCGAACAACGCCTGCAACGGCACCACGATCAAACCGCACGCTCGAACGTCTACGACTACGACCCGGTGCGCCAGGACCTGGAAAACGCCTTGCGCCAAACGGTGCAGCGCCAGGCGTTCGCCTTGCATTACCAACCCAAAGTGCACGTGGGCAGCGGTGAAGTCTGTGCCCTTGAGGCCCTGCTGCGTTGGGACCGGCCCGACTATGGGCCGGTGTCCCCGGCGGTGTTCGTGCCGATGCTGGAAAGCCTCGGCCTGATTGGCCAAGTCGGGCATTGGGTGATCGAGACTGTCTGCCGACAGATAGCGGCCTGGCAGCGTTGCGATATCGGCGCGGTGGAGGTGTCGGTGAACGTCTCCGGCCATCAATTGATCGAGGGCGATATGATCGCAGAGATAGCCGACATACTGGCCGGCACCGGGGTTGCCGCCCATTGGCTGGAGTTGGAAATCACCGAAGGCACACTGATGGAGAACACCGCGCACAGCATCGTCAGCCTGCAACGCTTGCGTGCCATGGGCGTGAAAATCGCTATCGACGACTTCGGAACCGGCTATTCCAGCCTGGCCTACCTACGGCGCTTTCCCATCGACACGCTGAAAATCGACATTGCCTTTATCCGCGAAGTAACCAGTAACCCCCAGGACGCCGCGATTGCTCGGACCGTCATCCAACTGGCCCACAGCCTGGGCTTACTGGCGGTGGCCGAAGGCGTCGAAACCCAGGCGCAGTGGGCATTTTTGAAAGAGGCCGGTTGCGATCAGCTCCAGGGGTATCTGTTCAGCCGGCCGTTGCCGGTGGACACGCTGGAACCCCTGTTAAGGAGGCGTTTGAAGTGAATGAGAAGTCAGAGATGCCCGATGTCGCCATCAGCGCCCTCTTCATCCGCTTCGATCAGCGGCACCTCGGCGTCATCCATCAATGAACCGGGGTCTTCGTTACCTGGGTCGTTGAGTTCTTCATCCGGTTGATGAGCCATGACCGTCTCCTCTAACTAGCCGCCCTGGGTGTCGATGTCGGCGTCGGTTTCAGGCTTGGGCTCGCGCTCGGGCTTGAAGTCGGGGCTGTAGTCGTTGTCCTTGGCCTTAGGGTCGGCGGCAGGCTTGGGGTCCTTAGGGGCATCGGCGGCGGTGCCGGGTGCCGGCTCGCCACCGTCGATGGCGGGGTCGTTACGGTCGCTGACTTGGGGATCGTTGCTAGTGCTCATGTTTCACCTCTGTACAGTGATTGGGTAAATACAGCCTGCATAGACATAAGGTGCTGCGCCCTGCCCCGAAGTTCCGCCGGATTGCTTAACCGCCTGGGTTGTCGACCTGGATATAGAACGCATAAGCCCCCAGCAGAATCCAGAACACCATGAAAATCCACGGCGTGCGCACGGAAAACAGCAGGGACTTGCGATAGCCCTTGTGGGACGACTCGCGCTCGGAAAACAGCGGCGACTCGTCATAGGCCAGGCCCATCACCGGTTCGCTGTGCAGCAGTTGGCTCTGCTTGAAGTGCCAGTGATCAATGATGTCATACGCCGCGCGGATGCCCGGCCAGGCGTTGAGCGAGCTGAGAATGCCCAGCAGTGCCAGGAACAGCGGCACGATCAGGGTAAACAGCTTGCCCCACTCTGGGTTGAGGTTACCCATGCCTGATACGAAGGCGATCACCAGGAACGATTGGGCGGTGAGGTAAGCGTCGGTGCGGTTGGCCAGGATGGAGGTTTCGTACTGGATCTCGCGGCGATAGAAGTCCAGGCGGTCCTTGGGCGAACCGAAGATCTTTGCGTTGTGTTCGCTGTGGTCGTTCAGCGCCGCTTCCGGAGTGTGGGGGGAGATGATTCTGGGCACGGGGATGGTCCACGGGGTGTATAGACCCCGTTAGAGGAACAGGCCGTGTGGGGAGTTCAAGTTTGTTGTGCACCGGGTTGGTGCGCGGCGTGTTTGTTGAAGGTGGGGTGCACCTTTCTGGGTGGCTGGCGGAGCGCCGCTGCGCAGCCTGGCGCGAGCAGGCTCGCTCACTACGCGGGCGGATGTGTTGGAAGGTGGGGTTTCGGCACAGGCATTGCTTTATGGATTCATCTGTTTGGAAACAGGAGCATTCGTTACCCCCCGACCCAGAGCCGACATCCTGAGAAAGTAAGGACCAGGCCCGCTGGCACCTCGCGCCACGGGCTCATAAAAACATGCGTTGTTCAAACGGCAGTGCCGCTCGCGCATCCCAAGGCACTGACAAGGTACCGGAATGGCTCGATCTTTCTTTGATGAGATGAATGACGCAAACGGCGTGTGCCGTGCGCATTATCAGGATTTCTCCCGCTGGCTGGCCAATACGCCGCCGGAACTGCTGGCCCAGCGTCGTCGTGAAGCCGATCTGCTGTTTCACCGCGCCGGAATCACCTTCACCCTGTATGGCGACGAACAGGACACCGAGCGCCTGATCCCTTTCGACATCATCCCCCGCAGCATCCCTGCCAGCGAATGGCGCGTGATCGAGCGCGGGTGTATCCAGCGGGTCAATGCGCTGAACCTGTTCCTCGCCGACATCTATCACGATCAACGCATCATCAAGGCCGGGATCATTCCGGCGGATCAAGTGCTGGGCAACGAGGGTTACCAGAAAGCGATGGTCGGGCTGGACCTGCACCGCGATATCTACTCGCATATCTCCGGCGTCGACCTGGTGCGCGATGGCGACGGCACTTATTACGTGCTTGAAGACAACCTGCGTACCCCCAGCGGCGTGAGCTACATGCTCGAAGACCGCAAAATGATGATGCGCCTGTTCCCAGAGGTGTTCGCCCGGCAGCGCATCGCGCCGGTGGATCACTACCCCAACCTGCTGCTCAAGACCCTCAAGAGTTCCAGCCGCCTGGACAACCCCAACGTGGTGGTGCTGACCCCAGGCCGCTTCAACAGCGCATTCTTCGAGCATGCCTTCCTGGCCCGGGAAATGGGCGTGGAACTGGTGGAAGGCGCCGACCTGTTCGTGCACGACCTGAAAGTGTTCATGCGCACCACCGACGGGCCCAAGGCGGTGGATGTGATCTACCGCCGTATCGACGATGCGTTCCTCGATCCGCAGGCGTTCAACCCCGAATCCATGCTCGGCGTGCCTGGCCTGGTGGCCGCCTATTGCGCCGGCAACGTGGTACTGGCCAACGCCATCGGCACCGGGGTGGCCGACGACAAGTCGATCTACCCCTATGTGCCGGACATGATCCGTTTCTACCTGAATGAAGAACCGGTGCTACAGAACGTGCCGACCTTTCAGTGCCGCAAACCGGCGGAACTGTCTCACGTGCTGGCCAACCTTGAGCAACTGGTGGTCAAGGAAACCCAGGGCTCAGGCGGCTACGGCATGCTGGTCGGCCCGGCATCCAGCGCCGCCGAAATCGAAGACTTCCGCCAGCGCATCAAGGCCCGCCCCCACGCCTACATCGCTCAACCGACCCTGAGCCTGTCGACCTGCCCGACCTTTGTGGAAAACGGCATCGCGCCGCGGCATATCGACCTGCGCCCGTTCGTGCTGTCGGGCAAGGAGACCCGCCTGGTACCGGGCGGGCTCACGCGGGTGGCCCTCAAGGAAGGCTCGCTGATCGTCAACTCGTCGCAAGGCGGCGGAACCAAGGACACCTGGGTGGTGGAGGACTGAATCATGCTGAGTAGAACCGCCGCAGACCTGTATTGGATGTCCCGCTACCTGGAGCGCGCCGAAAACCTGGCGCGCATGCTCGAAGTCAGTTATTCGCTGTCGCTGATGCCCCAGGCCGGGCGCAGCGACGGCTTGGACGAACTGGCCATGTCGTTGCTCAGCAGCGGCACCTTAGACAGCTATCTGGAACGTCACACCCAACTGGACGCCGAGCGCATGCTGCACTTCTTCGCCCTTGACGAAGAAAACCCCGCCAGCATCTATAACTGCCTGCGTGCCGCGCGGGGCAACGCCCATGCGGTACGCGGACGTATCACCGCCGATATGTGGGAGAACCTCAACGCCACCTGGCTGGAAATGCGCAGCATCGCCGCCGGCGGCCTGGGCCGACACGGCATCAGCCACTTCTGTGACTGGGTCAAGCAGCGGTCGCACCTGTTTCGCGGGGCAACCTCGGGCACCATTATGCGCAACGATGCCTATCGCTTCATCCGCCTGGGCACGTTTGTCGAGCGCGCTGACAACACGTTGCGCCTGCTGGATGCGCGCTATGAGATGTTCGGCGAAGAATCGGAAGAAGTCAGCGACCTCTCGGCGCGCGGGTATTACCAGTGGAGCGCCCTGCTGCGCGCGTTGTCGTCGTTCGAAGCCTATACGCAGCTGTACCCGAACGCGCTGAATGCCCGCTCGGTCTCGGAGTTGCTGTTATTGCGCAGCGACGTGCCGCGTTCACTGCATGCCTGTGTCGAGGAACTGAACCACATCCTCGCCGACCTGCCCGGCAGCTACGGGCGCACGGCGCAACGCCTGGCGGCGGAGTTTGAAGCGCGGCTGCGCTACACCGGGATCGATGAAATTCTCGAAGACGGCCTGCACAGCCGCCTTACGGAGTTTATCGACACCGTGCGCGAATTGGCGCGGGCGATTCACAGCTCCTATCTCGAAGTGGTCTGAGGGCTCAGGGGCGGCCCAGGAAGTCGAGCAGCAGCGCATTCACCTGCGTGGCCTGCTCGTTCTGGATCCAGTGACCGCAGTGGGGCAACACATGCTGCTCCAACTGCGGCACGCAGTCGGGCATGCGTTTGAGTGTGTGGGCTTCGAAGACACCCACCGGATCGCGGTCGCCGATCAGGAACAACGTCGGCTGCATCACCTGCCGCCCGGCCAAAAACTCGGTGCGCTGCCAATTGCGTTCGAAATTGCGGTACCAGTTCAACGGGCCGCGAAAGCCATGTTCGGTAAAGGTCTGCACGTACACATCCAAATCTTCTTGGGAACACCAACCGGGCAGCGGACCCGGCACAGGCACGCCTTCAAGCAAGGTGGCGTCGGCAGGTTTTTGCTGGAGGAACACATCCTGATCCTGCATAAACAGCCGCAACGTGCGCTCGATATCGGCGTTCAGTTCGCGCTCGGCCACTCCAGGCGCCTGGAAATACAGAATGTAATTGAAGCGATCGGCATACAGCTCGCGCATGATCTCGATCACCGGCCGGCGCGCACGCCCGGCAAACGGTACCGACATTGTGATCAAGCGGGTGATGCGCTCAGGCTCAAGCAATGCCAAGTGCCAGGCCACCACTGCGCCCCAGTCATGCCCGACCATCACCACCTGGGTATGCCCGAAATGATCCATGGCCTGTTGGATATCGGCGCACAAGGTCAACAGGTCATAGGCAGCGATCTCGGCCGGCGAGCTGGATGGCCCGTAACCGCGCATCTGGGGCACGAACACTCGATAGCCTGCCGCAGCCAGGGCCGGGATCTGTTCGCGCCAGGAGTGCCAACATTCGGGAAAGCCATGCAGCAACCAGATGGGCGCGCCATTTTCCGGCCCGGCGATATGCACGCACAGTTCAATACCGTTGACCTTGAGGGTGCTCCGCTGGCTATCGTTCATGGTTGGCTTCCTTGTAATGGCCCAGAATGCGAGGAAAGAGTGAGGGAGGTGCGGGATTTGCACCAGCATCATTTGCGCCAAATGCTCGGTCATCAGCGCCGCTCGGGGGCTGATAGCCAAGAACCGGGGTGCATCAGGTCAGGACGAAATTGCCCACCAGCTCGGCAACAACGGCCGTACCCGCGCCTCACCGAAACGATCGTCGATCAACATCACCACGCCTTGGTCCTGCTGGCTGCGGATAACCCTGCCGGCTGCCTGCACGACTTTTTGCAGGCCTGGATACAGATAGGTGTAGTCGTAGCCTGAACCGAAAATCGCGGCCATGCGCCGCTTCATCTGTTCATTGACCGGGTTCAGTTGCGGCAGGCCCAGGGTGGCGATGAATGCGCCGATCAGGCGCGCACCGGGCAAGTCGATACCCTCGCCAAACGCGCCGCCGAGCACGGCGAACCCCACCCCTTGGCTATGTTCGGTGAACTGGTCGAGAAAGCCCTGGCGCTCAGCCTCGGCCATGCCCCGTGACTGCTGCCACAGTGGGATATGCGGGTGCTGTTCGGCCAGGCGCTGCGCCACTTGTTGGAGGTAATCGAAGCTCGAAAAAAACGCCAGGTAGTTACCGGGTTGCTGCGCGAATTGCTGGGCGATCAGCTCGACGATGGGGCCCACCGACGCCTCGCGATGCACGAATCGGGTCGAGATCTCATCGACAATGCGCACCCGCAATTGCTCGGCCTTGAACGGCGACGCCACGTCCACCCACGCCGTGTCCGCAGGCAAGCCCAGCAAGTCGGCGTAGTAATGGCGCGGGCTTAACGTGGCGGAAAACAACACGCTGCTGCGGGCAGCGGTCAGTCGTGGGCGGATGAACTCGGCGGGCACCACATTGCGCAGGCACAGGATCGAGCTGCTGCGCTTGCCGCCCAAGGAGCGTTTAGTGATATCGAAGATGAAGTGTTCGGTGAACAACTCGGCCACTTTGGCAAATTGCAGCGCGTCAAAGTAAAAAGCTTGCAGGTCGCCGGCCAGGGCTTCGGGGTGATCGTTGAAGTAATCGCCCATGGCACTCGCGCACAGGCTCAAGGCGCTGAGCATTTTATCGGGCCTGGCGTCATAAGCCTGGTACGGCGCCACTTGCGCCTTGTGCAGCGCGTTCCACTCGCGATTGAGGCGCTGCAAAGGCTTTTTCAGGGCCTCGGGCGCCTCGTCGCGCAATGTCTTGAGGCGGTACTGATCAAGGCTGGCGCTGTACATCCCGCGCGCGCGCTCCACCAGGTTATGAGCTTCGTCCACCAGTACCGCGGCGCGCCATTGGTTGAGCTGGGCGAGGCCGAACAGCATGGCGCCGAAGTCGAAATAATAGTTGTAGTCGGCTACGACCAGGTCAGCCCAGCGCGCCATTTCCTGGCTCAGGTAATACGGGCAAACGTTGTGGGCCAGGGCGACCTCACGCAGATTGCGCTGGTCGAGCAGCCGTAGCTTGGCCGCAGCGCTTCGTGCGGCGGGCAAGCGGTCGTAAAAACCTTTGGCCAAGGGGCAGGATTCGCCGTGACAGGCTTTGTCCAAGTGCTCGCAGGCTTTGTCCCGTGCCACCAGTTCCAGCACACGTACATGCAAGTCCGGGGTGCGGGTGAACAGCACCTGGGCGGCATCCAGAGCAAGCTTGCGCCCAGGGGTTTTGGCCGTGAGAAAGAACACCTTGTCCAACTGCTGCGGCGCCAACGCCTTGAGCAGCGGAAAAATCGTGCCGATGGTCTTGCCAATGCCGGTGGGCGCCTGGGCCATCAGGCAACGGCCGGTGCTGACGGCTTTGTACACCGACTCGGCCAGAACCCGCTGGCCGGGGCGAAAGTCGGCATGGGGGAAGCCAAGGTTCTGCGCCGCGCGGTCGCGCGCCTCTCGGTGATCCATCTCCCGCCGGGCCCAATCCAGAAACAGCGCACATTGCTGGTTGAAGAACGCTTCCAGGGCGTGGGCCTGGAAGCGCTGATTGAGCAGGGTCTCGCCCTCGCCAACGATATCGAAGTAGACCAGCGCCAGATCGATCTCTGTCAGCCCCAGTTTCTGGCACATCAGCCAGCCATACACCTTGACTTGAGCCCAGTGCAGTTGGCGATGGTTGGCGGGTTGGGCGTCGAGGTCGCCGCGGTAGGTTTTGACCTCTTCCAGGCGCTGGCTGTCCGGGTCGTAGCCGTCCGCCCTGCCCCGCACCTTGAGCTGCCGGTACTCGCCTTCCAGGGCCACTTCGTTCTGATAATGCGGGCTGCGGCGCGACGCCACGGTGCGGTGGCCGACGATCCCTTCCTGGGCGCTGGGCGACGGGGTGAAACGCAGGTCCAGGTCACCGACCTTGGCGGTGAACTCACACAAGGCACGCACCGCCACGCTGTAACTCAAGCCGGTTGCTCCGCCCAGCGCACGTAGCAGACCGTGACCGGCATCTGGTATTCGCCACAGAACTCCAGCCAGCGCAGTTGGTTGTCTTGCAGGCGGTCGCCGGGGCCTTTGACCTCGATCATGCGGTAGGTTTTTTGCGCCGGCCAGAACTGGATCAAGTCCGGCATGCCAGAGCGATTGGCGCGGATGTCCAACAGCAAGCGCTCGAACCAGTAGCGCAGGTGGGCGGCGGGCAGGCATGCGAGGGCTTGCTCCAGCAGCTCTTCGCTGAGCAGGTTCCAGAACACGAACGGCGACTGGATGCCCCATTTATCGCGGTAACGCTGGCGAATGGTGGCTTTGTAGCGCTCGTCCTGCAGTTGCTCGAAACAGGCGGCGAACAGCGGTGCGCGGCGTTGGTGGAAGTCTTCACTGTGCAGGTCCACCGGGCCACGCTGGAACGGGTGGAAAAACGCACCGGGCAATGGCGCGAAAATCACCTCCCAGCACAGCAGGCCGAACAGGGAGTTGATCAGGCCGTTTTCCACGTAATGCACTGGCGCGTCCGGCGCGCTGAGATGGGCCTGCACGCAGTATTCAACGGACATCAACGGCTCGGGCAACGCCAAGTCCAGGTCCAGGCGCGTGACCGGACGCGGCTTGGGTTTGGGCAGCGCCGGTTCACCCAGTTTGCGCCGCAGGCGCGGCACCACACGCAGCAAGTGCTGCTGTTCGGCGGCGCTTTCCGGTGCCTGCTGCGCGGCGCTGGCCAGGGCCAAGGCTTGGACGTAATCCTCCTGGCGTTCCAGTACGCGGATCAAGCGTGCGCGGGCACCGGGGTAGGTGCAGGCGCGGTAGATCTGCTGCGCCAGCGCCAATTCGGCGCTGCGTTCACAGGATTGGCCCACCTGGAACAACAGTTTGGCCCGACGCTTTTCCAGCCACGGGTTGTCGGTACGCAGGCTGGCGATCCGAGCCAGGACCTCGTCCACGGCCTCGCCGCTTTCAAAGGCGTGCTGACACTGGTGCAGAAACAGATAGCCGTGTACGTCGTCACGGCTGCGCAGGCCACGGGACTCGGTGCAGAACTCGACTTTTTCATAGGTGTAGATGCCCAGGTCCGCCAATACGAATTCGGACCAGTCCTGATGCAAATTGCCAAAGAACATCAGGCGCAGGCGGTCGCACAATTCCATCACCGTGAGGCTGTACAGCGTGTCGGGCAGGTCCGGGCACCACTGCGCAAAACTGCGCGGCTCGTTGAATCGCGCAGTCAACCCTTCCAGCCAGTCGGCTTTCTTGCCTTTGGGTTGTTCGATCCAGGGTTTGAACGCACCCAGCAATTCACTCTTTTGCAGCAGCGCGAACAGCTCCTCAACGGCCAGCAGACAGTGGCCGTCCACCCAGCCCAGCGCCAATAACGGCGCAGCGGCCGCATGGGGGCAACCTATCTCGACATAGTTGAGTTTGCCGCCACGAAAGTGCACGCCTTTGCGCATCACCATACGTACCAACAGAGCCTGGGACGCCTGCGGCAACCTGTCGAATTGCTGAATGAAATGCTGTTCGTCAGTATCGAGCAAATCGGCATAGCGCTGCCCCAGCCAATGCAGGACCTGGCGGAAGTTATGCAGGTAGTAGAGCGGATCGTCGAGGGGGTTGGCCATGGCGCGCGGAGATCAAATACTGGTTATGCATACAGAGTGCCGTTGCCGTGGCTGTGTTGCAATCGGTAATAGATAAATGGCGCACGCAACTTTTTGTATAAAAGTGATCTGATGGGGAAGCCGATGGCGTAACATTTATACCCCGCTGCGTCTGGCGCGGGACTTTTCAAGGTTAAAGGTAAGGGTTATGAACATGAAGAATCTGGGTCTGCCGCTGGTTGCGCTCACTTTTCTGGCACTGGCCGGTTGCGCCACGCAAACCGTCGTCACTTTGCAAAACGGCACGCAATACCTGACCAAAGACTCACCTAAAACCAAAACCGCAGACGGGTTCTACGAATTCACCGATATCGCCGGCAAGCGCATCCGCGTCAAAGCCGATGACGTGGCCACCGTCCGCAAAGAAGACTGATCCCAACGCGCAAAAGCGCCAGTCTGAAGGAAAGCACACTGTGGAAGGGGGACCAAGGTGGGAGGGGGCTAGCCCCCGGTAGCGCCCAACCAGCCCCCTCCCTGCCCCTTCACCCGATCACAACCCCCTCCCCCAACACCCCGCTAACGCCCACCAACGTCACCGAGTCCGCCCCGAAACTGAACACCGTATCCCCACCCACCACCTTGGCGTGATCACGGTAATCCCCGCTGCCCGCCACACCCTGGAACACGAGTTTATCCGTCGGCTGATAACCGATAATTCGATCCTGCCCAAACTGGCCGCTGAACAAAAAGGTGTTATGCCCGCTGCTGTCGCGGATTGTGTCGTTACCCTTGCCGCCTTCGATAAAGTCCGCGCCCTTGCCGCCCTGGATCAGATCATCGCCATCGCTGCCAATGATAAAAGTGTCGCCTGTGTGCGGTTCGGCGTTGCGGTTCAGGTCCTGCACCCAAGTGGTGGCCCGTGCCGGGTCGGATAGATTAGCCACGATAATCGTCGAGTCCCGGCTCATCTGTTCATAGAACCCGGACTCCAGAATGCGCCCCATGCCGTCGCCGTAGCCGGTCGGCAAGTGCGAGATCCAGGTCGGCAGATTGGCGATGGAAAACGGCAGCACATTCCACAGGGTCGAGGCGTAGTGATCGTTGAAGCTGACAATGTTGTCAGTGGTGGACTCGTGGGGTTTGTCGTGAACCCCGAGCGTCGACAGGTTGGCGGATGAGCCGTCCAAAGCGCGGAACACCGGGTCGTTTTCGTAGCCGATATTAAGCACCTTGTCGCTGACACTCTGGGTCGGTGAGGCGTAGGCCAAGTAGTTGGCGTCCTTATAGAACCCGGACCACTTGGCCTCGCTCAAGTCGGCCATGCTGTTGACCGCCAGGCCGCCGAGGCTATGGCCGCTGACCAGCACATCCTGGCCGCTCAGACCGTGGGCCGTCGCATACTCGGCGACGTTCTTGAGCAAGCCGCCGAATGCTTCGCCGGCGTAGTTCTTTGCGTAATCCTTGGGACCCAGCGCCGCAAGCAGGTCGCTCACCAGATCGCCGATGGAGTCAGTGATCAGTGTTTCCCTTGGGCCAGACGTGCCGCGAAAACCGATGCCGATTTCCTGCAACTGGCCCGCGTCATCGTACTTGCCCAGCACCTCGACCTGGGCCGTGGTATAGCCGGCCTTTTCGCCGAAGAACGTGCCCCGGGCGTCGACCTTGCCGGTATACCCGAGGGTGCTGGCGCTGATGGGCGTCCAGCCGGCCTTCTGCACCGCTTCGAGCGCGGCCTTCTCCGAATCCGGGTTCCAGGGAATGCCTGGGATCACACCCTGGGAGTCCGTACTGCCGAGCAATGCGCCGACCAGAGTAGCCGGCAAGCCGACGCCCAGGCCATTGTGCTGGTAGCCCACGGCAAAGCCGTTATCCAGGTTGTGGTAGGTATACAACGTGATCGCCATGGCATCGGCAAACAACGCTTTGGAGCCCTCGGCCCCAAGGTTTTTATAGTCAAACACGCCCATGATATTGCCTCTCTTGTTGTTAAATTTATCGAGAACGTCCATCACCCTCTAAACGCTTGTCCTGGTAGTGAGCGGGCTTGCCACAGCAAACCCGCTCTCGGCTCAGAACGCCCAGTCGAGGCTCAAGCCCACGCCATGCACCTTGTCTTTGCTCGCCAACAGGCCGTTGTAGTCAAAATTCACCCGCGCGTCCTTGCTCAACGCCAGGCTTACGCGAGCACCCACCAAGGCCGCATCACGGGCCATCGGCGCACTTTCCACGGCAAACGACGGACCGCCCGAGGCAAATGCCAGGTGTTGTTCGGCGTCCACGCTGCTCAGGTTGTGCTGCCAGCCCAAGGTGCCGGACACCTCAAGTGTCTGGTGGTCATTGACGTTGAAGGTTTTCAGGGCGCGCATACCGAGGGTGCTGAGCACCAGGTCGCGGCGGTCGTCACGGGTTTTCAGCGCGGCGGCGTCGCCTTTTTCGGTGACGCCATCGGTGTCCAGATGCACATAGGCCAAGTTGGCAAACGGCTCCAGGGCCAGCGGTTGCAGGTTGACGCGGTACGCCGCTTCGCCGAACACCTGGGTGCTGCGCGCATCGACTTTGGCTTTCTGCTTGCCAGCCACCTCACCGTATTGCAGGTCGCGTTTCACATCGGCGCGATGCCAGCTGTAGGTAGCGCCGCCGCTCAGGCGCCAGGCGCCGATCTCATGCCCGGCGTACGCACCGAAGTGGTAGCTGTCCACCGCTGCCCGCGAGTGGGTGCCACTGCCCATATTCAGCGAGGTGTCGCTGTAACCGGCGACCAAACCCAGGCGGGTGTCGTCATCCAGCGCGCCGTCGACCCCGGCGAGCATGCCGCCGATGGAGGTGGTGTAGCCTGCGGTGTCGCTGCGGCTGTCGGTCTTGCCCCACGCGCCCAGTGCCTTGACCCACACGTTGCCACGGCTGTCGACGGTCTGGCTGGTGGCGCCCATCTCGCCGTTCTGCAAGCGCTCGCCCACGGCTTCGCGCAGGTAACGGCTGTCATTGAGCAGTGCCGTCTGCAGCGCCGGGTAGATTTCACCGGACAATTGCTGGAACGCGTCCTGCGCCGAAGCGGCATTCGGCGCGGTCAGCAGGCTCTCATACACCGCATTGCCCGCCCCTAATTGCTCAGCGGCAGCCGCAACGGCGCGTTGGTTATCGGTAACCGCGGCACTGGCGAAGCTGTTGGCATTGCGCACTACATCCAGTTGCACGCCCGAGGCGGCGTAGTCCAGGGTGCCGCCGATAAACAGATAATCCGGCAGAACCGCGCCAAAGCTGCCGTTGATCCCCCCGGCGGCTTGCAGGATGTTGTATTGGCGACCGATCAGGCTCTGCGCCTGGGCGCCACTAAGCAGAGTCGGGCTGTTTTCCAGAGCCAGGGTCACAGTGCCGCCGTTGAGGGTGGCGGTACCACCGGCCACGATGCGATCACTGCTGGTAGGAGACAGTTCCACCGCATAGGTCGAGCCGGGCTCGAAGGTTACGTCACCGGCCACATTCAGCGTACCGATGGAGTTACCCGGCGCCACCGTGCCGCCGCGGGTTGCCAGCAGCGAGCCGACGCGACCGGAGCCGCCCAGCACACCGCTCTGCCCGACGGTCACAGCCGATGTTACCGAACCGTTGATCGCCAGCAGCCCCTGGTTCACCAGGGTCGGGCCGCTGTAGGTGTTGGTGCCGGTGAGCACCAAGGCGCCGATGCCCTGTTTGGTCAGGCCGCCATGCCCGCTGATGTTATTGCTCCATACATCCAGCCCACAGTGCACGTCGTTGCAGACGCGCTGGGTAGGTTTGCCGGCATCGACCACCGCGCCGATGCCCGGCAAGTCCGCAACGAACTGGCCGCTGCCATACGCGCCGTCGATACGGAATTCGGCAGGAATATCCTCTGCGGTAACGAACATTCCCGGGCCGTTGACCGCCTTGCCCAGGTTGATCATGCCCCAGCCATACAACGAGTCGATGCCCGGCGCGCCCAGATCTGTGGCGGTGGTTTTCAGCAGCGTGGAGATCTGCTCGCCATTCATATACGGGAAGCGTTCCATCAACACCGCCGCGCTACCGGCCACATGAGGCGCGGCCATGGACGTGCCGTTGAAGTTGGCGTAGTCGGAGGTGAGGTTGTCCAGGCTGGTGCCGTTGATCACCGAGCTGTAGATCTTGGTGCCCGGTGCCGACACGCAAAAACTCGCCGCGTAACCGCAGCGCGACGAGAAGGTGCTGATCACATACGGATTGGCGCTGCTGGTATCCGGGTTTTGCTGCAATGCGGCCACGGACAGCCAGTTCGGCGCGATGTCCGGCACAAAGTACGCCAGGCCCGAGATCGCGTCCGGGTTGTTGCGGTTGTAATCGTTGCCAGCGGCGAAGATGGTCAGCACCCCGCTGCGCGCGGCATTGATCGCACCGTCATAGGCCCCGCCGCCCAGGGTGCCAAGGATCGGCCGGATATTGTCGAACTGCGCCTGGACTTCGTTGACGGTGAAATTCGGATACGCCGGGTCGCGGCCTCCCTGGGCGTATTGGTCACCGATTCCGATGCCCCAACTGTTGTTGATAATGCGCGCGCCGCTGGCCACCAGAGCGTCCCAGCCGGCTTTGTAGACCGCGCCGTCGTTGCCCAGGATGATCCCGTCTTCCGGCCCAGGATCGCCGTTTTCGGCACTGATGATTTGCGCATTGAACGCCACGCCGTGCATCGGCCCGCCATCGCGGTTGCCGGCGGCAATACCGCCGACGTGGGTGCCGTGGTTGCCCAGTTTGCCGTTGGAGCCCAGGGACGGTGTGCCGTCATAGCGAAACGCGTCGCCGGCTTTGACCGGAATATACGGGTCGGTGTATTGGCGAATGCCCTCGGTGACAATCGTCACCACTTTGCCGGGGCTGGCGAACTCCGGGTGCTGGGCGTACACCGGCTGATCGAAGATCCCCAGTTTGACGCCCTTGCCGGTGTAGCCGGCGGCATAAGCGCTGTCGGCGTTGACGGCGCCCAGGCCCCAGTCGGCCTTGAATTCGTTGCTGCGCCAACTCGCCGCGTCGCCCAGCTTGCCGGTTTCCACATAAGGCGCGGCCTGGGCCGTCCCCAGGCTGGCCAGTACGGCGGTGATGACCCCTGATTTGCGTATATTCACGGTGACCTTCCTTAGTTTTCTTATTGCAGGTGTGTAGATCGCTTCAGAACTGCCAGTTCAAACTCAGGCCCACCCCCTGGGTGTTTTCACGCCCAGCCAGTTGGCCGTGGTAATCCAGGTTGACCCGCGTCGATGCACTCAGCGCCAGGCTGGCCTGCACACCTACCAGTGCGGCATCGCGCAACAGCGGCGAACTGCGCACGGCGAACGAAGGCCCGCCGGCGACAAACCCCAGGTGCTCTTCGGATTCGACGGCGGTAAGGCTGTGCTGCCAGCCCAGCGAACCGGAGAGTTCCAGCTGCTGGTGGTCATTGAGCGCGACGGTTTTCAACACGCGTGCGCCCAAGGTACTGAGTACCGCGTCGCGACGGTCGCTGCCGCGTTGCAGGGCGGCGGCGTCGCCTTTTTCGTGCAAGCCATCGCTGTCCAGGTGCACATAGGCCAGGTTGGCGAACGGTTCCAGCGCCAGCGGTTGCAGTTGAATGCGATACGCCGCTTCGGTGAACAACTGGGCCGTGCGCGCCTCCAGCTTGGCTTTCTGTTTGCCGCTGACGTCGCCGTATTGCAGGTCGCGCTTCACATCGCCGCGATGCCAGCTGTAGGCAGCGCCGCCGGTCGTGCGCCAGTTGCCCCACTCCCGCCCGATATAGGCGCCAAAGTGGTAGCTGTCGATGGAAGCCGATGAGTGCGTGCCGCTACCCAGGCTCAGGGAACTGTCGCTGTAGCCGGCGACCAAGCCGACACGGGTCTGCTTGTCCAGTGCGCCGTCCACACCGGCCAGCACGCCGCCAAGGGAGGTGGTGGCACCCGCCGTTTCGCTGCGCGCATCGGTCTTGCCCCAGGCACCCAGCGCCTTCAGCCACAGGTTGCGCTCGCCGCTGGTGGGTACATGGCGCAGCCGTTCGCCCACCGCATCACGCAATTGCAGGCTGTCGTTGATCAGCATCGCGCCGATCGCCGGGTAGATCTCCCCCGACAACTGCTGTAGCCCCTGTTGCGCGGCGACCAGAGACTCGCTGCGCACCATGCTTTCGTACACCGGGTTTCCCGCGCCCAGTTGCTCGGCGGCGGTGGCCACGTTGCGTTGGTTACGCGTGGCGCCGACGCTGGCGAAACGGGCGTCGTTGCGCACCACTTGCAACTGCACACCGCCGGCGGCGTAATCGAGGCTGCCACCGAGGAACAGGTAGTTGGGCAGCACCTGACCGAACTGGCCCTCGATACCGCCAGCGGCCTGGAGGATGCTGTACTGGCGACCGATCAGACTCTGCGCCTGTGCACCGCTGAGCAAGGTCGGACTATTTTCCAGGGCCAGGGTCAGCGTGCCGCCGTCGAGCAGCGCCTTGCCGCCCGCCACGATGCGGTCGCTGCTGCTGGGGGTCAGCTCCACGGCATAGGTGGAGCCTGCGCCCAGCGTCACATCGCCGGCCACTTGCAGGGTCCCCACGGAGTTGCCCGGCGCCACCCGGCCTCCGCGATTAACCGTCAGCGCGCCAATACGCCCCGAGCCGCCGAGGGTACCGCTGTCGTTGACGCTCACGGCCGAGGTCAATGTGCCGTTTACCGCCAGCAGGCCGCCGTTGACGGTGGTCGCGCCGCGATAGGTGCTGTCGCCGTTGAGCACCAGGCTGCCGGCGCCGGATTTGATCAGGCTGCCTTCATAGACACGCGTCGCGGCAGCCTGGTCGCGGGCGTTGCCGACCCCATAGTCGGTCTGGTCCTGCTGGCTGGCATTGGCGCTGACGCCGTTCTGCCAACCTTTATCGATCAGGGTCTGCTGCCAGGCGGCGTGCTCGGCGCGGTCCTCAGCCTGGCGCTGGATCAGCGCCTGGTCGCTGATGCCATTGCTCCACACATCGGCCTGCCCGGCCGCCAGGTTGACGTTCATTGCCCCCAGCAATTGCCCCGGCCCGTGCATCGCCCGACCGAGGTCGGGGACGCCCCAGCCAACCGTGGTGTTGGGCGCCTGGGTGATCGAGCCGTCGAGCTGGGTGGCGGTGGTCAATAGCACCTGCAACGCCTGTTCATTGGTCATGTAGGGGTAGCGTTGCATTACCAGCGCCAAAGCGCCGGTGGCATGGGGCGCCGACATCGATGTGCCGGATTTGACCCCGTAGCCACCGTCGGGAATGGTGCTGTTGATCAGCGCACCCGGCGTGGAAATACACCAGTACTTGGCGATTCCGCACTTGTTGTATTTCTGGTTATTGGCTTTATCCAGCCCTGAGACGGCCAACCAATGCCCCTCCAACTCCGGCTGAAAATACGGCAGCGCCGAGCGCACGCTGGCGTTCGCATAACCACTGTTGCCAGCGCTGAACACATTGATCACGCCGGCCTTGGCTACGTCTGCGGCTGCATCCAGCCAAGTGCTGCGGTTGTAGTGTTGGGCGTAGGCGGCCTGCAGATCGCCGAGGGTCTGGTAGCTGACATCCTTGGGCTGGCTGCCCCAGCTGTTGTTGATCGCGCGCACGCCGGAATCCACCAGAGCGCTGTACACCGCCTTGAAGTACTTGGGGTCAGGGGTCGGGCCGAACAGGAAACTGTCGTTGGCGTTGGTATTGCCAACATAAATCTGGGCGTTGTAGGCCACGCCGTGCATGCCCACGCCATCGCGCGCCGCGCCCAGAGTGCCAGTGACGTGGGTGCCATGGGAGTCGTTGTTGGGGTTCAGCGCGCCAGTGGTGTTAAACGGAGTGCCATCCACGTAAGTGCCGGTGGCGGTGACCGGATGGAATCGGGCTTTGTCAGCTTCCGGGTGGTTGGCATCGAAGCCCGAGTCCAGCGCGCCGATCTTCACCCCACTGCCGTCGATACCGGCGGCGTAGGCTTCGTTGGCGTGCAGGCGGTCCAGGCCCCAGTCGCTCAGGTACTCGGCTGAGCGCCAACTGGCCGGGTTACCGGGCTGGCCGGCCTCCAGGTACTGCGCCTGGGCCGTCATGGACAATAGCAACAGCGAACCGGCGGTGAAGGGTTTGAAACGCAAGGAGTCAGTGCTCATCAAACGGCGTCCTTATTGTTATGGGCGTGGGTTCACCGGGCCGAAGGCCTCGTCGACTTTGGCCAGGTCGGTATCACGCAAGTTGCCCGCGTAGTAATGCAATTTGGTCCAGGCCATGAGGTAGTCGTAGCGCGCCTGGGCCAGGTCGCGGCGGGTGCTGTAGAGCTGCTGCTCGGCGTTCAGCGCGTCGAGGTTGACCCGCTCGCCACCGAGGATGCTTTGCTGGGTCGACACCACCAGGGCTTCGGCCGACGCCAGGGCCTTCTGGTACGCGCGCAGCTTGCTCACCCCTGACAGGCACGCGCTGAACTGGCGCCGCAGTTCGATCAGGGTTTCGCGGGTCTTGCCTTCCAGCTCGTATTCGGCCTGTTCCATGGCGCGGCTGGCCTGGCGCGTGGACGCCGACACGCCGCCGCCGGCATACAGCGGCACGCTGACTTCCACGCCGATGGTGTTGGTGTCGTAGCGCTGGTTGTAGGTGTTGCCGCTGTCGGACTCTTGCTGGCGCGAACTGGCATAGGCCGTGATCTTGGGCAAGTGCCCGGCGCGGTTGCGCTCCACTTCGTAACGCGCCACTTCCAGGGCCTGGCGCTGGGACGCCAACACCGGGTTATTGCTGATCGCCAGCTCATGCCAGGTGTCGTAATTGGCCGGGGTCAGGGTGAAGGCGGCGAACCCTTGATTCAGCGGCGCCAGGTCATGGATGTCGACGCTCGGCACGCCGATCAACGCGCCCAGTTCGCGCAGTGAGGCGTCCTGCTCATCCAGCGCTTGGATCTCCTCGGCGGTGGCCAGCTCATAGCGCGATTCGGCTTCCAGGATATCGGTGCGGGTGCCCTCGCCTTGCTGGAACAGGTGCCGGTTCTGCTGGAATTGCTGCTCAAAGGCTTTTTTCTTGGCCCGCGCGATGTCGATCTGGTCCTGGGCGAACAGCGCCTGGGTGTAATAGGTCAGCACCCGCACCAGCAAGGCCTGGCTTTTGTCGCGAAAGCTTTCATCGGCGAACAGCGCCTGGGCCACACCTTTGCGGTAGTTGGCGTAAGACTCGTAATCGAACAATGGCTGTTGCAGGCTGAAGGTGGAGCCGTAGCTGTTGTAGTTGCGGTCGTCGTGATAATTGCCGCCACGGCCGTCAGGCAAGGTGGCCTGGGAGTTGTTGCGCCCCTTGTTGTAGTTGTACGACAGCCGTGGCAGCAGCCCGGCGCGGCCAATGGTGCGGTTTTCCAGGCCGGCGTCGCGTTCTTTGATGGCGCCGAGGAACACCGGGTCATTGCGCAGGGCCTGCTCGTACACATCGAACGGGCCCATAGCCGCCTGGGCGTTGGCGCAGGTGAGCAGCAAGGCGAAGAACAGGGTTCTCATGCTCATTCCTCGGTCAACGCCGAGCCGGCACGATCCAGCAAGGGCTTGAACAGGTAATTGAGCAATGAGCGCTCGCCGGTGCGCACAAACATCTCCGCGGGCATGCCCGGTTTGATCACCAGACCGTGGAGTTTTTCCAGCGCCGCGTCGCTCACACGCGTGCGCAGCACGTAATAAGGTGCGCCGGTTTTTTCATCGAGCATCTGGTCGGCGGAGATCAGGCTGACCTCCCCCGGCACCCGGGGTGTACGGCTCTGATTGAAGGCGGTGAACAGAATATCGACCGGTAAATGGGTGCCGACCTTATCCACCAGGTGCACCGGCAGATGCCCTTCCACTTCCAGGCGCGTGCCCTGGGGCACGATTTCCAGCAGGGTTTCGCCGGCGCGCACCACGGCGCCTTCGGTATGCACGCCCAGGTTGACCGCGATGCCATCGGCCGGCGCGGTGATTTCGCTGTGTTGCAGGTCGAAACCGGCGGAGGTCAGTTGCTGTTCCAGGGTGAGGCTGCGCAACTGCGCATCGGCCAGTTGGCTACGCACTTCCTTCTGATATTCCTCGCGGTGCTGTTGCAGCTTGAGGCGCGACTCGACAATGCCCTGCTCCACCCGGCCGCTTTCGCCGCTGTTCTGCGCCAGATCCTGTTGCACTTGGGACAGCTGACGCTGGTACTCCATCAAGCGGTTGCGCGGGATGTAGCCGTTGTCGGCCAGGGGTTGCAGGTTGCTCAGTTGTTCGCGCAGGGACTGAGCCTGGGCGGTCAGGTCGCTGCGCGCGCGGCGCATGCCACCCAGTTGCGCCACGGCACCGTCGATATTGGCGCGGATGCCGGCCTGTTCGCGGGCAAACGCCTCGCGACGGCTGCTGAACAGTTGGCGCTGACCTTCCAGCACCAGCGCCAGGGCCGGGTCGGGGTTGGCGCTCAGTTCGGCGGGGAATGTCACGCCGCTCTGGTTATCCCGCTCGCTCTGCCAACGCGCCACACTGGCCCAGGCCATGCGGTATTGGGCTTGCAGCGAGTGCACATCCGCCTGGCTTTGGGTTTGGTCGAGGCGGAACAGCGGCTGGCCTTGTTTGACCACCTCGCCTTCGCGCACCAGGATGCGGCTGACCACACCAGGGCTGAGGGTTTGCACGGCTTTGCGCTTGCCGGACACCACTACCGTACCCTGCACCGGAATGCCCTGATCCAGCGGCGCCAGGCTGGCCCACAGGAAGAAACCGCCCGCGCCGACCACCGTGAGCAGCCAGCCCATACGCACAAAGAAACCGGCGTCGCGTTGTTCAAGAGTGATACTGCTCATGCGCCTGGATTCCTTCCGGCCTGGTACTGACGACTGAAACTCACGCCGGGTTTTTCCTTCGGCGCTTCCTGTTGGCCGGACAATGCGCGCAGCACGTCCTGGCTCGGCCCAAAGGCTTGCAAGCGCCCTTCGTTAAGCACCAGCAATTTGTCGGCCTGGGCCAGCACCGATGAGCGATGGGTGACCAGCACCACGCTGCTGCCCTGGGCCTTCATCTGCACGATGGCACTGGCCAGTGCCGCTTCGCCGACGGTGTCGAGGTTGGAGTTGGGTTCGTCCAGCACGATCAAGCGCGGTGCGCCGTACAAGGCACGGGCCAGGGCCACACGTTGCTTTTGCCCACCGGACAGACCGCCACCGTTGTCCCCCAGTACCGTGTCATAGCCCTGGGGCAAGCGCAGGATCAATTCATGCACACCGGCCTGCTGCGCGGCGTGCACCACTTGCTCGGGGTCGGCCTCGCGAAAGCGCGCGATGTTGTCGGCGATGCTGCCGCTGAACAATTCGATGTCCTGGGGCAAGTAGCCGATATACGGGCCGAGGTCGTCGCGGTCCCAGCGGTGGATATCCGCACCGTCCAGGCGTACCGTGCCGGCCAGGGTCGGCCATACGCCCACCAGCACACGGGCCAGGGTCGATTTGCCGGAGCCCGACGCACCCAGCACCCCCAGCACTTCGCCGGCACCGAGGGTGAAACTGACGTGATGCAAGGTTGCATTGCGCTGACCCGGCGGGCCGGCGCTGACCTGCTCGAAACTCACCTGGCCCTTGGGCGCCGGCAAGGCCATCTGCTCGACCTCAGGGGGGAATTCGCGCAGCAATGCGTCCAGGCGCTGATACGCCAGCTTGGCCGAACTCCATTGCTTCCATACCGCAATCAACTGGTCGATGGGGCTGAGCACCCGGCCCATGAGGATGGAACCGGCAATCATCATGCCGGCGGTCATGTCGCCACGGATTACCAGTAACGCACCCAAGCCCAGCACCAAGGATTGCAGGCACAGACGCAGGGATTTACTCAGGGAGGTGATTACCGAACCGGTGTCGCTGGCGCTGTTTTGCAGGCCCAGGAATTGCGAGTGCACGGCAAACCAGCGTTGGCGTAGCGCGCCGAGCATGCCCATGGCCTGGATGGTTTCGGCGTTGTGCAAATGGCTGGTCGCCAGTTGGGTCGACTGCTGCGAGTAACCGCTGGCCTCACCCAAAGGTTTTTTGGTCAGGTATTCGTTCAGGCACGCCAGGCCGATCAGCAGCAGCGCGCCGGCACTGGCCAGCACGCCCAGCCACACGCTGAACAGGAAAATCACACACAGGTAGATGGGAAACCACGGTGCATCGAAAAACGCGAACAGCGCCGGCCCGGTGATGAACTGGCGGATATGGGTCAAATCCCCCAGGGATTGCCCGGCATGCCCCTGGCCACGTTGCAGGTTGCGTTCGAACGCAGCTTTATACACGCGTAAGTTGAAACGCCGCTCTAACTGGCTGCCGATGCGGATCACGATAAAACTGCGGATGACTTCCAGGGTGCCAATAAACGCGAAGAAGCCGACGACCATCAGCGTCAACATCACCAGAGTGGTTTCATTCTGGGAGGACAGCACCCGGTCATACACTTGCAGCATATAAATCGACGGCACCAGCATCAGCAGATTAATCAACGCGGTAAAACAGCCGATGCTGATCAGAATGCTCTTGTATTCACCCAGCGCTTTGAATAACGGCGCGACGGCATGGGGCTTTGCCATATCTTCTGCTCTTCCTTGAACCAAACGACACGCAATAGTTGCCCCAACCCCTTATATAAGGAGCGGCCAACTAATAAGTACAGGTTATAGCGTTATAACTGCAACTAAGGTTTACGGTGCAGTCTCACTACAGCACCAGTTGCTGTTTTAGCCTGATACTCGCCTTCTTTCTGCCGGTTCAGGTGGGTGATGCCCGTGCCTTCGGCGTTCATCAGCCAGATCCCGTCGGGGGTCGGCGACCAGCTCAAGGGCTTATCGCCCAACCATTGCGCCACACAGTCAACGTCGCCGCTCAAGGCGTTGGCCTGTTCGATCAGGTCCAGGGCGCATACCTGATCCTGTTGCTGCATCTGCCAATGCCCGGCCAGCTGGGCGCTGGAAGGTAAAACAAGACTGCTCGCCATGGCGTGGGCTCCTGCCGATACGCACGTCGCCTGCACCACGCAGGCGACTAAAAATAGGGAAAAACGCTGCATCTTTATGCTCCATCCTGGAGGCGCGGCGCTGGAACGCCGCGCCCGTGCATCACGCCACGATGTCGCTGACCGCTGCCTGGCCAACGGTGGTGACGAGGAAATCCGCCACGCCGTGCCCGGAGAAGTCGACCGCCAGAGTACCCAGGTTGGTGCCTGAGGCGTAGCTCAACACGGCGTCGCCGGCATGCCCAGTGAACGCATTGACGAAGGTCAGGCCCGCGCCTTTGGTGATGCCGCTGAGGTCGATCTTGTCCGCACCGGAGGTGAAGTCAAAGATTTTGTCCGCCGCACCGGGCTTGGAATCGGAACTGGCACCGAACACAAAGGTGTCGCTGCCCGCACCGCCCCACAGCTGATCCGCCCCGCCACCACCGTAGATCAGGTCGTTGCCGGCCCCGCCTTTGATGGTATTGGCCGCGTTATTGCCGATGATCAGGTCGTTACCCGCGCCACCGAACGCGTTTTCCACGGTCACGCCCTTGGCGATGGACACGTTGCCCACCAGGCCACCCACGTCGGAGAACGAGGTTTCATTGAGGTTGATTTTCTGGTTCTGGGTAAAACCGGAGAAGTCCAGGGTGTCGTTGCCGCCACCGTCCCATACCGAGAACACCAGTTTGTCGGCGTTGGAGGTGGCGCTGAGGAAATCACGCCCGGTGTTGGAGTTGAACCCGTAGGTGGTGTCGCCGGCACGGGTGCTGTAGTTGGCGCCGTAGAGCTTCTGGATCGCGGCGATGTCGTCGATCAGCGGGCCGGAGGCGTAGGCTTCCACGCCGCCTTTGCTGAAGTTCTGGTTGGTGTTGCTTTCGCTCCAGTAACTCATGACGCTGTAGCCACGCGTGTCCTGTCCATAGGACGCGTCGTTGTAGGTCGGGTTGCCATTCCCGGCGTTGTAGTCGCCAGGGTGAGCCAGGCCCAGGGTGTGGCCGATTTCGTGGGTCAGGGTCTGCCGGCCATAGTTGTTCAGGTCCGGGGTTTTGTTCGGCGTGTAGCTGCTGTTGGTCAGGTACCACGAGGTGCCGTCGTAACCTGCGCCGGTGCCGGGCAGGTAGGCGAAGGCCGCCGCGCCGTCCTGGCCACCGCTGTAGTTGCCGAAGGTCATGTGGGCATCACCGCCGCTGGCTTTCTCGGTGAAGGTGACATTGGCCACATCCGCCCAGGATTGCATGGCCAGTACGGCCTGTGCTTTCTGCTGCGCGTTGAACTGGCTGAACCCCGAGATGCCATGTTTGTTCATGGTGCTCGAAGAGGCCGAGGTCAGGAAGGTGTAGGTCAGATCGATCTTGCCGTTACCGTCGAAGTCCCGATACGCGGCACCGTCGCGCAGCAGCTGGGTGGCTGCCTGATCGACGGTGTAGGACGGTTTGCCATTGACCGTGAGGTTGCCGCCACGGTCATACAGATGGCTGAAGCTATCGATTTGCGAGTAAGCGGTGCTGGCTTGCGCCAGTGACACGATAGCTTTGTCTTTTACTTTTGACATAAACGTACTTCCTTGTTTGCAAGTGCATCAGTCTTTGGTCGATAGGAACCCCGCTGGCGAGATCGTCCTATCACTCGCCTCTTTTGAAGGCGTAAGAAAACTGACACAACTTGAAATCTTCCGTCTACATCTATTTGCCGGCTGAATAAGTGCAACGCAAACAACACTTGGAAGTCTCAGGCCGTATTCATTGGGCGTGGTGGTTGTCGTCCGACAAAAAACACAGCGCTCCTATTTAAATATTAAATAACCTTAACGCTGCTCAATTTGAACAGCGTCACACAAGAGGCGGGCGATTATATTGTCACGGTGTCATTGGCAACATTAAACCGCCACTACTTAAATGAATTAACCCTCTTGTCCCCCAATACCGGGACATAAGCAAAAGGGTACTTGTGGTGAGCGGGATTTCCCGCTCCACAGTGGCTCAGCGCCCGGTGCGAATGGTGTTCCACACCCGCGTACGAACACGGTCGATATTCAGCGGCATCGCTTCAAGGGCGAACAACTTGCCCATCATGTCCGAGCTTGGGTATACCTTGGTATCGGCCTTGATGGCCGGGTCCACCAGGCTATCCGCTGCCTGATTGCCGTTGGCGTAGTGCACGTAGTTGGTGATGCTGGCCATCACCTCCGGGCGTAGCAGGTAGTTCATAAATGCGTAGCCGGCGGTTTCGTTGGGGGCGTCGGCGGGCATGGCGACCATGTCGAACCAGATCGCGGCGCCTTCCTTGGGGATGTTGTAGCCGATATTCACCCCGTTCTTGGCTTCTTTGGCGCGGCTTTCGGCCTGCAGGATGTCGCCGGAGAAACCGACGGCCACGCAGATATCGCCATTGGCCAGGTCGGCGGTGTATTTCGAGGAGTGAAAGTAAGCCACGTAAGGGCGCACTTTCATCAGGAGGGCTTCGGCCTTTTTGTAGTCCTCAGGCTTTTTACTGTGGTGCGGCAAGCCCAGGTAGTTGAGCGCCGCCGGCAGCAGTTCCGGGCCGTTGTCGAGGATCGCCACGCCGCATTTCTGCAATTTGGCCATGTTTTCGGCTTTGAAGATCAAGTCCCAGGAATCCACCGGGGCATTGTCTCCCAACACGGCTTTGACCTTGTCGATGTTGTAACCGATACCGGTACTGCCCCACAGGTACGGGAAGCCATGGGCATTGCCGGGGTCGTTGTTTTCCAGGGCCTTGAGCAGCACCGGGTTGAGGTTTTTCCAGTTGGGCAACTGGCTCTTATCGAGTTTTTTCAGCGCACCGCCCTGGATCTGCCGGGCCATAAAGTGGTTGGAGGGAAACACCACGTCATACCCGGATTTACCGGTCATCAACTTGCCATCCAGGGTTTCGTTGCTGTCGTAGACGTCGTAGGTAAAACCGATGCCGGTCTCTTTCTGGAAGTTTTTGGTGGTGTCCGGCGCGATGTAGTCCGACCAGTTGTAGATTTTCACCGTTTCGGCGGCCTGGCTGACGCAGGCCACCCACATCAAGGGCAACAGGGCAATGGCTTTCATGGTTCGATTTCCTGGCGGTTTTAGGGCTGTTGTTATGGCAGGCGATCAAGGATCAAAGCGTTACAGCATCAAGACGTAGGTCTTGCGCACCGTTTCCTGGATGTCCCAGATTCCGGTGCTGTTGGCCGGCAACATCAGTGCATCGCCGGCTTGGATGTGCAGGGTTTCACCGTTGTCGGGGGTGAAGGTGCAGCGGCCCTGTATAAAGTGGCAAAACTCCTGGGCGCGGATCTGGCGCCGCCAGCGGCCTGGGGTGCATTGCCAGATGCCTGTCTCGACGCCGTCGTTGCGCTCGACGCTCAAGGTGGACGCCACCGCGATCGGCTCGCCCAAGGGCACGGCGACCGGGGACGAATCCGGCAAATGCGCATTCAGCGCGTCTCTGAACTGAGTGATGCTCATGGGGGCTCCCGTGTGTATGAAACGACTTAGCGCATAAAACCTTCCATGAACCCCGCCACGCCCATGGCGAGCTTGCGCCGCCAGGGCGCGGTGTTGGGGTTGGCCAACACCTGGTCTTCATGGACAAAACTGCGGATGATCGCGTTGTAACCCAGCCAGCGACACGGCTCGGGCTCCCAGGCCTTGAGGGCGTCCAGACCACCGTCGCGGATCACCCAGGGTTGGTGAGTCAGTGGCGTGTCACGGCCCAGAATCAGGTCGGCCAAGGTGCGCCCGCCCAGGTTGGTGGCACCGACGCCCTCCCCGCCGTAGCCGCCGGACAACGCGACACCGGTGCGCTGATCGCACAGCATGTGCGGTCGGAAATGTCGCGACATGCCCAGGTTGCCGCCCCAGGAATGGGTAATCCGTACGGTCTTGAGCTGTGGGAAGAGTTCGCCAAACAGGTAGCGACGCAGTTGCACTTCGCTGTCGGTCAAATCGAAGTCATGGCGCAGCTTCCCGGCGAACTGGTAGCCGCCCCGTGCACCGAACACCAAGCGGTTGTCGGCCGAGCGCTGGCCGTAGGTGACTTGGCGGCTGCTCTCACCGAACGCTTGGCCTTGGCTGAGGCCGATCTCATCCCAAGTGCTGTTCGGCAGCGGCTCGGTGGCGACGATCAAACTTTGCACCGGCAGTTGGTAACGGCCCAGGGGTGGCAAGGTGTTGGCATAGCCCTCCACAGCCGGCACCACCCAGGTGGCGCGTACGCTGGCCTTATCAGTGCGCAGGCTGCCGGACTGCCAATGGGTGACGGGGCTGTTTTCATAGAGGGTGACCCCCATGCCTTCGACCACCCGCGCCAGGCCGCGCACTAGCTTGGCCGGTTGGATGGTCGCCACATGGGGGGCGTAGATCGCGCCATAGGGTTTGGCGATGCGAAGTTGCTCGGCCAGTTGCTGCGGGCTCAGCCAGCGATAATTGGCTTCGGTCAGGCCCTGGGCGTAGAGTTTGTCCAGATAGCGGCGCAGGCTGGTTTCCTGCTCGGGGTAACGCGCGGCGCAATACAGCGCGCCGCCCTTGCGGTAGTCGCAGTCGATGCCTTCGCGGGCCAGTACCTGGGCCACCTCGTCGGGGATGCCGTGCAGCAAATCAAAGGAAGCACGGCGCTGCTCAGCAGACAGCCCGGCCAGCAGACGGTCTTCGCCCAACAGGTTGCCCATCAACCAGCCACCATTGCGGCCCGATGCGCCGAAGCCGGCGGTTTGCGCCTCGATAATTGCGATGTTCAGCTGCGGCGCCTGGCGCTTGAGGTAATAGGCCGTCCACAACCCGGTGTAACCGGCGCCGATAATGGCCACGTCGACATCCAGGTCGTGCGTCAGGGATGGCCGCGCCACCAGCGGCTCGCCCACCTGATCCATCCATAAACTGATATTGCGCCATGCCGACATGCCCTTCCCTCTACCGCGGTTCGATAGACGGGATCCTAGAGGGCGGTGTCAGGGGCTGTCTTGCGCGCGTGCACGCAGAGAAATTTGTTTGACGTAGGCCTTGGGCGACTGGCCGGTGTGCTGCCGAAAGGCATTGTAGAACGCTGAGAGAGAATTGAAGCCCGCGGCAAAGGCCAGTTCGTCGACCTTGATCGGCGCCTGGGCGGTGTTCAGCGCGGCCAGCAAATGCTGGAGGCGTGCCTGGTTGACGTAGCGGTAGAAGCTCTGCCCCAGCACCTGATTGAGCAAGTAGGAAATCTGGTTGCGGCTGTAGCCACATTCCTTTGCCACCCGCTGCAAGTCCAGTTCCGGGTCGAGATAGGGTTGCTTGCTGTCGAAATACTGCTGCAAGTCGTTGGCCATATGCCCCAGTTGTTGGGGCGACAGGCCCAGGCGGCTGACCGTGGGCCGCAGGGCTTGGGCCGGTTGCTCATGCACCAGCGAGGCGTATTCATTGACGCGCCAGATCAGCCCATCACGCACGGTAATCGCCTCGCTGGTGCGGAAGGACACCAGCCCCTGACCCCCACGCAGCGTGATGCGGTACTGGATAAACGCCGTGTCGCCATCGGCACGGATGCGGTCGGTGTGCTCGATCGCCTCGTCCGCCGCACGCGGCATGCTCGCCTGTAGGTATTCGCGTAGCTCTGCGTAACCGATCACACGGTTCTGGAAAAAGTCGTGGTATTGGATATCCGGATGGTAGTAGGCCATTACTCCGTCCAGGTCGCGATGACGCCAGCAAAGGTGATGACGCAGCACCAGTTCGCCCGTGGCGTGGGTGAGCTGGCTGTCGGCGTCGGGGGCGATGTCGGGCATAAAGGGCTCTGGGGGTGGATAAAGCGTGGAGATTGCCGAAATTCCGCCCTGCCTTCAATGTGCAGGCACTGCAGGCGAATAATGGCCTTTAGCCAACTTTTGGACAGGGCATGATCCATGTCAAGGGAAAGGTAAACAACCGCCGAACGGGGCGAAAAAAGTCACATTGGCGTTGCGAACGAATGCTATTTTTAAGTCCTACACGCCTCGACCAGTGACGGTCCTGGCCCCCTGCCGCGAGCTAAAGGAAGCGCTCAATGAACAAGGTGGGCAACATGAACAAAGTGACGTTCCCCAACGCCTGCCAGCTGATGCGCTGGCATTTTCATCCGATGGGTTTTGAAGGCAGCATGGATGCGCCGGGCAGCATGGTCGCCCGCCTGTTCGACCGCGCCAGCGGCGAAACCCTGATCGCCATCGCCGGTATCCCCTGCGCCACGGTGATGAACGCCGCCGATGTCGAGCGGATTATCGAGGCGGTGGAGGATGAGTTGGAATCCTTTGTGCCGCCGCTCTCGTTGCAAGCCTGAACCGATTCACAGCACCGGGAGGGCATGCACCCTCCCGCAGGGCCACTGCATCAGGCCTTCAGTGACGGTGATCGTCGAAAAACGCCTTTTTGCCATCCACCCGCTCCGAGGCCCTGGGCATATTCGCCGCCTGGCCTTCGGGCTTCTCCACGTACCAATAGCAATGGCTGACCGCCCGCGTGATGCCGACGTACGCCAAGCGCAGCACCTCGTCCTTCTGCGCCGTGTCATAGGGTTCGTTGTCGCCATCCTTACCCAAGCCTGCCATGCGATACACCTGGTTTTTATACGGCGAGCGGGTGACGTGCTGACAATCCCCCAACAGGAAAACCGTGTCCGCTTGTAGGCCCTTGGCACTGTGAAAGGTCAGTTGCTTGAGCCGACGCGAGTTAGCGGGCAAGCTAGAATCCAGATTAACTACAGACTGAATATGCTCTTTAATCAATAACTTATCGCTAGTTTTTCGATACAGCATCAACACTGTTTCGCCACGCTGATAATGCTCCAGCAAGCGTCGCCCCAATGCTGCATCGTCACGCTCAAGCACATTGACCGGCACCAGAGCCTTGGGCGCACCGCTGGCCTTGGCCTTCTTACCTGGGATCGACGGCGCGGCACGCACGATGTGCTCTGCCGCGTCGATGATGTGCTGGTGGCTGCGGTAATTCTCGCTCAGCATCACCCGGGTGGTGCTCGGTGACGGGAATTCCTGGTCGAAGGCCATAAAGTACTTGGGCGAACTGCCCCGCCAGCCGTAGATCGATTGCCAGTCATCACCCACACACAGCAAGGAGGAGTATTGCGCGCCGCGCCCCACGTGCATGGCCGGGCCGCGACTGCGAATCTCCCGCAGGCTAGCGCGAATCCATCCAACGATCTGCGGTGAGACGTCTTGAAATTCGTCGATCATCAAGTGGGACAACGGTCTTAACAGCGGGTCGCTGAGCAGCTTGAGGTTTTCCGGGGTGTTTTCGCCGAACAGCGAGAACATGCGGTTGTAGGTCATTATCGGTGGCTTCTGGTCGAGCAAATGGTCTTCCAACGCCTTCCAGAAAATACTCAACGCTTCGAAGAACAAGCGGTCCGGGTCATCTTTGGCGAAGCTCATGCGACCTACGGCGCTGGGCACGTCCAGTCCGAGGTTCTCGATAAAGCCTGCGGCCGTGACAAAACAGTCCAGCAGCGGCGCCGATGTCAGCTCACCCTTGACCTTGTAATCAAACCCTGGCCCGGCACTGGCATCGTCGGCCAGGCAACTGAGCATGCGTTTGGACGATTCATAACTATCTAGCCATATCAATGGTTTACGACAGAAAGCTTGAAACAGGGTGCGCTTTACCGCCCACTCTGCGCGCACTGACAGCTTGGCATTGGGGCGGCTGACCTGGGGGTTTTCCCGTGGGTCGAAGCCCAGTACTACCCACGCGTCCAATTCGGCAATGTAGCCATGGCAGTGGAAATGCGCGTCATTGATTTCAACAGTTTGGCGATTCGGCTCAATGCCCTTGATCGGCCAGGCCCCGGCGCGAAACCACAGGTCCTCAATGAAATCGCACAATTCTTCGTCACGCTGGGCGGCCAGCTCAGTCACTGCCATGCGCTTCTGCACGTCCGGATGGTCGCGCTCCAGTTCTTTGAGTTGTAACCCGTGGCGCGCCAGCGGCGCGATCAACTCGCGAAAACGCGGATGCTGGCGATGTAGACGCTGGTAGCAGGCGTTCAGGTGCTGGCGCTGGGCATCGTTGATACGCAGATCGAACGGGTTGCTGTCGGCATCGTCGAAGCCCGCATTGAGGTTTTCGAACGCCTGCAAACGCTCGAAGCCCGGCAGGCTGCGCACCATCGGCAGGATGCGCGAGTGGAAGGTGCGCACCACCGCCTGTGCCTCTTTGGGATCAAGGGGTTGGCCCCACAGGCTCATAATTTCCATAAGCTTGCGAATGAAATCCTGGCGTGACTCGCGGGTAAACGTCACCACGGTCATCGAGCTGAGCTCGAAGCCTAGGTAATGGGTCAGCAGCAGGATACGCAACACCAAAGACGTGGATTTGCCCGCGCCGGCCCCGGCGATCACCGAGGTTGAGGGGGTCTCGCTGAAAATCATCTTCCACTGCGCCGTACTTGGTTGAGCGTGGGGCGGTAAGAGACGGGCGACGTCGGCCTTGATACGCTTCTTGATGTCGGCGGTCAGCGGCAGACGCCAGTCATCGAACAGGCTGTCGTCTATCCCGGGAGCTGTGTGCTCGTCCGGGCGGAAATCGCGGATCAGCAATACTTGTCGCCCCTCCTCGATGCCATCGGCCTTGCCCTCGCGATAACCGTATTCCACGCCTGCTTCATGCCCACTGCGAAAACCATCGGCTTGCCCGTGCAGCCAGGAAAACCGGTGCTGGGCGCGCAGACGGGTCAGGCCATGACCAAACAGGCGCGCCGCCAGGCGTTTGAACAAGGGCATCTGAGCCAGGGGTAGCAGTTCTGGGGGCAGATCAGGCTTTTGTTGCGACACGCGGACTCCTGCAATGGGCTGGGCTGTGAGCAGTGCCCCATGGTCGCCGGAATCGCCGCGCAGTACCAGCCAATTGCTGTGCCATCAGGCAGTTAGGCGATGAAGTGAAAGTTGAAACGCGGCAATCCAATCGAATCAGTCGATAAGAATGGAGCGTTTTTTACGCTTTTTCTCGATCAAGCGCTGCTGGATGATAGGCACCATCCATAGGAGACGATCATGCTTGAACTGCGACCTTTCAGCGCCCTGGGCGGCGCCCACCACGGTTGGCTCGACGCCCATCACCACTTTTCCTTCGCCGACTACTACGACCCCAAGCGCATGCACTGGGGCAACCTGCGGGTATGGAACGACGACATTATTGCCCCGGGCACGGGCTTCCCCCAGCACTCGCATCGCGATATGGAAATCATCACTTATGTCCGCGAAGGCGCCATCAGCCACGCCGATAACCTGGGCAATAAAGGCCGCACCGAGGCTGGCGATGTGCAGGTCATGAGCGCTGGCACGGGGATCGCCCACAGTGAATACAACCTGGAAGCCACACCGACCAAGATTTTCCAGATCTGGATTATCCCCAATGAAGCAGGCCTGCCCCCATCCTGGGGCGCCAAGCCGTTTCCACAGGGTGAGCGCGAAGGCTTCGTCACCTTGGCCAGTGGCAAGGCCGGCGATAGCGAGAGCCTGCGCATTCGTGCGGATGCGCGCCTAGTGGCGGCGAACCTGAAAGCCGGTGAAGTTGCTGAGTACCGCCTGGAGGGCGGGCGCCGAGCGTATCTGGTGCCAGCCACCGGGGTGATTGAGGTCAATGGTGTACGGGCCCAAGCGCGTGATGGCGTAGCGATTGAGGATGAACAGCTGCTACGGGTTACGGCCATTGAGGACAGTGAGATCGTGCTGGTCGATCTCGCTTGACCTGACGCCTCACAGCCAAATCGGCGGCGACGCCTGCCCCGATGGCGGTATTTCAGTCCCTGGACCAGTGGACTGAAATACCGCCATCGGGGGCAAGCCCCCTCCTACAAAGCGTTTCAGTGTTATTCGGCGATGGCGCCGTCTACCAACACCTGCGCCTCTTGCACCAAGCGCTTGAGGTGTTCTTCACCCACAAAGCTCTCGGCATAGATCTTGTAGATGTCCTCGGTGCCCGATGGGCGTGCGGCGAACCAGCCGTTTTCGGTCATCACTTTCAGGCCGCCAATGGCCTGGTTGTTGCCCGGCGCATGGCTGAGGATCTGCTGGATGCGCTCGCCGGCCAGTTCGGTGGAGGTCACCTGTTCCGGCGACAGTTTGCCCAGTAGGGCTTTTTGCGCTGGGGTGGCCTTGGCGTCGACACGAATGGCGAACGGTTCGCCCAGGGCATCGGTCAGGCCACGGTACAGCTGGCTGGGGTCCTGGCCTTTGCGCGAGGTCATTTCCGCCGCCAGCAACGCCGGGATCAGACCGTCTTTGTCGGTGCTCCACACCGTGCCGTCTTTGCGCAGGAACGATGCACCGGCGCTTTCTTCACCGCCGAAGCCCAGGGAGCCTTCGAACAGGCCGTCGGCAAACCACTTGAAGCCCACCGGCACTTCGTACAAACGCCGGCCGATGCGCGCGGCCACGCGATCGATCAGGCCACTGCTAACCACGGTCTTGCCCACGGCCGCATCGGCGCGCCAGTCAGGACGGTTCTGGAACAGGTAATCGATGGACACGGCCAGGTAGTTGTTCGGCGCCAAGAGGCCGCCGGACGGGGTGACGATGCCGTGGCGATCGTGGTCCGGATCGCACGCGAAGGCCACGTCGAAACGCTCCTTGAGGCCGATCAAGCCTTGCATGGCGTAGCTGGAGGACGGGTCCATGCGGATCTGGCCATCCCAGTCGACGCTCATGAAGCGGAAGGTGGCGTCGACTTCGGTGTTCACCACCTCCAGGTTCAGACGGTAGTGCTCGGCAATCGCCGACCAATAGCGCACCCCTGCTCCGCCCAACGGATCGACGCCCAGGCGCAGGTCGGCGCTGCGGATGGCGTCCATATCGATCACGTTGATCAGGTCGGCCACGTAGCTATTGAGGTAGTCATGGCGATGGGTGGTGTCGGCTTTGAGCGCCTGGGCGTGAGTGATGCGTTTGACTCCAGCGAGCCGGTTGGCCAATAGCTCATTGGCCTTGGCTTCGATCCACTTGGTGACGTGGGTGTCCGCCGGACCACCGTTAGGCGGGTTGTACTTGTAGCCGCCACTTTGCGGCGGGTTATGGGACGGCGTGATCACAATGCCGTCAGCCAAGCCGCTGGTCCGCCCGCGGTTATAGCAAATGATCGCGTGGGAAATGGCCGGGGTCGGTGTGTATTCGTCGCCTTCGGCCAGCATGACGTGGACGCCGTTGGCGGCCAGTACTTCCAGTGCGCTGGCACCCGCGGGCGTGGACAACGCATGGGTATCCAGGCCGACGAACAGCGGGCCGTTGATGCCCTGGGCTTCGCGGTACAGGCAGATGGCCTGGCTGATGGCCAGAACATGCCATTCGTTGAAGCTCAGCTCGAACGAATTGCCACGGTGCCCGGAGGTCCCAAACGCCACGCGCTGGGTGGAGATCGCTGCATCAGGCTGGCCGGTGTAGTAAGCCGTGACCAGTCGCGGGATATCCACCAGCAATTGGGCCGGCGCCGGTTTGCCCGCAAAAGGACTGATAGTCATGCATAAACCTCGGAAAGGAAGAATTCGGAAAAAATGCCAGTTTACTGAGAGTTGGACTACTGCGCGACGGTATCGATCCTACACACTCAACAGAATTTTCAACCCGTTTGCGCCTGGCGCAATGCGTCACTCAATGCCGCCAGCGCACTCTCCAGGCTCGGCTGTCCGTGAAAGGTATGGTTCAGGCGCAGATTTTGATGATGCAACCCGCTGACACTGAACAGCTCCCCCGGGGCGATCACCACCTGCCGCGCCAACAGATATTGGAATACCTTGCGCATGTCCACCGCGCGGGTCGAACCCAGCCAAAACGTGGCCCCGGCCGCAGGCACGCGGTACGTCACTTGTTCCCCCAGGTGCAGCGTCAGACGCTGCCCCATGTGCGCGGCTTGCTCGCGCAATTGCTGACGCAAAGCACACAGGTGCTGGTCGATGCGAGTGCTCTGATATAGACGGGCGATGGCGCGCTGCCGGATCGACGATAAACGGAAAGATCGCAACAGGAACTGGCGCTGTAACTCTCGGCTCATGCGTCGACTCAATAAGTAGCCGTAGGGCGCTTCCGATCCAAGGATTTTCTCGAACGACGAAAACACGATCAGCCGTTCCGGGTTGACCAGGTCGCGCAATGGCGTATGCGGCACCTCCAGGCTCAACTCGCCGAGACTGTCGTTTTCCAGCAGCCAGCATCCGTAGTGGTCCAAGCGTCGCGCCACGGCCAGGCGATCCTCGGCCGACATCGCCACGCCTGAAGGCAGGCTGACCGCCGACGAGAGTAATACCAGGTGCACCGGCTCATCACGCAACAGTCGCTCCAGGTTTTCGCTGTCCAAGCGCGCTTGCGCGGTCCAGGGCAGCTCGATAACGCGCACACCGGCGTCCTGCAGCAGCCGCAGAATCAGCCAATCACAGGGCGACTCGACGATCACCGTGGTGCCTTTGAGCCCCAGCACTTCGATCAGAATATCCAGCACGCCACGCAAGTCGGCACCGATGTATACGTCGTCGGCATGCCAGCACCGTGTGGGTGACGAGGTATAACGCGCGGCCAGCGCCGCCCGCAGCTCCCACACCCCGCACGGTTGGGACCAGGGTTGCAGCTGGCCGGGATACTGGCGCACCAGTTCGCGCTCCAGGCGCAGCAAAGTGGCATTCAACGAAGCCTCTAGCGCAGGCTCATCGCCGCTGAGCACTAGCATTCCAGGGCGCCGGGCAGCGGCATAGAGCCGGTCGAGCAAGTCTCCACCCAGCCAGGCTGTCGGATTGGCCGACATCGGCCACGCGTAATAACCGGACTTGGCTACCGAATACACTCGCCCCTCCTTCTCCAGCAACGAGTAGGCGTATTGGATCGTTGAGATCGACACGTTCAGGCGAGCGGCCAACTGGCGCAGCGACGGTAACTTGACTCGGGTGTCCGTGCTGACTTCGTTGATCAGGTTGATCATGTAGCGATACACCGCCTGATACGCGAAATCCGCCTGGCGCTCGCCGCGAAGGGTCATCGCCCGGACAATTGAAAGGCCGGTGTCGCGCCATGAGACACGGCACGGGCACTGCGCAGCTGACCATTGGCGCAGGTCAAGGGGCGTTTGCGATACAGATGTTGCAACAATGGCAGGGGTAAACCGCTGGTGTCGGTGAACCATTGTTGCAGCATTTCGGCCGATGGTTTGCCCTGCAACGCTTTGTGCAGTTCAGGCAGTGCTACCAGCATGCCGGGATGACATTGGCGCAAATAACCTTCCAGCCGCTGACCGTGATGAATGAACGGTGAAAACAACAGACAGATCAATTGAGTTTCATCCAGGCCGAAGAATTGCTGAGCGAAGGTACTGGCCAATAAACGACCTTCACGGGAACTGGCCTCGGCGAACAGCTCCTCAGGCATGTGCAGGCGTCGCATGTACTGGGCCGACTGTTGGATGAAGCCGTCGACGCCATCTTCATAATCGAGATCGCGCAGACATTCGGCCTGCAGGCCGCGCAGGTGGGCCATCAGCAACGGGTTGGAATAGCTTGGATGGCTGAAGTGAAAACCCAGCGGGTCGGGCGTATAGGCCATGAAATCGGACAACAGCGTCGCGGATTGCAGGTCGACGTCCTTGAGCAGATCGTCAATGCCGATGTAAGCCAGATGGCGGTGTCCCGAAGGGCTAGGGTTCTCATGGGCCACGTAGTGTTCGCCATAAACATCGCGGTAGTAACCGGTGCTCCACTCGTCCATGCGTGCGAACAATTCGGTGAGCGACCGCGCCCGCCCCTTGGCGGGGGGGACGCCAGCGCCTTCGGCGGTTCTTTTCAGCCAGGCGAGAAACTGGCTTTGCTTGCGTGGGGAGTCACCGCTGACCAACGCGTGAACGCCGCCGTTCCAAGTCGTGACGCGCTGGTAGAAATCGCCGAGGGCCAGGTAGGTTTCATTGCACAATGTCGCGCGACAATCACCGGAGCTCAGATGGCCCACCATCAACATATTGCGCTGGCTGTTCGCACGCCCGAGCGCAGATGCGGGGCGCAGGTGATTGAAGGGATGCACCTCTTGGTTTTCCACCATGAGCAATTCGACACGCGGATCATCATGGAGAAACAGGCGGCTGTAACCCTGATTGAGCGTTTCGAGCTGCCCCTCGGTCATACCGGCATGACGCAGCGTCGCCACGCGCAAATCGAAAGTCCGGGGTGCGCGGCCGGCGATGGTCAACTGCGCGGCGCGCAACAGCGCCAGGGTGTAACTGCTGACCTCGCCTGCGCCGTGAGCCACCAGCACTTTGTAATCCCCGACCTGCTCCATGCCTCCTGCGGCCACCACAATACGTTGGACCAACAACTGGAGTGCCGTCCTGCCCGAACGAGTAAAGTGCCCGATCAAACGTTGCAGAACTTGCTGATAAACATGATTCATAGCCTGTTCGTGAATAGTGCTCATAGTTGTACTACCTGAGTTGAAATATCAGTTTCAAGCTACTGCTAAGAGTGTCTGCTTGATCCATTGCGCGTGTAGGAAATTCGCGCTTCGCACCGTGCGCCAATAAATAGACACTAGCACCGAGTCACGGGATGGCTGGGATTACCCACTGCACAACACGGCCAATGAAACACACGCAAGCCAATGATATAGATGGGTAAAACGCTTCTATCGACCACCCCTAGGAAGCCTCTGACAATGTCCTACACACTTCTAACCAATTATTTAAAGAAGCATCCGACAAATACACTCAAACAACTTTCCAGGTCCTGGCGCTGTGACTTTCCCTCAAAGCGTCTTACACCAAAAGTCCAGTTGATTGACGCACCCATAGTTCGGGTGACCATCGGTAGCCGCATCATGAATTCAATCATTGCTCAATCCTTGAGATGAATGTGAAGTCGCAATTATCAGTGCTGGATTAATGATTAATAGATACAGAAGTTGGTCGAAAACCAGTGCAGATGAACAGCCGAGGAGGTATCGAAGGGGCATACACGACGACGCCGCACTGGGTTTCAGTGCGGCGTCAGGGGACCAGGGCAGGATTCAGGGGCTGAAGGGCGTGATCGGCACCTCATGGGGGGCGAGGCTTAAGCCCTGTCAAATGGCGCATTTGCCCCATGCGCCATTGGATCGAACCAGCTGATTACGAATCTTCCTACGCGCTAAACAGCTTCAACCTGCAACGCTACACGTTCCCGGCACGGGCATTCGTCCATGTAGCGGTGCGCTTCCACGAACTGATTGAACGGAAACACCGTGGTTTTCAGCGGCACCAGCACGCGGTCGGCGGTCAGCTGGTTGATGTCACGCAAGGCCCGTTGCAAAGCGACCTGATCCTGGACAATGCCCAGTTCCGGCTTGCCGGTGAAATTGCCGATGCAGTGCACAAAGAACTGAATGTTTTTCTGGAATGCCGCACACGCAGGGAACGGCGTCTGGTTGCCGCCTTGCAGCCCGTACAGAACCAGACTGCCGCGCGGCGCCAGCACATCGCCTAGCAACGACATCTGCGGGCCACCTAAACCATCGAACACCACGTCGACGCCGCGATTGTCGGTGAACTTGTTGATCTGCATAAGCAGGTCCTGCTCCTCGGTGGCGATCACCTTCTCGGCCCCGAGGGACAGTAGGTACTCACGCTCGGCGCTGTCCTTGGTCGCAGCGATCACTCGCACACCCAGCGCCTTGCCCAGTTGCACAAAGGACGGACCGGCACAGTGGCTAGCATCCGTGACTAACGCAAACTGCCCGGGTTTGACCCGTGCCAGATCCACGTAAGCAAAATAGGCAATCAACAGCGGCGTGTAATGCACGCTCGCTTCGATGGGGGTCAAGACGTCCGGGTAGCGCGTCAGGGCCGAACGAGGCAGGACGATCTGCTCGCCATACACCGGATAGTCATTGGGGCTCTCGGCCGGAAAACTGGCCACTTTATCGCCCACGGCCAAATCCTCCACGCCATCGCCCAAAGCGACGACCACCCCTGCCATCTCATGGCCCAGGCCAGAGGGAAGACGTGCATGGGAAGACGCCAGGTTCTGGCGCCACAAAATGTCATACCAACTGATGCCAATCGCTTCGACACGCACCTGCACTTCGCCCGGTGCGGGCAGCGCGGCTGCATGCTCTTCGCATTTGAGCACCTCGGCCGGACCAAACTTGTGAAAACGGATCGTGCGGGACATCGCAAACCTCGCCAAATTAACCTCTAATGCCATGAACTTTATCTGGGCTTTCCTGGCAAGACCATCGGTCACCATTAATAGTCGACATGCCTGTCATTGATTCCGCGTCTGATGAATAGACCCTAAGTATCGTAGGAAAACTCAATTAGCCGGTGCAGAGTACCAGTCTTTCCCCGTAAGATTCATGCCGGTCATGCTTCAGAGGGAACCCAAGGGCTCCCTGTGACTGCTCTCGTCAAGTTTGCTGACTCTTCCAGGACACAAGATGAACCGTAACGACCTGCGTCGTGTCGACCTGAACCTCTTGATCGTATTCGAAACCTTGATGCACGAGCGCAGTGTGACCCGCGCCGCCGAGAAATTGTTCCTCGGCCAGCCGGCCATCAGCGCCGCGTTGTCGCGCCTGCGCGGTTTGTTCGACGACCCGTTGTTCGTACGCACCGGCCGCAGCATGGAACCTTCGGCCCGCGCAGTAGAAATCTTCGCCCTGCTCTCCCCGGCCCTGGACTCGATTTCCACCGCGGTCAGCCGCGCCGCCGAATTCGACCCGGCGACCAGCAATGCGGTATTCCGCATCGGCCTGTCCGACGACGTTGAATTCGCCCTGCTACCCCAGTTACTCAAGCGCCTGCGCGCCGAAGCCCCCGGCATCGTGCTGGTGGTGCGCCGCGTCAATTACATCCTGATGCCGAGCCTGCTGGCCTCCGGCGAAATCTCCATCGGCGTCAGCTACACCGCCGACCTGCCGGCCAACGCCAAGCGCAAAGTGCTGCGCCGCAGCCTACCCAAACTCCTGCGTGCCGACAGCGTGCCCGGTTCCTTGAGCCTGGACGACTTCTGCGCCCGCCCCCATGCCCTGGTGTCGTTCGCTGGCGACCTGAGCGGTTTTATCGATGAAGAGCTGGAAAAACTCGGGCGCAAGCGCCACGTCGTACTCGCCGTGCCGCAATTCAACGGCCTGGGCACCTTGCTGGCCGGCACCGACATCCTCGCCACCGTGCCGGACTACGCGGCCGAAGCATTGACCTCGGCCGGCGGCTTGCGCGCAGAAGACCCGCCGCTGCCGGTGCGCAGTTTTGAACTGCACATGGCGTGGCGCGGTTCACAGGATAACGATCCGGGGGAGCGCTGGTTGCGGTCGCGTATTCAGATGTTCTTCGGCGACCCCGAGAGTTTGTAATAGAGTTCTACTAGATTCTATAAAGGCTTATAAAACATCAGCTTACAGCATCTGTAATCCATGGACGTCCGTCCAATTCCAAGGGGTTCTGACGCTTTTGAGGGGCATAATTGGGGGCATATTTTCATTTTTTAAATAATGATGCCCCCACTTATACACGCCCGAGAAGGCGCTCTGTTCAAGCGTAAACTGACCGACGCTTTCGTACGCGCACCAACTTTTATAGCATGTCTTCGTTGCTCTTCACTGACTGCCTTAAGTTTTTCTACAAGGCTTTTCACAACCTTTTCTAAACGCATAATTATTATTTAGCCTCTGGCAGTGATTTTAATGGCGCGGACACATCCTGTGCGCTCTTTAAACTACTACTGCCAGAATGTCAGACAGACACCATATTCATCGAGAAGGCCGTCAGCAATCTCAAACTGAAATACCTTCTCTGGAAAGGCATCGGATAACGCGCGTTTCCAATATCTAGTGATCTGTTCAGCAAATAAATGACAAAGACGATAATCTTCTTCAGACAGGCCCACTTTAAATACGGGTCGCCCCGGTGCATCCTCCCACTTTGAAAAGAACTGATTTATTGAAAAAATATTTCTGTATCGTTCAACGTCTCTACGCGATGTACTTAGTTCCAATACACTAGATTCGGTCTCAACCAGCCCGTTCAAATAAAATTTTTGCGGATCGTATTGCTGAGCGTTAGGCAGCCAGAAAACATGACCACTGACCTCAATAAAATCAGGAGAGAGCAAACCCAGAACAGAAATTGCCTATTCTAATGAAACCAAGTGCCCTACATATGAAAAAAAATTTCCGGAGCCTATATCTGAAACAAACAAACTCAACGACTCTTTAGAAATATTACCCTGATAAACTTTCATCATTTCAACCCCAAGCTATCAAGAACCGACTAAGGGACATTTCCCTCAAAAACTTTTGTATCACTTCCCTTCTTGGGGAAATATGTTTCATTCGGAGCTTGGTTCCATTCGACCACCTTAATCCGAGAGCTAGACACGTCATATAGTGCACGCCCCTCAGGACCGTAGACAACAACATGCCGATTTCCAAGATTCGCTTAAGAATCGGGAGTTTGCCCTTGCAACGGATACTGAACACCACCACGCGTTCCCGTGACGGTCACATTCGTTCCCCTGAGCCCCTTGATATAATCTAAACCAATAGTATTACCGGCAGAGTCCGTAATGAACCTGGTGTATTTGGAGCATTAGTAGTTGCTTTTGCACCGCTTCAACCCGGCAATAGGACGTTGCCTCTTATTAAATCACAGACTAGAAAGCTTCCACAGTATCGCGTAAGGCAGCTCATCATCCACAATATCATGCAAGCGAAAATAATAAACAGCCAATGAACTTTCTAAGCCCTTATGAACAAATGCACCATCAGACATAACACGATAAGAGGCGTATTCCATAAACTTGTCAGAACCAAGAGAGCTAAGAGCATTTTTAATCTGACTATAGGTCGCCCCCGTCCCAACCGGAAGCAATTCAGGCGGCGGCCGGCATACGGCCATGTCATCATTTTCAACATCCCTGTAGTAGGCTCTTCTAAATGCAGGCTCACTGCAGGCCCAATAGAGGGACAGCAAACGAAATTTTTCCTCTCCCTCATCAGAAAAAGCGTCAGCTAAAAAATACTGATCGTCTGAAATTTTGTATGCACCGTCGTCCATAGCGATAACGCATTGCTCCCGTACATCAACGGCGTCCCCAACCTTTGACTTGCACAGCGATGACCATTCCTTCATCTTAAACACCTCAATCCTATTGTGGCCATTTGAATATTCGGCCTTCGACCCTGTCAGCCTTAAGCGCACTCTCTGCGGCTGCTTTGGCCGATCCCTCCGGCATATTTTTAACAGAGTTTATGATCTCTTATTGCCAGGTCTGTAACTTTGAATCTGGCAAGGACGTCGGATAGCTTGCGCCAGGAGCACGATACTTGGCGTCCCAGACGATCACAGATCGCGATGATGGATCATACGTAATGTAATCTGCACCAGGGAGTGACGCTTTCCCAGGTCCGGAAATTGGTGTTTGCCCCGACTCAAGACGGAGAAACATTCCACGCCGCTGCAATACGTGAACTGCGTGAGGAGACCGGTATTCAGGTCAACACAGTTGTAGGGCCTGTGGCAGATCGGAGGTTTTCAATGCTCCTGCCCAGCGGCGAGACGGTATTCGCAGTTGAGCAGTATTTCATTGTGCACGCGGAAAGCCAGATCCTTTCTAGCTCCGAATGGACCTTATACGAGACTCAGGTCATGGCAGATCATCACCGGTGGTCCGCCCCCAAGCTGAGATCTACTGGAGAAACGGTATGGCCAGAGGCGTTAGTTGAGATGCTCGTGGATGCAGGTGTCTTCGAACCGGATGCGTAACCGTCACCGCGAGTCCATATGCGTTTTTACACACTCTGGGCCAGAAGCAGACGCTCGAAGGTATCCACGTAAATTCGGGTGAATCAGCTTTTGTTGACTGACGCGCGATCTTAATAAGGCCGCATGCAACACGCCCTGGCGTTCGCCAAGGCTTCTGCATTTCCGCGAGTAAGGTCAGGTCACTACCTTGGGGCTGGGATACTCGTCCCGTCCCGCACCTGCATCAGCGCAAACCCCAACAGATTCAAACCTTTCCACAGATTTGGATTGTTGGCATCCGCGCTGTCCTGTGCGAGCCCTATACCCCAGACGTTATCAACGGGGTTGGCTTCGACAATAACGCGCGAACCGGTTTGTAGAAGATATTCGTTTAACTGCGGATTCTGAGAGAACTTGGCCTGGTTCGCTCGAACAACAATGTCGTATCGGTGTTGCAGCCAAACCTTATCATTAAATCCGCGAACCTTTCGACCAAGTGCTTTGGCAGCATTAGGAGTAGGAGCGCGGAGCACCTGCGCACGATTTTCCTGATCGTCGAACAAGGCCGCTTTCTCGGCCATCATGAAGTGTTCGGCCGTCGGGTAATATTGCCCCTCGATAATGAACCCGGCCTCGAACCATTGGCTGAAGCACGAAGCCGTGACGACAGTTTTGCTGCGCTGGTGCCCCCAGAAAAACGTAAACCTCAGATGCTCTCCAGAGTTGAAACGGGAGCACAGTCTTTTCAGATGTTCAGAGTCGTTCAAAAATATATCCTCGCTGACGAAGATCAAAGTTACAGCTACTGTGCTGACCAAGGCAATCAGGAGGTTTGGTAGGTCTTCGGCTCAAAAATTCAGTCTCGGTGTTTCGGATGTAAACTAAACGGTAACGTCCGGTAGACACGTCTTGACGGAATCATCTTAGGCCGATGGCGCGAGCAAGGCGCCCTTGTTGACAGTTGCGGTGGAGCATTTACGGGCTTTTGGTGTCCGGGAGAGGACCTTTGGCCCAGTGGTCAGATGCTTGGCCGCGCAGGTAAGGTTGAACCTCGCGGGCCGTATCTGCGAACCGAGTAGCACTGTTGCCTTTATTGTCATATCTGAACCAGTGATCACCTCCCATAACCGCCCCTAAACGAATACGCTTATTCGGATGCAGGTGTGCCGCGACCACCTTTGCCGGCGGGATCTGTTCACCCCAAGACATAGTCACTCCCTCTGCGGGGCTAACAGCTACCTCAATGACGAATCCCCCTCCATGCCTATCAAATTGAAACGTGATCAGATCAATTTGTTGTCCTGTATTGCGGCGAAAATGGGGAGGCGATCCCTTGAACCCCATGCTACGAAGGATCGGGATGACATGTTCCTTTAATGCGGCATCGATTTTTTCGCGTTCCATTGCATTACTCTACTTGGCAAAAGAAGAAGATGTTCAGTAATACGTTTAGCAATTAGATGGACGTCCACTTATGCGGCAGAAGCTCAGTAATCTCGCTCGCCCGCTGCGTAGGCAGGCGTGTAAGAACATCCTTCAAGTAAGCATACGGATCATGCCCATTGAGCCGCGCAGACTGGATCAAACTCATGATCGCTGCGGCACGTTTACCACTGCGTAGCGAACCTGCGAACAACCAATTCGAGCGCCCAAGAGCCCACGGCCGAATTTGATTCTCGCACCAATTGTATCGATGGGCACAGCACCGTCATCGAGATAGCGCCTTAGCGCTATCCAGCGTTTGAGGCTATACGACGCGCTTGGATCAGTTGTGGCGGGTGAGATGTTAGTGTTGGTTGGGTGCTGCTTCCAACATTATCACCGCCGGTATCGTGCAGACAGCCGTCGATACCCAGCGCCATTTGATCGTTGCTCATGAGGTGACCAATATCGGTTCCGACCGCGATCAGCTCAATGGCTAAGCAGGCACGCGAGGCCATCGCATCGGTTACTTGGTCGGTGGTGGCTGACCGAGGCTATTTTAAAGGTGAGGAAATCCTGGCCGGGCACACGAGGCTTCATGAAGGAAGCGCCTCAACGAGCGCCGCAAGCAGCAAGCAGACGCTCGCCACGAGGGTAAGCCGTAATCGCATCGGCATGTACCAAGCGGGCAAGCTTATAACCCGCAAGAGCTTCTTGTCCTGCCGAAGGTGGACGACTAAGCCTATGACCAACAGCAAGCAGCCCAAGGGCATTGGCAGTAACGTGGCGATCCAAGCGATAAGTGCAGGTATAACACTCCAGATGAACCGGTCGCTGCGCTGCTTGGCACTCATATCTCGCACGGTCATGGCGAAGCCCCAGTGCAAGGCTCCGACGAAGCTCAGGATGACTGCTCCATAGTTAACAAGCGCAATCGCAAACAGCGTCCGATAGTCGAGAGAGAACGGAATCAGCAGTGCCAGAACAATAAACGGCAACAGACCGCCATAACCCAGCAGGGTGACGTGCTTTGGCGCAGGGGTTGAAGGGAACCCATTCATTTGTATTCCTTGCAGTGAGCGACACTCAAGACTGTAGGCCCAAAAGCCCTGTCTGGGCGAGATATTGATGGCGAGGTGGGTTACATGACTGCAGCCCTGACCTGTTTCAAACTTAGTGAATCTGTTACGCAAGCGTGTACGCCTTCGCATAGCTTGCCGCCACCAAACTTGATATCGAAATCGAAAGCACGGGGCGATTTACTCACGAAAGCAAACATGACCGTCCATAGCAGAGCGGAAAATAGTGCCCATTGTCAGCCTGTTGCTTTCAGCATATCTTGCACAAAGGTTATACAAGAGTGTCCACCATGTACAAGAAAATGAATTGGCCACTGACGCTGTACTTTGACGGTGAATGCCCTCTATGTGCGCGCGAAATCAAGCTCCTGCGCGGGCATGCCGTAAAGGATCATCTGCTTTTCGTGGACATCAGCAACAGTGAATTCGACGCAAATGCACTCGGGTTCACGTTCGAGCAGATGCAGTCCTCGCTGCACGCCCGCTTCGCTGATGGACGCTGGATAACCGGCCTGGATGCCACCCTGTGGAGCTGGCGAGCCGCCGGCTTGGGCTTTTGGGCAACGCCACTGACTTGGAATGTACTCCGCCCGCTGCTTGAATTCGGCTATCGCCTTTTTTGCCGTATACGCCCCCATTTGGCGTGGTTACCTCACCCAGATAGCGGCAGCCGCTGTGTCGATAACCGTTGCGTAGTGCCGGCGTCAAAACCCGCATCAGACGAGCAGTCCACTTTGAAAAATAAGCAGACCTAGACAGCTTCGCCTTGTCATGTCGCAGACGCATAAGCTGGGTCATAGCTGATCCGGCGAAGCCTGTGGCATCTGCGTCAGATAGTGCGCAGTAGATACTCTCCTACCACCAAGGTTTGCCGACTCATAAAGCGCAGCGTCGCTGATGGGATTCAAGATGAACCCATCATCAGTCGAACATTATTGTGAAATTCTCCTCGGCGTAGATGGGAACCCTGAGCGTGAAGGACTGCTGGATACCCCCATAGCGCGAAGCCAAAGCGATGCAGTACCTGTGCAATGGCTACACACTGAGTCTGGAGGAATTGATCAATGGCGCATTGTTCGAATCGCAAAATGATGAAATGGTCATCGTGCGCGACATCGAACAGTGTTCATTGTGTGAGCATCACATGCAGCCCTTCATCGGCAAGGCTCATGGAGCGTACATCCCCACTCGAAGGGTACTGGGCCTGTCGAAGATAGCCCGAGTGGTAGATGGCGTGCGAGTTATCATTGACTTCACCTCGCTGCAAGCAATCGGAAGGCAGTGTGAGTGAGAGCTATGCCGAAGATTCGAAGAGCACCGCAGCCGCTTCCCTCAGAAAAATTTCAATAGTTTTTGGCCCTATCCCTTCGAATTCAGACAAGCGTTTTTCGAACGCGCGACGATCGGCGCTAGCCGCAACAATGTTGCTGACCTTGCCATCGTATTCAGTATTCACTTTGTTAGCTAATGCGAGTAACCGCGACGACGTAGTCTCGTCGTAACGCACGTAGTGAGCCTCTCCAAGCATCGTGACCAACTGGCGGTGAGTGCAGCTCGCCAGTTTGTGCGGCGTATCCCGATGGTGTTTCTCGACGATCACCCGGTACGCGTTAGCCGCAATCTGCCCCTGGATTCTTTTGCCCATCAGGAAACTGGCAAGCAGCCATTTGAACAACCCGGCTTCGTTCGCACCTCGAAGGTCGATTTGTAAGTCATGTGCGCTGATGATTTTGCTCACTGGTTCACCCTTTAAGCGACGATCTCTATATAGACCACCTTACTCTCAGATACAGGCGAGCCTGGTCTGAAGCAACCAATGCTGAGTCATCAGTTTTTCGTAAGCGCCTGAACAACCCACCTTGTGAAGTGCGCGCTGAGGAGTAAGCGTCTGACCAACACATCTTGCTCAATGTTCAGCGCCTGTCTGGAAGTAGGAAATCTACCTCGTAGATTCCCCGTGCCGCACGGATGGCCACAGGGTGTGTGACTGGCCTTACGTCACTCAACTCCCATGCGAGCCAGCCATCCTCAAAATAGCTTGCACAGGCCGCTTGCATGTCAGCGAGGATGAAGGGGCGCACGGTTTTCACGCGCACAATTGCGACGGCAGTACCGTTATTGTCTTCGTCCCCGTCGTTATGGAGAAAACGCCCGTTTTCCACAATCAGGAGATCCTCAGAAGGATCTAAGTCTGGATGCCAACGACGGACTTCGAGGATTTTCTCGCCAGAAGCGATTCGGCGTAATAGATCGCGGTCGAGAAAAAAATCAGCGTCGCCAGGCACGCCCCGGTGCTGCCGAACAACAGTCGTGAAAACAACGCCACCGACAAACCGCTGCGAATCGCAAAGCGGCTGAGAATGCTGTTGACCAGTCCATAACAGATCACCGACAGGACCATGCCGATCAGCGCATTGCGCGCACCGAACGACAATGCCAATGAAGCACCCACTACGATGTAAAACATCGCACTGCACACCGCCCACCACGCCATGGTCAGAGACAGTCGCCCCATGCGCGCTTCGGTGGGAACAGGATAATGCGCCGGGTCTTGCCCGGTTTGACTCGATTGCGATAAAGCAGCCATATGCGTGAACTCCAAAACCAGTCAATGGTTGAAGCGCGGGCAGCCATCACCGCACCGAAGTGCGGCGTTGGCGTACCGTTTGGCATGGCCCGCGCTAGACGGCGGGCAGAATCAGGAAGGGAACAGCTTGCTCAGGCAGCTGAGTTTTTTCTTATAGGAACGTCGCGCTTCCAGCGCCTCTTCGAGGGTTACCGCAACAAAGCGGGCCTTCTGGTTGGGTTGCATCTGGCCGATCAAATCGAGGTCGGCGCTGATCACCGTGCCAATCATCGCGTAGCCGCCACCGGACACCGCATCTCGGTGCAGCACGATGGGTTCGAGCCCGGCGGGCACTTGGATCGAGCCGATCGGGTAGCAACTGTCGACGATATTCGACGGATCGGAACCGGCGCCGAACGGCTGCTCTCGGGGCTGAAAGCTCAGCGCGCTGCCGCCCTTGAAGCGATAGCCGATGCGATCGGCTTCCGAACCGACCGTCCACGGCTCGGCGAAAAAGCTTTTCGCCGCCGATTCGGTCAAGCGGTGGTAGTACAAACCGGGCACCACTCGCAGGGTGATTTCGCCACCCAATGATTGCCGTAACGTCATGGGCAAACTGGCCCCGGCGCGGCTCTTGCCACTGGCGATGCCCACCGGCAACTCGTCGCCTGCAATCAGGCGTCGCCCCTGAAAACCGCCGAGCGCGCCGAGCGCATAGGTGGAACGACTGTTGAGCACCACCGGCACATCAATGCCGCCGGCCACCGCCACATAAGCGCGGGCACCAGCCTTGGGAAAATCAAAGCGCAACACTTGCCCGGCCTTCACGGTGAACGCGGTGTCGTGGTGCATTTCCACGCCATCGACCCGAGGCGTCATGTGCGCGCCGCTGACCGCCACCAATGCATCCTGCTGAAACTCCAACTCAGGCCCGAGCAGCGTGCATTCCAACGCCGCCAAACCTGCCGGGTTGCCGACCAATTGATTGGCCGTGCTCAAGGCATATTGATCGAGCGCGCCGGACGGCGGAATGCCCAAGTGGTAATAGCCTTCGCGGCCCAGGTCTTGTACCGAAGTGGCGAGGCCGGGTTTGAGGACCTTAATCATGCCAACACCTCCTGCAACGACTTGGGATAGCCAATGGGATCGGCGAGGAACGCGTCCAGCGAAAACTCCACCGGCCGAATCCGCAGATCAAAGCAACCGGCGTCCACTTCGGCTACCGCGTGGTCGTAAGCCTCACGGTCCATCGGTTTGAACTGCACGATGTCGCCTGGACGGAAAAACACCATGTGTTCTTTCAGGTACGCGAGGTTCTGTTGCGGGTCGTAGATCGGCGCGGGGGTCACGCCAAACATCTGATAACCGCCGGCGCCGCGCACCGAGTAAATGCAACCAAAGCAACCGCCATGGCCCAAGGTCAATTTCGGCGTATCGGTGCGTGGACGCAGGTACTTGGGCACCTGCAACTGACGCTCGCGCTCAACCATCTGGAACATGAACGGCAACCCCGCAACGAAGCCGACCATCGAGACAAACCACGGCGCGCCACTGTGGGCCGCGATGAACGCATCGACGTCGGCCAAACCATTGATGCGTGCAGCGTATTCCAGGTCTGTGGAGCTCGGGTCTTGGTGGCGGTCGCGAAAACGCATCAGGGTCTCGTGAGTCCAGGGATCGTTGTAGAGCACCGGAATTTCGATAATCCGCGTCTGTAAGGTGCGCTCGGCGACAGCTCCGGCCTCGGCGGTTTTTACCGCTTCAAGCAAGGTGTGCGGAGCGATGCGATCCGGGTCGAAACGAATCTGGAACGACGCGTTGGCCAGGCAGATATCGAGCACGCCATCCAGCGCCAGCCGCTCCACGGCGCGGGTGACTGCCAGTCCTTTGAAAAACGCGTCCAGGGACATGCTGTCGCTGACTTCGGCAAATAAATGCTCATCGGCGCCAAAGCTGTAGCGGATGGGCGTACTCATGCTTCACCTCCGCTGCGGCGCTCGGCCAGCCAGGTTTCCAGGGTGCCAGTGTGAAAGTCTGCGCTGTGCAGCCACGGTTGTTCCAGCAATTCACCGTGCAACGCCAAGGTGTTGGCCATACCGGTGAGCGTGGTGTCCGCCACGGCACCACGTGCGCGAGCCAAAGCCTCGGTACGATCGTGACCATGAACAATCAACTTGGCCAGCAGCGAGTCGTAGTATGGCGGCACGCGGTAACCTGGGTAGAGATGGGTATCGACACGAATACCCTCCCCTTGCGGCCAGATCAGCGATTCGACCAGGCCGGGGCTGGGGAAAAAATCCCGCGCAGGGTCTTCAGCATTCAGGCGCATTTGCAGGGCGGCGCCGTTGAGTCGAATGTCGCTTTGCTTGAAGCCCAGCGGCTCGCCGCCAGCGATGCGCAACATGGCCTGGACCAGGTCGATGCCCGTGATCAGTTCGCTGACCGGGTGCTCCACCTGAATCCGCGTGTTCATCTCGATAAAGAAAAACTCACCGGTAGTATCGTCATACAGGTATTCCAGGGTGCCGGCGCCCTTGTAACCCAGGGATTCAGTCAGGCGTACCGCGCTGGCGCACAGCGTTTCCCGTTGCTGCTGGCTGAGGACTGGCGATGGCGCTTCTTCGAAGATTTTCTGCCGGCGCCGTTGCAGCGAACACTCGCGCTCAAACAAATGCACGGCGTGCTGACCGTCGCCCAGCACTTGCACTTCAATATGCCGGGCCCGGCTGATAAACCGCTCCAGGTACACCGCGCCATTGCCAAACGCCGCTTGGGCTTCGCGCTGGGAACGGGGGAATTCTTCGCTCAGCTGCTCGGCGTTTTCCGCCAGCCGAATACCGCGCCCGCCGCCACCGGCCGAAGCTTTGATCAACAGCGGGAAGCCAACGGATTCGGCAGCCTTGAGCGCCGATTCAACGTCGAACAATTCATCCGGCGAACCCGGCACCACCGGCACGCCAGCGGCTTGCGCCGTGCGCCGCGCCTCGGCTTTATCGCCCATGCGCCGGATCGTCTCCGCGCTCGGGCCGACAAAAATGGCGCCGGCAGCCACCACTGCTTCGGCGAAATCGGCGTTCTCCGACAGAAAGCCGTAACCGGGATGCACCGCGTTGGCGCCCGTGGCGTTCAAGGCGCCGAGCAAGGCCTCGACATTCAGGTAACTTTTGTCGGCGCGGGCCGGGCCGAGAATATGCACCTCATCGGCCATGCGCGCAGCCTGGGAGTCGACGTCCGCCTCGCTGCACGCAGCAACGGTAGGAATGCCCAGTTCCTTAGCCGCGCGGATGATCCGCACGGCGATCTCGCCACGGTTGGCAATCAGCAATTTATGAATGGCGTGAGTCATGATCCTGCCCTCACTCGCCGTCGAGTGTTGCGACGACTTGACCCGGTTCCACCGGATCACCGTCTTCTACCAAAAAGGCATTGAGGCGACCGGCCGTCCCGGCGGTCAGTTCGGAGAACTGCTTCATGACCTCGATCAGGCCGATCACCGTGTCGGCGCTGACCTGCGCGCCGACCTCGACGAAGTTCGCCGATTCCGGGGTAGCTTTGCGGTAGAAGGTCCCCGGCAACGGGGTGATTACAGTGTGTTCGGCCATGTCTGTTCCTCTTGGAATAGTTGTAGAAAGGCAGGCAAAAAGGAAATCGGTGAGTCAACCCTGGCGTCTGTGTGCCAGGTGTTTTCATTCGGTCTCAGCGCGGTGCTCGGACCTTTATGCCCGCGCCATCAAGTGCACGACGCGTGGCTTCGACCAACGCCAGGGCACCCGGCGTGTCGCTGTGTAAACAGATGGAATCGAACTCAATCGTCAGGTCCTCGCCCTCGACGGTGCGCACCACGCCTTGTTGGCAAGCACGCAGCACTCGCTCGGCGACGAAGGCCGGGTCATAAGCTCGCACGTTGCGGGTGAAGACGATGGAGCCGCTGAGGTCGTATTCGCGGTCGGCGTAGAACTCGCGGATCACCGGTTGCCCCAGTTCCGTGGCAACCCGCCAGATCACCGACTCGGGCATGCAATACAGCAGCAACTCCGGTTCCAGACGTTGGAGGTTCTCCACCAGCAAACGGGCAGCCTCTTCGTCCCGGGCCAGATGCATGTACAGCGCGCCGTGGGGTTTGATGTGTTGCAGGGCCACGCCTTGAGCCCGGGCGAGTTCACGCAAGGCGCCCAACTGATAGAGCATGTCGTCGACCAGTTCTTGAGCCGGTGCATTGATGTGCCGACGGCCAAACCCCACCAAGTCGCGAAACCCCGGATGCGCGCCGATGGCCACGCCCAGGCGCTTGGCCTGCTCGACGGTGCGGCGCATGGTGCCGGGATCACCGGCATGAAAACCGGTGGCAATGTTGGCCGAACTGATAAAGCCCATCAGCTCATTGTCGACACCATCGCCGATGGTCCAGGGGCCAAAGCCTTCACCCATGTCCGAGTTGAAATCTACTGCCTGCATGACGCTTGCTCCCGACGCTTGTGACTTCATACAGGCCAAGTTAAATTCCTGCCTACCCCTTGGGAAGATCTATTATCAGATAGGCCATCTTCTGAAAAACAGATACCTCATCGTCCGGAGTGCTGATGTCCCTGACCCTGCGCCAAGTACGCTATTTCGTCGCTACCGCCGAGATCGGGCAAATCTCTCAAGCCGCAATTCATCTGAATATTTCCCAATCCGCAGTGACCACGGCGATCAAGGAACTGGAAAGCATCCTGGGGACGCTGTTGTTCCAGCGCTCGGCCCAGGGCATGAGCCTGACCGACGCCGGGCGGCACTTTTTGAACCGGGCCTACGTGATTTTGCGCAGCGTCGATGATGCATTGAACAGCCCGTTGCCGGATATTCGCGCCAGTGGCGTGTTGCGCTTAGCGGCAAGCTACACGGTGATCGGCTATTTCCTGCCGCACCATTTGCAGCGCCTGGAACACTGGCATCCGGACGTGGCCATTGAAGTCCATGAACAGGAACGGCAAGCGATTGAACAAGGCTTGTTGGAAAGTCGTTTTGATATGGCCGTGGTGCTCACCGCCAACCTCACGCACCCGGACATCGTTTCAGAGATTCTCTTCAACTCCGAACGGCGGTTATGGCTGCCCAGCCACCATCCGCTGTGCGAGCGCTCGGCGGTCAGTCTCGCCGACGTTGCGAAAGAACCCTACATCCTGCTGACCGTCGACGAAGCCGAACAAAGCGCCATGCGCTACTGGGAACATGCGCATCAGCAGCCAAACGTGCGGGTGCGTACCAGCTCAGTCGAAGCGGTGCGCAGCATGGTCGCCAATGGCAGCGGCGTGGCAATCCTCTCAGACTTGGTGCACCGCCCCTGGTCACTGGAAGGAAAACGCATCGAAACCCTGACAGTCACCGACAAGGTGACGCCGATGAGTGTGGGATTGGCGTGGCATCGCGAGCGCGAATTCAGCCCGGCAATGCAGGCTTTTCGTAACTATTTCCACGATGCATTTTTAGCACCGCAACAGCTGTCTGCGCGCCGCTGAAACGGCAAACTCACCCTGAGCATGGCCCGAGCGCCTTGCGGCGTCGGGCCAAGGTTCACTCAATCAGAACGGTTTGGTAGGCAGGTACTTACCGTCCAGCGTGATGACGGCACGCGAACCGCCGTCTGGATCTTCCACTTTTTTGACATCCAGTTTGAAGTTGATCGCGCTGATAATGCCGTCGCCAAACTTCTCGTGGACCAGCGCCTTAAGCGTGGTGCCATACACCTGAATCATCTCGTAGAAGCGGTAGATGGTTGGATCGGTCGGCACGCCGTTACCGATGCTGCCGCGTACCGGGATGGTTTGCAGCAGCAGCACGGCATCCGCATCGAGGCCCAGGGTGTCGGCGACGACTTGGGCGGCGTTAGCCGGCAGCGGGTGCTGGCCAAGCAAGGCGGCGGTGACGAAGGCTTCGTGCAGGCCGGTGCCTTCGGCGATCTGGGCGAACGATAGGTCTTTACGAGCTTTGGCCAAGAGGATGACGTCGGTCAGGGCAAGGCGAGTGGTTTGGCTGATTTGCGACTGGATCATGGGGATTTCTCCGTGGGTAAAAAAGGGGCATAGGCTTACCTGCGATACAGGTACCTGGGAACTTCAGTTGGAGCGAGGTGTTGCCGGGATGTCGGCGCTCACTGGGTAGTCGGCCAAGGCCACGAACGTGCCGGTACGGCTGTCGAAAGCCTGGATGCAGCCGCTTTCGATGTCGTAGACCCAGCCATGCAGCGTCACGCGTTTTTCTTCAAGGGCCAGGCGCACAGACGGGTGCGTCTGGAGATTGGCCAATTGTGCGATCACGTTTTCGCGCACCATGGACGCGACTTTGGCGGGCTGATCGACGTGCTGGCGGGCTTCGTTGACCACTCGGCCGGAATCGGCGTAGCGCAACCAGCCGGCCACCGCAGGCATATGGTCCAGGCAGGTGCAGGTGGCGATGGCCGTCATGGCGCCGCAATCGGAGTGGCCGCAGATCACGATGTCGCTGACTTGCAAGGCGGCGACGGCGTATTCCACCGAGGCCGACACGCCGCCCGGCTCAGGGCCATAGGACGGCACGATATTGCCGGCATTACGGATCACAAACAGGTCGCCCGGCTCACGCTGGGTGACCAGCTCCGGCACCAGGCGGCTGTCGGAGCAGGAGATGAACAACGCACGGGGGTTTTGCTGATTGGCCAGGTCTTTGAACAGACCGGCCCGCTTGGGAAAGGCATTGCGCTGAAACTTCAGAAAACTGTCGATGATGTCTTGCATGGGGTAACTCCTTTGGCTCGCATTGCGATGAACCAAGGTTACGGCGCCCTTAAAATAAGGTAAAAGTCTTATATATGATCAACTACATCAGATAATCTTATGGAAACAAACAAGCTCGCGCGCCACCTTCAATACTTTCTCGCCGTCGCGGAACATCAAGGTTTCACTAAGGCGGCAGCGGCCCTGCATGTCTCGCAACCGGCGCTGTCACAGCAAGTTCGACAACTGGAAGAAAGTCTGGGCGCTCAGTTATTTGATCGTTCAGGGCGCAAAACCCGCCTCACCGACGCCGGTGAGGTCTACTTGCGTCATGCATTGCGGGCGGCGCAGGAGCTACAGCAAGGCAAACGAGCCATCCACGATGTGGGCGATTTGAGCCGGGGCACTTTGCGCATCGCCGTCACACCCACCTTCACCACGTACCTCGTTGGGCCGTTGGTGGACGCCTTTCACAGTCGCTATCCCAACATCACGTTGACCGTGCGTGAAGTTGCCCAGGAACAAATGGAGAACCAACTGCTGGCTGACGAGCTGGATGTAGGCATCGCCTTTGACGAGGTACACGCGCCCGACATCGACGCTTACCCCTTGCTGGTGGAAACCCTGGCGCTCGTGGTGGGCAGCCAACACCCGTTGGCAGGCCGGTCGTCCATCGGGCTGGAAGCGCTGAACAGCGAATCACTGATTGTGCTGAGCAAAGAGTTCGCCACCCGCGACCAGATCGACCGCTATTGCAACCAGCACGGTATCCGCCCGCGTGTAGTCATGGAGGCCAATGTGATCGGCGCCTTGATTGAGGTGGTGCGCCGGACTGCCTTATCGACACTCTTGCCGGCTGCGATTGCACGGGCCCATCCCGAGTTGGCGGCGATTGAGCTGGCCCCGCAGCGCTTGCAGCGCACGGCGGTGTTGATGCAGCGCAAAGGGGTGTATCCCTCGGCGGCGGCGCGGGCGTTTATCGACGTGGCCAAAGCCGTGGCCGTAGCCCTGAATAATCATGAACGGGCAAACGCAGCCGATTGAGGGCGCGTGGGCTGGCCTGCGAGCGCGCTGCGGGCTCCTCACTCCTCGTCCATGGCCATACCCGTACCTTGCAATCACCCCCATAACACGATGACTCGCCTTGTCACTTATGCTCATCCGCCTTGCCTTCTTGCATCTGCACAGAAGATTTGGTCGTACTGCTATTGCCTTTAGTGGCGTTGTCCGAGCTGTCGAAGCAGCCATGCAGCAGGAACAGGCTGCACACACTCAAACACAGATATAACTTCTTCATGATCGTTTACCGGATTAATAAAGCGACGTGTGATGGCGGGCGCTTCGCATGCGCCAGCCCCTTTTGGTCTGGCCGGCCGCTCGCAGTTTATGTTCAACAAATGTGCTCTGGGCCTGATGAACGGTTGACCTCGCGCGTTGTATGACTCGGCCTAAGAAACTTTCCCGGAGTACGGGTTATCCATAGGAATGCACTCGACTCAACGGAAAGGACTCAAACATGGCGGGCATTCAAACAATCCCTACACTCAAAATGGCCTGTGCAAGCGCAATGGCCCTGCTGCTCGGCGCCTGCGCGGCTGGCAATTCGGCATCCAACGTGGTCGCACCTGGCGATGCCTCTTCGACCACCACGCGCTCCCTGGACGCTGGCGCAGCGCTGTTGCAATCGCGTCCCCCGATTGAGGCGTTGAACGCCTACCTCGACGGTTTCCATTTCTACAACGGTCAGATGGACGTGCAAATGGAGGCGCATCATTACTGCGCGATCCTCAACGAAGAGGTGATCCAGTGTGTGATCTACGATGGCAACCGCAAGGACGCTAAGTTGATGGGCGTGGAATACATCATCAGTGAGCGCTTGTTCACCGGCCTGCCCAAGGCCGAGCAGGCGCTGTGGCACAGCCATATGCATGAGGTGAAGTCCGGCCAACTGGTGGCGCCTGGCATTCCTGAGGTGGCCGAGCATGCACTGATGGAAAAGCTCGTTCACACCTATGGCAAGACCTGGCATACCTGGCATACGGACCTGCATAAAGACCTGCCCTTGGGTGTTCCCCAGCTGATGATGGGCTTCACCGCCGACGGCCAGGCCGACCCACAGAAAGTCGCCGAGCGCGACCGTCGGTTCGGCATCGACAGTGAGCAAAAGCGCAGAACCCGCGCCGACATACCGACGCCTACTGTGGCACCGGGCGCGGATGCGTGGCGCGAGGGGCAGGTATTTCAGATAGCTGACCCTACCCACACGCCCCATCAGCACTGACGTCACCGGTTGAGGAGCCTGGCCATGCACCCTCTCAAGATCGCTACATTCAATGTCAATGGCATCAGCGCGCGGCTGCCAAACCTGTTGCGGTGGCTGGAGCGGGAACGTCCGGACATCGTCTGCCTGCAGGAGTTGAAAGCGCAGGACAACGCCTTTCCTGCCGAGGCGCTGGAGCACGTCGGATACGGCTCCGTGCACCATGGGCAAGCTGCATGGAACGGGGTGGCTATCCTGGCGCGCGACGCCGAGCCGCTGCTGATTCATCGAGGTTTGCCAGGGGCCGATAACGATCCCCAGGCCCGCTACCTGGAAGCGGCGGTGCTGGGCGTGGTCGTCGGCTGCCTGTACTTGCCCAACGGCAACCCTCAGCCTGGGCCGAAATTCGACTACAAACTGCACTGGTTCGAACAGTTGATCCAACACGCCCAAACCTTACAAAGCAGCGAGCACCCGGTGGTGCTGGCCGGGGATTACAACGTGGTGCCCACCGATCTGGATATCTACAACACTCGCTCATGGCTCAAAGATGCGCTCCTTCAGCCGGAAACCCGCGCGTGCTACCAGAAGCTGCTGGATCAAGGTTGGGTCGACTCGTTACGGCACCTGTATCCCGATGAGCGCGTATACACGTTCTGGGATTACTTCCGTCAGCATTGGCAGACGAATTCCGGCTTGCGCATCGATCATCTCTTGCTCAACCCAGTGCTGGCCTCGCGCCTTAAAAACGCAGGCGTCGATGCCTGGGTGCGCAACGAAGAACATGCCAGTGACCATGCGCCTGTGTGGATTGAAATCAGTGCCAAGCCGCGGACGCACAAACGTACCCGCCGCACCAGCACAAGGTGACCTATATCTCTTTAGCTCGGTGATGCAACGGGCGTCGCCAGACGGTTGCAGCCATACAACATAACCCCAAGCAGCATCAGCGCACCGCCCCGCAGCCAGGTGTCGAGGCTTTGCTGGCTGAGCAGAACCAGGCACGACATGATCGCTAGCACCGGCACCCAGATCGGCACGCGGAAGTGATCCCTGTCGACACGGTCCCGACGTAGCACCAGCACGGCCAGATTAGTGCTGAGGAACACAAACAACAGCAGCAGCACCACCGTTTCGGCCAGGGCCGCGAGCGTGCCGGTGGCGGTCAGCGCCATGGCCACGCCGCTGGTGGCCAAGATCGCCACCAGCGGCGTACGGCGTTTGGGCAGAACCCGCGACAATGGCGCCGGCAGCAACCCCATGCGAGCCATTCCGTACGCCAGGCGGCTGGCCATGATCATCGTCAGCAGTGCGCCGTTGGCAACCGCCACCAGGGCAATGAAGGCGAATAGTTGGGGCGGAATGTTCAGGCCCGAAGCCCGCACCACTTCCAGCAGCGGCGCTGAGGTAGCCATCAGTCGGTCCGTCGGCAGCACCACGGAGGCAGCGACTCCGACCGCCATGTACACGATACCGGCGGTGATCAATGCGGCGAACAGCGCGCGCGGATACACGGTGCGCACGTTACGGATTTCTTCCGCCAGGTTGGCCGAGGTCTCAAAGCCGACAAACGAATAGAACGCCAACAATGCCGCCCCCAATACCGCGAGCATTGGGTTCACGCCAGGCTTGAATTCTACGGCGCGCCCCAGGTTCGCCTCACCGGCCTGGAAACACCAGGCCGCCGCTATCACCACCAGCAACAACCCAGACAACTCAATACAGGTCATGACCATATTGGCGCCCAGGGACTCTTTGATACCACGCGCATTGAGCAATGCGATCACCGCCAGGAACACCAAGGCCGCCAAGGTCGGTGGCACCTCAAAAAACGCCGCCAGATAGTCGCCGGTAAACGCCAGGGACAGCCCCGCCGCACTGGTGACCGCGGCCGCGAGCATACTGAAGCCCACCAGAAACGAAACCAGCGGCGACTTGAACGCCTTCTCGGCAAACACCGACGCGGCGCCGGCGTGGGGGTATTTGGTTACCAGTTCCGCGTACGAGCCGGCGGTGAGCATGGCGAAGAACAACGCCACCAGCAGCGGCACCCAGATCGCCCCGCCCACTTGGCCGGCAATGGTGCCAGCCAACGCATAGACACCGGCGCCCAGCACATCGCCAAGGATGAACAAAAACAGCATCGGTCCGGTGACGGCGCGGCGCAGTGACGGCTTGGAAGGCGAAGCGTTGCTGAGGCTGGAATCAGTCATGGGCGGCTCTACGGGCGGGTTGCACTGTGGATTCAGCCGGCGTGAGCCGGCAATAGCAAAGTTGTTTAAACATGGAAACGCGTTACGCTGCCATAGTTCATTTATTTGCTAATTCCAACGCCGTAAGAGCCATGAAAAAGAGTGATCTGCCAGTCAAAACCTGCGTGACATGTGGCCTGCCTTTCACCTGGAGAAAGAAGTGGGCGCGTTGCTGGGACGAGGTACGTTATTGCTCGGAGCGCTGCCGACGCAACAAACCCTGAGCATGGCCTTGGTCAACGCTGGACGATCAACTGCAGGGCTTACGGCCGCATAGCCAATTCCGGTAAGGCTTGTGCTGCGGGTCCTGCACCGTGAAAAGCAGCGGCGCCTTGATTTCCAGCTCCCCCGAGCTGTCCGTCAAGGGCGCGGATTCGCCCATGGTCACCCGCGCGGCGGCCCTCATGACCCACTGATCCACATTGGCATCCCCCGAGGGCTCGACCATTGTCACCTGAGGGGCGCCACTGTCTGACTTGAAGCGGTAGGACAGCGTGACGCGCTTGGCCTCGCCTGTGGCGTCAACGGCCTCGAACACTTCACCCACTGCCATCCGCCGCTTTTGTAAATTGACGAAGCTGCTCAGCCACATCTGCTGATAACGTTTGGCCTGAACCTCAGTGAGCGGCTGGCCGGCTTTACGCAAACGGTTCATCGCCAGCCAGGCCTCATCGCCACAGCGTTCGGAGGCCTCCAGATATAAGGCCAGGGCGCCAGGCAGGTCCTGCGGCCCTCCTTTGCCCTCCTCCATCAAACGCCCCAACGGCAGCGCAGCGTTCTTACCGGAAAGACGGTAGAACGTACGCGCCCTGGCGTAATCCACTGGCTCACCTTCGCCGCGCTCGGCCATCTGCCCGAGCAGCACATTGACAGCCGGGTCTAACTTGGCGGCTTCGACAAACAAGGCGTGGGCCTCGCGAAAGTCTTGATCGACCCCATAGCCACCCTCCTGATACAGCTTGCCCAAGATCGCCATGCACGTAGCATTGCCATACTCGGCATAGCGCTCGATATAGCGCAGATTGTCGCGCTCAAACGGTTTCTGGCCGGCAATCCACATGCAGCGAAAGCCAGTCATCGATGAGTCGTAATCGGCGGGTCGGGTCAGGCTTTTACAGCCCATGATGGTGCTCAACAGCACCAGAAGCGTCAGGGTCTTTAACATAGCGTCCATGCATCCGGTTGAACGGGAAAACGGCATTATGCCAGTAATGACTGGATTGGCTTTAACCCTAGAAGCCGCGAGTCAGGGTTGCTTGCGCCTGGATCGGTAATGGAGTATCAGCCCCACAGCCACCACCACGCCGACGACGCCTAGTGCAATGGGCAGTCGATAAGGTTTCAAGTCGCCCAGGACGCGTTGCAAAAACTCCCCAGCCCAATACCCTGCACTGGCAAACAGCGTGGCCCAGACCAGCGCGCCCACCGCATTGATGCAGGCAAACTTGAGCGGTGAAATCCTGCTCGCGCCAATCACCATCGGCCCCAACAAACGCATGCCATAGAGAAAGCGCACCGAAAAAATCGACACCGTGGGGTACCGATGGATCAACGTTGTGATCTTGTCGATGGCCGCTTGTTTTTTATGTAAGCGCGGCAACAAACGGTCGCCGAAATAGCGCCCCGCCCAGAACAGCAATTGGTCCCCCAACATGCCGGCGAGACTGGCGTAGGCGATCACGGGAAGCAACTTGAGCACCTGCTGATGCGCCGCCACGCCTCCCAGTATCAGAATGGTTTCGCCTTCCAGTAGGCAGCCGACAAAAACGGCCAAGTAACCATAGGTGGCCAGCAGGTGATTAAGGTCGAGGTGTTCAAACATGCGCGCGCATTTGCTCCATAACGGCTAGATATCTCGGGGCCAGTGCTGACAGGTGGCGACAGCACATGGACACAGCCGTGAGCGAGACGGTTCCTTCAACAGGTGATGAGCAGCCGCTTATGGGACATTCGCGCCAGCGCCGCCCCCTGCTTTATTTACCCCCGGTCACATCGAGAAAGGTGCCGGTTACGAACGACGCCTCCGCGCCCGCCAGCCATAGAATCGCCCGTGCCACCTCTTCCGGCTGGCCACCCCGCCCCATGGGGATTGAGTCCTTGACGCGATCGACCCGCCCAGGCTCACCGCCACTGGCGTGCATCTCGGTGTAGATATGCCCGGGGCGAATACCGTTGACGCGTATGCCTTCCCGCGCCACCTCTTTAGCCAACCCGATGGTGAACGTTTCGAGGGCGCCCTTGGAGGCCGCGTAGTCCACGTATTCATTGGGGCTGCCAAGTCGGGCCGATGCCGAAGAGACATTAATGACCACCCCACCAGGGCCATTATGCCGATAGGACATGCGCCGTACCGCCTGTTGGGCACAGAGTATCGGCCCGATGGCGTTGACAGCGAAGATGCGCTGCATCCGCTCGAAGTCGAGAGCCTCCACCCGTGATTGCAGCGCCAGTACCCCGGCGTTATTGACCAGGACGTCGATGCGCCCGAACTCACGGTCGATGGCTTCGAATAGATCGGCCACCTGGCGCGGATCCGCACTGTCGGCGCGCGTGGCCAAGGCCTTGCGTCCCAATAACTGCACATCCGCAACCACCGTCTGCGCTGCGGACTCGTTGCTGACGTAGCTGATGGTCACGTCATACCCTCGTTGGGCCGCCAGCCGGGCGGTGGCGGCACCCACCCCGCGACTGCCGCCGGTTATCAGGATCAAAGGGGCCTGCGAAACAGTGGTCATGGTGAATCCCTCTCTAGGTGATTGGCCGAGTCAGCCGATGATGATGGCGCCGCAGGCGATCACCACGCACGCCAGAATGCGGCGCGCAGTCAGCGCCTCGCCGAGGAACCCGTAGCCAATCAATGCTGCGAACAACACGCTGGTTTCGCGCAATGCGGATACTGCGCCCAAGGGCGCTTCGTTCATGGCGTAGATGACCATGGCATAGGCAAGCAAAGAGACTAGCCCGCCGAGCACCGCCGTCAGGGTGCCGGGCCGCGCGCGGAACAGGCTGCGGGTATCGCGCAGAGCGATGTAAACCATGGGCATCAGCACACCCCAGAGAGCGCTCATCCATACGGTGTAGGCCAGCGGCGCGCCGGAGAGCCTGGCGCCGATGCCATCGACAACACTGTAGGCGGCGATAAAGCAGCCTGTGCCCAGGGCATAGGGCAGGCTGGGGACCGAAAGCCGGCGCCCTTTGAACGCCAGCGAAATAATCCCACCCGAGACCAACGCAATACCGAGCAACTGGCCAGGAGCGATGGTTTCCCCGGCAAAAACGGCGGCCCCGAGGGCGATCAGCACCGGCGAAGAACCACGGGAAATCGGATAGATCTGCCCCAGGTCGCCGACCCGGTAACTGCGCACCAGGAACAAGTTGTAGCCCACATGCAGTAGCCCCGACAGCAGCGCATAGCGCCAACTTTCCACCGCAGGCGGCACCATTAAGACGGCAGCGACCGCGCAGGTGATGGCGATGGCCATGCACATCACCGTCATTGACCACAGCCGATCGGCACCGCTGCGCAGCAGTGCATTCCAGCTGGCATGCAAGAGCGCGGCGAAAAGGACGAGGCAGACCAGATGAATAGGCATGCCTCATTCTATTTACGCCGATGTCGGGACTACAGCGAAGTCTCCTCATCGAGGCATGAATGGACACTCATCATGGGCGCCTTCACGTCCCGCACTTTCAGCGCCTCACTCAGTAACCATTGGCGAAAGCTGACGATGTGCGGCAACGTTTCGACGCCTTTGGGGCACACGAAGTAATAAGCCAGCGGTGATGGAAAATGCACGTCGAATAGCCGCACCAGACGGCCGTCGCTGATTTCCTTCTCGACATGCCCGCTGCGCACCAATGCCACGCCTTGGCCAAGCAATGCCGCCTCGACCGTCATGTTGGTATCGCCGAATCTGACACTTTCCCTAAGCGGCAGATACACCAGCCCCAGCGCCTCGAACCACGCCTCCCATTTGGGCGCCAGTTCTGCGCCATCACGGGCCAACAGCGGAAAATGCAACAACTCGCCGGGGCCCAGCGGTGTCCCGACGCGGCGCAGCAATTCGGGACTGGCCACGGGAAATACCTGTTCCCCGAACAAGAACTCCGAATACAGGCCAGGGTAACTGCCCTTGCCCAGCCTGATCGCGACGTCTGCCTGGGCGTTGGAGAAATGAATAATGGCATCCGTGGTGTCCAACGACACCAGCAGCTCGGGGTGCAGGCGAGAGAGGTTCGGCAGGCGTGGCAGCAGCCATTTCAGCGCAAAGGAATAGGTGGTGCTGACGCTGAACCGAACCCTGCCCTTCTGCTCGCGCAGGTCGCTGAGCGTCGCCTCCAGGCTCAAAAAAAACTCGCGCACGATAGGCGCCAGGGTAGCGCCCGCCGCGGTCAGGCGTAGCGCCTTGCCACGCTCGAACAACTGCACGCCCCACAGCGCCTCAAGATGCTTGAGCTGGTGACTGACGGCGCTTTGAGTCACATGCAGTTCCTGCGCGGCGGCAGTAAAGGTCGGGTGGCGGGTAGCGACTTCAAAAGCGCGGAGTGTCGCGGTGGGTGGCAGGTCTCTCATCAGGGCGTATCCAGCGAGTCATCAGAGGGCATTGCATGAACGTTAGCTCATCATAAAGCCAAGCTCATTGAATAATCTCGCCATTGAAGCCGCCCAAATACCTCACTCTAGGCTACAGTTCATAATAGTGGCATTTAGACATAACCGTCCGTCACCTGCTGGTCATAAACCAGACGGAAGGCACACTGCCGAGTCTAAAGTTGCGGCACATAGGGCAGATAACCCCTATGTTGTTTATATCCGCAGTACTGTTCAAGGATCGAACTATGACCCCGCCTCCTTCCAGCCGCACTTCCCTCACCGGTCATCCGCGTTTTCGTTGGTTCGCTTTCATTCCCGTGGTGCCTGCGGTGATCTGGATCCTCATCCAGTCAACCTCCCCGGCCAACCTCGTCGCGTGTGCAGCGTTGGCGCTGATCGGTCTTGGGGCCTGCGCCTGGAGCGCGAAATCTCAGCGCGATGCCCTATGGCGCGCGACATCGAGCACGTTGGCCAATCAGGCCGATGCCGACGCAGCGCACAATAGCCAGGCGGCGCGGGCGCAACTCGATGAGGTGTTGCTGGGCGCCATGCCGATCTGGGCCAAACAGGTAGAAAGCTCACGCCAGCAGACCGAGGAAGCCATTGTCAGCCTGGCGAATCGTTTCACTGGGATCGCCGCACGCTTGCAGGAAACTGTCCAGGCTTCACAGCACGCAGCCGGTGAATTGGATGGGCAAGCCGCCGACGGCGCGCTCAAGGTGCTGGCACGCAGTGACAGCGAATTGAGCCAGGTGATCGACTCACTTAAGGCCACCCAATCCAGCCGCGACCAGACCCTGGCGCAAGTACGCGGCCTTACCGCCTACACCGGCGAATTACGCACCATGGCCGCCGACGTCGCCGCGATTGCCGCGCAGACCAACCTGCTGGCGCTGAATGCCGCGATCGAAGCGGCCCGTGCCGGTGAAGCCGGGCGCGGTTTTGCGGTGGTGGCCGATGCGGTGCGCAGCCTGTCGAGCAAGTCCAGCGAGACCGGCCAGCAAATGTCGGCCAAGGTCGACATTATCAACAACGCCATTACTCAACTGGTGCAGGCCGCCTCCACCAGCGCCGATCAGGACAGCAACTCCGTCGGCGCGTCCGAGCAAAGCATCCAACTGGTGCTTGAGCGCTTCCAGAACATCACCGGGCGCCTGGCCGAGTCCGCCGACCTGCTCAAGCAGGAAAGCTACGGCATCCGCGACGAAATGACCGACGTGCTGGTCAACCTGCAGTTCCAGGACCGGGTCAGCCAGATTCTCAGCCATGTGCGCGACAACATGAACGCCTTGCACGATCACTTGCGTCAGGCCAGACAAGCGCCGGACCAGGCCGTGAGCATCGACGCCCGACAATGGCTGGCCAGTATGGAGTCCACCTACGCCACCGACGAGCAGCGGCGCACGCACCATGGCAACGACGCCGCGCAGCAGAATTCCCAAGACATCACTTTCTTTTAGGAGCCCATCATGGCGAAAAGTGTATTAGTGGTCGACGACTCCAGTAGCGTGCGGCAAGTGGTCGGTATTGCCTTGAAAAGCGCCGGTTACGACGTGATCGAGGCCAGCGATGGCAAGGACGCCCTGGGCAAACTCAACGGGCAGAAAGTGCACCTGATCATCAGCGACGTGAATATGCCCAATATGGACGGCATCACCTTTGTCAAAGAGGTGAAGAAGCTGGCCAACTACAAGTTCACGCCGATCATCATGCTGACCACCGAGTCCCAGGAATCGAAAAAAGCCGAAGGCCAGGCCGCGGGCGCCAAGGCCTGGGTGGTCAAGCCGTTCCAGCCGGCGCAGATGCTCGCGGCGGTGTCCAAGCTGATTCTGCCGTGATCCGGGGAGGCTGGCATGTCCATCACCCACGAAACCACTGACGACACGGCCCGCGTGGGCATTGAAGGCGAGCTGACGATCTACACCGTCGCCGAGCTGGCCGCCGCGCTGCTGCCGCAGGTTGGCGCCGCGGCCCGCCTTGAGCTAGACCTGTCACAGGTCACTGAGATGGATGGCGCCGGCCTGCAACTGCTCGCGGTGATCGAGCGCGAAGCCGGCATCAACGGCACGGCCCTGAGCCTGACTGGCCAGAGCCAGGCCGTCACGCAAACACTGCAACTCTGTCGCGGCGCCGCGTTGTAGGCGGCGCCACCGTTCATTGATCGACAAGGAAAGTCCAGGTGAGCATCAATCTCGATCAGGCACAGCAGACCTTCATCGTGGAGGCCCGCGAACTGTTGCAGGCCATGGAGCAATCCCTGCTGCAACTGGAGAACGAACCCGACGATCAAGACGCCATCGGTGCGATATTCCGCGCCGCGCATACCATCAAAGGCTCAGCCGGGCTGTTCGGCCTGGCGCCGATCGTGGGGTTCACGCATATCGTCGAAGATGTGCTGGATCGCCTGCGCGACGGCGATATCGCGGTGGATGCCGACTTGATCGCCCTGCTGCTCAAGTGCGGCGACCACATGCTCGAACTGATTGACGTGGTTGCCAGTCGTGGTGAAGCCCTTACACCCGCCGCCTTGCAGCGCGGTGAGGCTTTGCGCGAGGCGCTGGGTGTCTACCACCCGCTTCACGCCACCACCGCCGACGCCGTAACCGCTAAGGCGGCCGACGGCGAGTCAGCCGAAGTGCTGTGGCATATTTCTCTGCGCTTCGGCGCGGACGTGTACCGCAATGGCATGGACCCGCTGTCGTTCCTGCGCTACCTCCAAACCCTGGGGCAAATGGTGCAGGTCGACACCCTCACCGACAGCATCCCGGCGCTGGAAAGCTTTGACCCGGAAAGCTGCTACCTGGGCTTCGAGATCGACCTGCGTTCCACTGCCAGCCACGCCACCCTCAACGAAGTGTTCGACTTTGTGCGCGACGAGTGTGAAGTGCAAATCACGGCCGTCGATGAAGCGCCCATCAACCTGGCGAGCACCGGCACCGAGCTGGTTACCCAGGCCGAACCCAATCACCGGAGCACCGCGCCCCAGCGCGTGGCGACGGCCAGCGAGGCCAAACCCCGAGATGGCAACTATGTACGGGTCAATGCCGACAAGCTCGATGAGTTGATCAACCTGGTCGGTGAGTTAGTGATCGCCAGCGCCGGCGCGAGCCTGTTGGCGCGCTCCTGCAACCACGACCCACTGCATGAAGCCACGTCAACGGTGTCGGGGCTGGTGGAAGAAATCCTCGATGGCGCCCTGCATCTGCGCATGATCCCCATCGGCGACACCTTCAACCGTTTCCGCCGCGTGGTGCGCGACGTCAGCCAGGAGTTGGGCAAGGACATCGACCTGCTGATCAGCGGTGCGGAAACCGAGCTGGACAAGACCGTGGTGGAGAAGATCGGCGATCCGCTGATGCATCTGCTGCGCAACGCCATGGACCACGGTATCGAAAGCGCCGAGGCGCGGCGTGCGGCGGGCAAGTCGAGCAAGGGCCATCTGAGCCTCAATGCCTATCACGACTCCGGCAGCATCGTCATCGAAATCGCCGACGACGGCGCCGGGCTCAACCGCGAACGCATTCTGGAAAAAGCCCAGGAACGCGGGTTGGTGGCCAGCGGTGCGGTGCTGTCCGATCAGGAAATTTACAACCTGATTTTCGAAGCGGGCTTCTCCACGGCCGAGGCGGTGACCAACCTGTCCGGGCGCGGCGTTGGCATGGACGTGGTCAAGCGCAACATCACGCTGCTGCGCGGCACTGTAGATCTGGACAGCCGCCCCGGCCAGGGCACGGTGGTGCGCATTCGGCTGCCGCTGACCCTGGCAATCATCAATGGCTTCCTGGTCGGCATCGACCAGGCCACTTATGTGATTCCCCTGGACATGGTTCAGGAATGCATCGAACTGGACGAACCACAGCGCGACTCCAGCCGCGAACAAGGCTATCTGGACCTGCGCGGCGAGGTGCTGCCATTGGTACACCTGCGCGACCACTTCAACCACGAAGGCCCCGCCGCCCGGCGCCAGAACGTGGTGGTGGTGCGTTATGCCGAGCACAAGGCCGGGCTAGTGGTGGACGACCTGCTCGGTGAGTTCCAGACCGTGATCAAACCCTTGGGCAAGCTGTTTGGCGCACTGCGCGGCATCAGCGGCTCGACCATTCTGGGCAGCGGGGCCGTGGCCTTGATCCTGGATGTGCCGGCCCTGCTCAACCAACTCGTACAAATGGAAGCTCGCACAGCCCAGGCGCCACAGTCGCCACTGGTCGTCGCTCGCTGACGTATTTGCAATTCCATGGAGGTTCCGCGATGAAATGGTTTTACGATCTAAAAATTTCCACCAAGCTGATCAGCTCGTTCCTGGTGGTCCTGGCGCTCACAGCGGCCATGGGTGCCTTCGCTATCCTCCAATTGGGGGGCGTCAACCAGGCCGCGCAGGACATCCGCGGCAATTGGATGCCGTCAATGCGCGCGGCGGCCGGTATGCGCTTCTTTGCGGCCAACTACCGCTTGAAAGAGAACCGTCATATCTCCACCGAGGTCGCCGAGGAAAAGGCCCTGGCCGAACGCGAAGCCGCCGAGGCGCGCCAGCAGTTCGAGACGCGCATGGGCACCTATGAACAACTGCTATCGAATGACGAAGACCGGCAGTTGCTGGACAGCGTGAAAACCGGATGGGCTGCGTACCTGGCCACCAGTAAACAGTTGCTTGAGCTGTCCCGGGAGAACCAGGAAACCCAAGCGCGCGGGCTGCTCAGGGGCGAATCCAAGACGCACTTCGATGAAGTGACCGCGCGCCTGCAAAAAATGGTCGAGCTCAATGATGCTGGCGCCACTGCTGCCGGTGACAAGGGTTCTGCGCTGTATGAAAGCTCGCGTCTGTCGATCATCGCGGCCTTGGTCGCCGCCCTTTTGATCGGCTTGGGCCTGGCAATGTTTATCGCACGGATCATTTCTCGCCCCCTAAGGCAGGCCGCCAACGCCGCCGAGCAATTGGCCGAAGGTAACCTCAGTGCACAGATCGAACCGGGCGCCAAAGATGAAACCGGTATGGTGCTCAACGCCATGCGCAATATGGTCGGCAAACTGGCGCATATCATCGGCGAAGTGCGCAATGCCGCAGACAACCTGGCCAGCGCCTCCGAGCAAGTCAGCGCCACGGCGCAATCGATGAGCCAGGCCACCAGCGAACAAGCGGCCAGCGTCGAGGAAACCAGTGCCTCTATCGAACAAATGAGCGCCAGCATCAACCAGAACACTGAGAACGCCAAGGTCACCGATGGCATGGCCAGCAAGGCCGCCAAGGAAGCCACCGACGGCGGTGAGTCAGTGCAGCAGACCGTGGTGGCGATGAAGAAGATCGCGCAGCGCATCAGCATCATCGATGACATTGCCTACCAGACCAATTTGCTCGCGCTCAATGCCGCCATCGAGGCCGCGCGGGCCGGCGAGCACGGCAAAGGTTTCGCCGTGGTCGCCGCCGAGGTGCGCAAGCTGGCCGAACGCAGCCAGGTTGCCGCTCAGGAAATCGGCGAACTGTCTTCCAGCAGCGTCGACATGGCCGAGAAAGCCGGCAAGTTGCTTGATGAGATGGTGCCGTCGATCAACAAAACGTCCGACCTGGTGCAGGAAATCAGCGCGGCGTCCGAAGAGCAGGCCGCCGGTGTGGCGCAGATCAACACGGCGATGACCCAGCTTAACCAGGTCACCCAGCAGAACGCCTCCAGCAGCGAAGAACTGGCCGCCACCGCCGAAGAGATGAGCAGCCAGGCCGAACAATTGCAGCAGGCCATGAGTTTCTTCGTGCTCGACACGACGTCCAGGGCCGCCACCCAAAGCAGTGTCGACAGCGCCGGCAGCAAGCCGACTCGCCAGCCGCCGCGCGCCGCGCAACCGCCAGCGCGCAAGGCCTTTGCCTACAACATGGCCACTGCCCCGGACGAATCGGAATTCACCCGTTTCTGATCGTACGCATCAATCCGGGCTCACAGGGAGTAATGAGATGGGCGCAGTGATGACTACCCGCCAGGCCGCCGTAGCGGTCGACGAGGATGCGCAATACCTGACCTTTATGCTCGGCGGCGAGATGTTCGCCATCGGCATTCTGGGAATCAAGGAAATAATCGAATACGGCAGCCTGACCGTGATGCCGATGATGCCCGCGTTCGTGCGCGGGGTGATCAACCTGCGCGGCGCGGTGGTGCCGGTGGTGGACCTGTCGGCGCGTTTTGGCCGGGCCAATTCGCAGATCACCCGCCGTTCATGCGTGATCATTATCGAAGCCAGCACCGAGGACGGCCTGCCCCAGGATATCGGGTTGCTGGTGGACACCGTGTCCGCCGTGCAGGAAATCCCGGCCACCCAGATTGAGCCGCCGCCCAGCTTCGGCGCGCGGATTCGTGCAGACTTCATCAGCGGCATGGCCAAGGTCGAGGGCAAGTTTGTGATTGTGCTGGAGGTGGACAAGGTGCTGTCCATCGATGAAATGTCCAGCCTTGCCGAAGCCGGCCAGGCGCCGGCCCTCGACTTCGACCCGCGGTGAGGTGCGATCATGCCTGATACCACCCCGCTGGATGACCGCGAGTTCGGCCAGTTTCAGTCCTGGCTGCATCGCGCGGCGGGTATCAACCTGTCACCGGCCAAAAAGGCCCTGGTGGCCGGCCGGCTGTTCAAGCGGCTCAAGCACTATGAACTCAAGAGCTACGGCGAGTACTTCAAACTAATCATGAGCGACCAGCGCAAAGGCGAGCTGCAAGTGGCGCTGGACCTGCTGACCACCAACGAGACCTACTTTTTCCGCGAGCCCAAGCACTTTGATTTCCTGCGCCAGCAGGTGCTGCCCAACGCCGCGCCCGGCAAGGTGTTCCGCGTGTGGAGCGCGGCCAGTTCCTCGGGCGAGGAACCCTACAGCCTAGCCATGACCCTGGCCGAAAGCCTGGGCACCACGCCTTGGGAAGTGCTCGGCTCCGATATCAGCACCCAAGTGCTGGCCAAGGCGCGCAACGGCCACTACCCCATGGAGCGCGCCGCCAACCTGCCCCAGCCACTGCTGGTCAAGTACTGCCTCAAGGGCATCGGCCGCCAGGAAGGTACGCTCTTGATCGACAAGCCGCTGCGCAACCGCGTCAGTTTTGTCCAGGTCAACCTTAATGAACCCCTGCCCAGCCTGGGCGAATTCGACGTGATCTTCTTGCGCAACGTGATGATCTATTTCGACCAGCCGACCAAGACCCAGGTGGTAGCGCGACTGTTGCCGCAGCTTAAATCCGGCGGTTATTTCATCATCAGCCACTCTGAAAGCCTCAACGGCGTGAATGACACGTTGAAGCTGGTGGCGCCGTCGATTTACCGCAAGCCATGAAAAAGCCAGCCAATGCCGCCGAAGTGGTGCTCGCCCCTGGCCAAGTCAGCTTTGCCACCTGCCCGACGCGTTTGCGTACCTTGCTCGGCTCCTGCGTGGCGTTCACTTTCTGGCACCCCCAGCGGCGCATCGGCGGCATGTGCCATTTCATGCTGCCGGCGCGCAACCGCACGGGCCAGCCACTGGATGGCAAGTACGCTGACGAAGCCCTCGAACTGTTACTGCGCCACGCCCGCGCCAACGGTACACGGCCGCAGGATTACCAAGTCAAAGTGTTCGGCGGCGGCGAGATGTTCCCTGAGCAACCGCGCCAGCGACCGGCCCACAACGTGGCCAACCTGAATATCCGCGCCGCACTGGCCCTCGCAGAACGCCACCACCTGCACCTGACGGCCCAGGACATGGGCAGTACCGGCTATCGCACGATTATGTTCGACCTCTGGAACGGCAACGTCTGGGTCCGGCACCAACCAATGGGAATACTCGAAAAAGATGCCTACCAAAAAAATCAGCGTGCTGCTGGTCGATGACTCGGCCGTGGTACGCCAGGTGCTGCTGGCGATTTTCAACGACACACCGGATATCCATGTCATGGGTGCGGCTTCCGACCCGATCTTCGCCATGGACAAGCTCGCGCGGGAATGGCCGGATGTGATCGTGCTGGACGTGGAGATGCCGCGTATGGATGGCATCACTTTTTTGCGCAAGATCATGAGCGAGCGCCCCACGCCAGTGGTGATCTGTTCGTCGCTGACTCAGAAAGGCGCGGAAACCTCCCTACAGGCATTGTCGGCCGGCGCCGTGGAGATCATCACCAAGCCCACCACCGGGCTGAAAAACTTCCTGATCGAGTCCGGCCCCGAGCTGGTGGCGGCGATTCGTGCGGCGGCCAACTCCAACGTCAAGAATCTGGGCAAGCGCATCGCCAAGCCCACACCAGCCCCCGTCCCTGCCAGCAAGCTCACGGCGGATGCGATCCTGCCCGCCGCCAATGGCCAGGCCATGGCCCAGACCACCGAACGCATCGTCGCCATCGGCACTTCCACTGGCGGTACCCAAGCGCTAGAAGCGGTGCTCACGGCGCTGCCGAGGGTGTGCCCGGGCATAGTGATCGTGCAGCACATGCCGGAAAAATTCACCGCGTCCTTTGCCGAGCGCCTCAACGGCCTGTGCCAGATCGAGGTGCGTGAAGCGCGCAATAACGACCGTATCCTGCCCGGCCTGGCCTTGATCGCCCCAGGCGGCAAACACCTGATGGTCACCCGCAGCGGTGCCTTCTATCACGCCCAGGTGATTGACGGGCCGCTGGTCAATCGCCATCGGCCGTCGGTGGATGTGCTGTTTCGCTCAGTGGCCAAATTTGCCGGCAAGAACGCCACCGGCATCATCATGACCGGCATGGGCGACGACGGCGCCCGCGGCCTCAAGGAAATGCTCGACGCCGGCGCCGCCACGGTAGCTCAGGACGAAGCCAGCTGTGTGGTGTTCGGCATGCCCAAGGAAGCCATCAAACTCAACGCCGCCCAACGCGTCATGCCGTTGCAGGAAATTCATCAGGCGATTTTGCATAAGTGACGTCCAGCGGCTGCGCCCTTGTCAGCGGGCGACCGTGTTGCTAGTGTCGATTCATGACAAATTATTGCCTCACCTCGACCACCCTCACCACGACCGCTCAAGGCGGTGCGTGCGAGGTGTCGTGAGCCCATAGCCAACGAACTTCAAAGGCCCGCCAGCAATGGACAGGGCCTTTTTTTGTGCCTTGTGTTGCTGGAGCAAACGCAAGGAGATGCACCCATGTATGCACTGTTGGTACTCGATATCCAAGTCGGCCTGGTTCATGGCCCGGAAACACCCTGGCGTTGCGACGCGATGCTCGACACCGTCAATGGCCTGATGGATCAGGCCCGTCGCGCCGGGGCTGGAATTTTCCTCGCGCGCCACGTCGGGCCCGCAGGGTCGCCGATGGCGCCGGACAGCCCGCTGACGAGGCTGGCGCCGCAGCTGAAGCTTTCAGGCAATGAAGTGGTGTTTGAAAAGCAGCGGCCTAATGCTTTTGCCCAGACCGACCTGGCGAACAGCTTACGGTCTGTCGGGGCGACGGGCGTGGTGATCGCGGGTATGAAAACCCAATACTGCGTCGACAGCACCTGCCGTGCCGCCCGTGATCTTGGCTTCGATGCAGTGCTGATCGGCGATGGGCACACCTGCTCGGACACCGCAGCGCTGCAGGCCAAGGATATCGTGGCCCATCACAACGCGACGTTGCACGGGCCGTTCTGCCAGGTGGTAAAAGCTGAGGACTGGTGCTTCTAGCAGCGATGGCCAATGCGGGGAGCAAGCGCGTGCCCTCCCCGCAGACAGCACGTCAGTTGTCCGGATGCTCACTGGCGACCGAATCCGCCGCATCTACGTCTGACATATCCTCTTCCAGCGGCGCTTCGTCATCGGATGGCAATGGCAACGCGTCGTCGCCTTTGCGCGGATCATGCCCGGTCTCGTTGTCGGTGCCCCGCGTGACAGCCTGCTGTGAAAGGTTGCCCGGTGCGTTCTTATCGATATCCATGTTGGCTCTCCGTGGTGACTGAGCACGGAATACCCGCGCCTGATCATAAGAGCCAGTGGCTGACCCACGAGTGCCGAGTACTGGACGAACGGTGACCACCAAAGTCGGTCAGCCCAGGGAGGATTTGAGTCGTCGGAAACTGCCAAACGTTGCCTCGGAGCGTGCTTGCTCCAGCACACTCATGGGCATCGGCTTGCGCACGACGTTGATCACCGGCTTCTGCACCACCGTGCGCTCATGCGTCGCCAGCCGCTCATCGCTGGGCGGCACTCCGAAGTACTCTCGATAACATTTGGAAAAGTGCGGCGTCGATACAAAACCGCAGAGCACCGCCAATTCGACGATAGAGATGGGCGTCTGCTTGAGCAATTGGCGCGCGCGGATCAACCGCAGCCGCAGGTAATAGCGCGACGGCGAGCAGTGCAAGTACTTCTGAAACATCCGTTCAAGCTGCCGCCGAGAGAGCTGGACATACTCCGCCAGGTGGTCCAGGTCGATGGGCTCCTCAAGGTTCGCCTCCATCAGCGTGACGATTTCCTGCAGCTTGGGCTGCTGAGTGCCCAGCATATGCTTGAGCGGTATGCGCTGGTGGTCTTGCTCACTGCGCATGCGTTCGTAGACGAACATGTCTGAAATGGCTGCTGACAGTTCATGCCCGTGATCCAGGCCGATCAAGTGCAGCATCATATCCATCGGCGCCGTGCCCCCTGAACTGGTGAGGCGGCCGCGGTCGAGGATGAACAAGCTTGGGCTGACAGTCACTCGCGCAAACGCTTCTTGCATCGCGGCCAGCCACTCCCAGTGAACGCTGCACTCAAAGCCATCCAACAGCCCTGCCCTGGCCAATACCCAACTGCCGGTACAGATGCCGCCCAAGCGTTTGGAGTAACGCGCCTGCGCGCGCAGCCACTTGACCAGCTCGGGGGTTACCGTGTTTTGAATGCCCGTCCCGCCGCACACGAAGATAATGTCGGCCGACGGGGCGGCATCCACCGAGCTGTCCGGCGTGATGGGCACGCCGTCGCTGGCCCAGATGGGCGTGCCGTCGAAACTGGCGGTGTACCAACGATAGAGCTCCTGCCCCGACAATTGGTTGGCCATGCGCAGCGGCTCGACCGCCGACGCCAATGAGATCAGCGTGAACCGGTCCAACAACACAAACAGGATGCTGGTCACAGGTCGTGCATTCATGGCGGCGAAACCATCGGAAGTGGGCTCTGCACGCGCACGGGTTGGCGCGCAGTGATAACCCCCACCAGTGAAATCAGCAACGCCAACCCAATCGTCGAAGACACCTCAAGACGATGCTCTGGCGTCACCAGCATCACCCCCAGCGCGGCGCAAATAAAGGCGATGACCAACCAGGTCAGCCAGGGAAACAGCCACATCTTGAACGTCAGCGTGATATTGCGGCGCTGCATAAGCTTGCGCATACGCAGTTGCGAAATGGCGATCACCAAGTACACCAACAACGCGATCGCCCCGGAACTGGCCAGCAGGAACTGGAACAGCCCGGCGGGCATGAAGTAGCTGAGCAACGTCACGCCAGCGCCCAGCACGGTACTGGCGATCACCGCGGCCCTAGGCACGCTGGCTGCCGACGTCTTTTTCATCAACGTGGGCGCATCGCCGCGTTTGCCCAGGGAATACAACATACGCGAGGCAATGTAGATAGAGGAGTTCATGCAACTGGCCACGGCAATCAGCACGACACCGTCGACCAGCAACTTGGCATGGGGAATATTCATCAACTCCAGTGCCCGTTGATAGGAACCGACGGACGCCAGCAAAGGGTCATTCCAAGGCACCACGGAAATCACCACGAAGATCGACAGCACATAGAACACGCCGATACGCCACATCACCGAACGTGTGGCGCGGGCGATATTCTGCGCGGGGTTGCTGGACTCCGCTGCGGCGATGGTGACCGCCTCCGTTCCTATAAAGCTGAACATGATGGTAATGAACGCGCCCACGACCGCAGACATACCGTTCGGGGCAAAACCGCCATGCTCTTCCATCAACCGACTCAAGCCACTGGCCTCCCGCTCGGGAATCCAGCCCATCAGCACGGCGCCACCCAGGCCGATAAAGCCGATGATCGCCACGACCTTCGCCATGGCAAACCAGAACTCGAATTCTCCGTACTTGGAGACACTGAACAAATTGGTGACCACCAACAAAAAGATCGACAACAAGGCGAACAGCCAAGCGTCGATCTGGGGAAACCACTGGTTCAAGATATGCCCGGCGGCCAGGGCTTCGATCGGTATCACCAGCACCCAGAACCACCAGTACAGCCAGCCAATCGTAAACCCGGCCCAGCGGCCGATGGCCTGGTCGGCATAGGTCGAGAAGGAGCCGGTGTCCGGATTGGCCACCGCCATCTCCCCCAGCATGCGCATGACCAGCACCACCAGCAGCCCGGAAAAAAAATACGCCAGCATGACTGCAGGGCCCGCCGCCGCAATCGCATGCCCGGACCCGACAAACAACCCAGCACCGATAATGCCGGCGATGGAGAGCATGGTGACATGACGCGGCTTGAAGCCCTGCGCCAGTTGGCCGTTCGAATCCTTGGAACTCAGGCTATTCATCGTTCTTTTTATTCTCTGTGATCGACGTTAAGACGTGCTGACCAGAGGGTCAGGCGATCATCATTTCTCAATGACGGGTCACAGTACGCGGCATACCACTGGCCAAAATAGCCTCATTGCGTCATCCAGGCGCCTGATATCGACATTGGCGTCACGCGCAAGCGCTCGATCCAATGCCCACTCCCCAGCCTATTGGATCCAAATCTATTGGAACGCTGGCGCTTCTCGGGACTCTTCTAGAACAGAGCGCGAACAGCGCCGGATAAAGGCTTATAGCCAGCAAGTGCTTGTGTGTGGAGTATGGAAAGTGGTCGATATCAGCAAAGAAATGCCCACCGGCGTGAAGCGCCAGGCAGACAAAATCATGACTGAAATTCAAAAAGCTGGCTCGATGATCATGGCCGTAAAGGCCGGAGCACGGGCGGACGGTTTTGTTATAGGGTTATTGTGCTCGGGCAGCATTACAGATGACACGGCGCAATGGCTTCAGGCGCAATTCGATGCGGCAACCGAACAAAAGCTCAAGGAGCTCTCGGTATGGTCTGCGCCGCAGCATTGAGTCTAAAAAGGGAGAACATTGATCACCGTCGCCGCGACGTATGACTCGTCCGCTACCAAGTCTTCGACTTACTCAAGATACAGGGTTGTTCTTTCAAGCAGTTAGTTTGCCTCTAACTGCTGATTCGCGGTTGCCAACATCGCCTCGCAGATAACCCGGCGCAAGCGTGGCCGGAGCAACGATGCCCTACGCCACACCGCCAACGCCAACGACCCCTCCCCCGTTTGTTGCGCCGTCCCCAGAGTTACTCCTTTTTTTGTCGGCCAACGATACGCAGATTTTCCACGAAATTCCGAACGGTCACGGACTTCTCCCGGGGCCTGAAAACCAGCGCGATCGTCGTCTTCAACGTCTTGTGCCTCAACTTTTGATAGGTGACGCCGACCGCATGGATCTGGCGGATAGATGCAGGAATCAACGTCACGCCAAAACCTGCAGCGACCATATTCACCGTGGAAGATAGCTGTGGCGACTCCAATTCGATTCGCGGGGAAAATCCGGCCGATCGGCAGGCGCTGATGATCGAGTCGTAGAGGTCCGGCCCGATTGAACGGGGAAAAATGATAAAAGGGTCGCAAGCGAGTTGCGCGAGTTCCACGCTCCGCAATCGGCCCAACGGATGACCGGTAGGCAATACCGCAACCATCTCCTCTTCGACCAAAGGAACTGTTAGCAGCTCTGCGCAATTGAGGGGTAAGCGGACGATGGCACAGTCCATCTGGCTATTGACGACTTTATCCAGCAGCGCGGTGCTGTTGCTTTCTTCTGTCTTAATCAGGACACCCGGGTAGCTTTGGCGAAACTGCCGAAGAGTCGTTGCTACCAACGGATGGAACACCGTTGAGCCAGCGAATCCAATTGAGAGATGACCGCTCTCCCCCCGAGCGGCCTTCTTGACATGCTCCAAGGCGTCGTTGGCTTCGTCCAGCACCCGCTTCGCGTGCTCCTTGAAGATGACGCCCGCTTCGGTCAACTCAACGCGACGCGGATAGCGCATGAAAAGCTTGGTGCCGATTTCCTTCTCGAGCTTAAGAATCTGCTGACTCAACGGCGGCTGTGCAATGCCGAGCCGTTCTGCGGCCAGGGTGAAATGAAGGTGCTCGGCGACGGCAAGGAAGTACCGCAGTTGGCGAAACTCCATGGTTGATCCTCCGCAGACTGATAGTGGGCGTCCTTGGGATCATACGCTCCAAGACGAATATCGTCTTGAAGATGCAATCACGAAGTATTGGATCGAATGGGTGTGCGTTCTTACGATAACGGCCATGCACTCCAGCGAATAGCTTTCTGACACCGGCTGGAGTGTCCTGGCACTGCGTGACATGTGCCCGATGAACTCAATCAAGGAATCATCTATGTCTGCCGTTCCCGAATGGGCGCCCGCCGCTTCTGTTAAACCTGGCAGCGATCATAGCCATCTCGTTTCCAATCTCGCAGCAATCGTCGGGAAGAAGCATCTTTTGACCGGCGAAAGCAAGACCCGCCGCTACCGCACGGGATTTCGCTTCGGTACAGGCCGGGCACTGGCCGTCGTGCGGCCCGGGTCGCTGGTTGAGCAATGGCGTGTGCTGAAGGCGTGCGTCGAGGCAAACGTCATCGTGATCTCACAAGCATCCAATACAGGGCTGACCGGGGGCTCGACGCCAGATGGGGACGACTACGACCGCGACATCGTCATCGTCAGCACCTCGCGCATGAAGACCATCTACTTGATCGAGGGTGGCAAGCAGGTAGTCTGCTTGCCCGGCGCGACGCTAGACCAGCTTGAACGCGCGCTTCAGCCCATCGGCCGTGAGCCCCATTCGGTCATAGGCTCAAGCTGCATCGGCGCTTCGGTGTTCGGTGGCATCTGCAACAATTCAGGCGGTGCTCTGGTGCAGCGCGGGCCGGCCTATACCCAGATGTCGGTGTTCGCGCGTGTTGACGAAGCCGGCCGCCTGCACTTGGTGAACCACCTTGGCATCCGCTTCCAGGGAACAGAGGAGGATGTGCTCGCGAGCCTGGATGCGGGGAAAATTTCCGATGACGACGTTCTTCATGACGCAGGCGTCGGCCACGATCATGCCTATGTCGAACACGTCCGTGAGATCGATGAGCCGACCCCGGCCCGCTTTAATGCAGATCCTCAGCGACTCTATGAATCGTCAGGGTCGGCCGGAAAAGTCATGGTATTCGCTGTGCGCCTGGACACCTTTCCGATCGAAAAGAACCCGCAGGTCTTTTACATCGGCACCAACAAGACTGAGGAACTGACCGACGTTCGCAGGGCCGTACTGGCCAAGTTCAAGCACCTGCCCATTTCAGGTGAATACCTGCACCGCGACGCCTTTGAGATCGCCGAGAAGTACGGCAAGGATACGTTCCTGATGATCCATTACCTCGGTACGGCGCGACTGCCGGGGCTGTTCGCACTCAAGGCCCGGTTCGACGCGCTCTTCGATCGCATTCCTTTCCTACCGTCGCATTTGACGGATCGCATCATGCAAGCGGCCAGTCATCTCTTTCCGCGTCATCTACCGGCACGGATGATGGACTTCCATAAGAAATATGAGCATCACCTCCTATTGAAAGTAACCGCCGAGGGCGCAGATGAGGCGCGAGCTTTCCTCAAGGGCTATTTCTCCAAGACTCGCGGGAGTTTCTTCGAGTGCACGCCGGAAGAAGGCGAAAAAGCCTTTCTGCATCGCTTCGCAGCTGCAGGTGCAGCCAATCGCTACCGCGCCGTACATACCCGATCCGTGGAGAACATTCTGGCGCTGGACATCGCCCTGCCACGCAATGAACGTAGCTGGTTCGAACAGCTGCCGGCAGAGATCGAAGAAGCGATCATTCTCAAGCTCTACTACGGCCATTTCCTTTGCCATGTCTTCCACCAGGACTACATCGTGAAAAAGGGGAACGACTGCATGGCCATCGAACATAAAATGTGGAAACTGCTGGATCGCCGGGGCGCCGAATACCCGGCCGAGCACAACGTAGGCCATCTGTATAACGCCAAACCAGCGTTGCGTAATCACTACGTGAACTTGGACCCATGCAACTGCTTCAACCCAGGCATCGGTCACACCTCCAAGTTCGCGTTCTACCGGGACCCGGAAATGCGCAATTGATGATGCCGACCATGGCGGCAACATGGGCGGGCAAGCGCATCCGATTGGAGGTGCCTGCGAAGCCGGTTGGGTGGTCAGACCTTCCGAGGTCGCTCGATGAGTCGCGAGTCAGGGAGCAGATGGATCTGCAACGCACAGCAGTGCTATCAGTTCAGACGCCAAGGCGGCCGCTTCGTGTCGATAGTTTTTGTTCCAGCAGCATGACCAGTCATCGGGTCTTCCCTGCTCATCCCAGTGCGCCAACGCAAGCCCGTTGATTATCTCCAGTTCGAACCAAAGGCGCTGCCAAGCGACAGCGTCTTGGACCAAAGCAATGTCTTGCCACAGGAACTCGGTTTGCGCGACAAAAGCCGACCATGCGAACAGATCCTCTGATGCTCGTTCGCCGCGGTTCAGCCAATACTTTCGGACACCCAAAGACCGACTCCCAGTGTTCGTGTTGGCAGACATAAGTTTGTACTCGTCGATATTCTTATAAAACATCCACGCCGGGATAGTGATCCGCAGGTGGATGGTAATCGGGATTCTCAAAGCGGCTGTTGTTGTAATGAGTTTTGGCCGTCGGCCCTTCGCCCTTGTACGTCACTTGTGTATTTGGAGTGAGATGCCACCCGTCTCCGTCCTTGTCGCGCTCGATCAGCGACGGGTACATGGTGCAAGTGCCCGTCGAACCTGATGTCAGCCTGAACTGGTAAAAGCGCCCAGCTTGGGGCGTGAACTTCGCCGTGACGTAGCAGGATTGCGTGCGACCTCCCTCCCAGAGCATCCCAACGTGCGTTTCGATGCCTGGTCGGATCTGAGTTTCGTAGTAGTCCGACGTGAGGTTTTGCCCTGCTTTGGGCATCCCCTCATCCCGCGTCTGGATGAACGGAAGCGGCCCACTGCGAATTACTCCACCGGAACGTTTACCGTCTTGGTATTGATACAGATCGGCATGCTGAGTGAAGTTGACGATGCGTATCCAGGCGGGGTTGGACTCGTGTTCGGGTGCAGTGAAGTAATCGGTGTGTGGGAAATACTGGCAGCCTGCGAACAGCGGAAGGGTCAGCAGGCAGAGGGTGGCGCGTATCGACATGGAGCCTGTCCTTTTGCGGAGTCAGGGTAGAGACCACAAGAAAGGAGGAGCATTGCATAACAGATGAAAATCGCATCCTAGAAACCAAAGGTCTAGCGCCGTGACGCGCTTGAAGATCGGCTTCAGAATGAAGTCGCGATAGCCTGGGCGAGCTGCATGTCCGACATAAGTGGCGTGGTGTGCTTCGAGCGGTAGTACCGGGATGCTTGTTCAAACTGAGCGCCGCGTATTTCGCCGTCGGAACCGATGAAGGCTAAGGCATCGGTCTTGGCCGCTTTGAATGTCTTGGGCGGCTCGGTCGTCAGCGAAGTTATTCCGCCAATCAAGATGGTAGGTAGGAATGTGGTAATCATCAGCCCTTTATCGATAGGGTTGGCGTTTTCTGCAGCCACTGCCTGAGTACCGACTAGCGCCAATATGGCGATCGCCAGGGGCGTCCATGAATTCATTGTTGAAGCTTCCATTGCGATCAAAGGGTGTCACCCTAACAGAGTGATGGACACCTATAACAATAGCCCAGCACTTCGCCGGGCTCGATGGCAGGTGCCTATGCTGCTACCCGCCAAGGCATTACGCACCACAAGCACCCGGATCTTTGTAGGCTTCGCACCAGGCGGCCTTCAGAAGGACTCTGCATTCGGCGTCATATTTTTCACGTAGCTTGGCAGTGCCAGCTGGCGTCATCGGCCCGGGTATCTCTTTGCGCAAGTCCACCAATTTTTGCGCAACGTCATCCTGAGCTTTCGGGGTATCGCCAGCATGCACCAGCAGTGCATAGAAGGCTCTTGAGGACTGCTTGCGGCTTATATCGGGTTGGTCACCCGCTACTGAAAGCAATTCGTAGTAGGCCGCGCAATGGATGCCTCGGTCATTTTGCGTTTCAGCGTGGGCGGGCAAGGAAATGCTGGTGAAAATGGCCAAGAAGGCCAGCGGCATCAGGGATGTGCGCATTAAAACGAGTCCATTCGAGGGGGGGCTGAATCTTATCAGTTCAGGAGAATGGAAACAAAAAGCTCGGGGCTCGACCGTGCTTAGTGAATCTGTATCACTCCTTGATTCGGCTCCATGCCTGTAATCCGTAATACTCAATCAACGCCAAATTGCTATTGCCCTGGAGAACGGTATCTGCCCAAACACACACGATACTTAGCGTGGGGTTTTGCTTGCACTGCAAGGAGCGATTTGGATTACCACCAGCGCCGTAGACATCTCCAGCCTATGCCACCAAGGACCGCTTGGCCATGGGCACCGTGATGGTGAAGGGCACACCCTACGTGATCGTCGACATCTGCCTGCAGATGCAAAAGCCGTCCGAGCCGTACAAGGCCGATGGCTTCCCGGCCGACTACTTCATCAGCCACGGCGCCGACGGCAAGCCGTTCACCAAGACTGGTGCACATGTGCGGCAGTGGCATTGGCCCGCCGCCGATGGCAGCGCTGGCACGGGCCAATGACCCGTGTTGCACGGAGCAATGCCAAGCGCGCGCGGCTTGATAATCAGCTTGAACCAGGCGGAATTCCGTCCTTGTTGAAGTCCTTCAAGCGTTTGCGCTCTTCCTCGGTGGAGTGCGCCGGGGTTTCCTGCTCGGGCTCTTTGTTCTTTTCTTCAGTCATCGCTACGTCCTCGGGTGGTAGCTGTTTCGGCACTTGGTGGGATCGGCAGTTCAATCAATCTACTCCACTGCCGGACATGGCCCGGCAAGGGATGCCGTATGACTTAAGAAAACCTGATGGGGCCGACCAGTAGTGCTGGTATATCAGACTGGTTTAGGCTGCTTTCATTTGTCGAGATCTACCAACTCGCACATTCGCTCTCCTAACATTCCACGCAACCACGCACCATGAAACTCAATATTTTCCAGAGAAGTACCGTCCCCTACACAATGCTCAAAAAACTTGCCCTTCGCTCCGCGATAAGCGACGCGAAAGTGTCCATCATGAGCAGACGATGTCATCACATAAGGGCGGATGGAGATGATCTCGCTAAACGGTACGTGTACTTGAAAGGGGCTTCGACAACGACGAGTTATGGTGAGGGTCAGCAGCTGCTTGTATTCGTCGAACGTGAATGCCTGCACTTGAGGCTCAGAGACAACCCAGGCAAAGAACGCACCAATGAACACTGCACTGACCAGTATTAACAGAATGAAGGATGACGCCGTGAGGCTCTCGCCGTGGTTAGGCTGCACACCATGAATGACGTCCTGCCCTGAAAAAAGGTACATCGCTAGTCCGTAGCCCGGTAAAAGCAGAAGTAGCGCAAGAGAGAAGCCAAAAACACCCATACCGTTGTTTCCGATAATTGGTATTTCGGGGCCGTAATACCAAATAGGCGGGTGGGCAGCCCTGAGCCCGCCAGCATTGGTTGCTGTGGCGCTAGCAGATTTTTGATGATTCATCTGGCCGTCTCGAAGGAGTGCAGCGCAGACGTTAGCACTATTACTGGACAGTCTGGAACGGATCGCAGGGCTTTCTCATCGCGCTCTGCCCTTCGACTACTCACGTCACCCCGCAATAACCATACTGGTTTGCCTACTCGCTCTCATCCTGGGTTAGCCCAACGTTGATGGCTGGGCTTGTGGTGGCCAGGCCGGGCATGAGTTACGCGTGGTTACGGTGCAGGTGCCGGCAACTCCTGGCACCACTTGATGGAACGCAACGCTTCCTCGCCAGGCACAAGCGCGTAGCGCGAGTAAAACATTGTTCCACTGAAACGACGGCCGTCGACTTCACCCAAGGTCTGCCCATCCGTGTAGTCAGAGGTGCTAAGTTGATCGGCGATGTAATACACCTTTCCATTTTCGACGGTGATATCGAAACGCTGGTTAACCATACCGCTGATGATGGGTGGCGAGGTGGAGGTGACGCTGTGCTTGCCGGCAGGAATACCGGCCTTGAAAAAACTACCGGAAGGCAAGCTGCCGATGGCGCGGCCATCGACCTCAATGGTCGGGGCCACACCGCTACCGATGCTGGCCGAGGTGCGATAGAAGTACACCGTGGCCTCATCCGCACGGGGTTCAGCCGGTGATGTGAAGAACGGTTGACCTTTGAGGTCCGGACCGCTGATGCAGCCGGTCAGTGAGGCCAGGGCTGCGAACAGGCCGACCCAGAGTAGCGTACAGCGCTTCATAGCATGGAACTCCTTGAACTTGGATCAACGGCCGTCGGGTTGGATGACTGTCACCGCTACCGAATTCAGATCTTGCACAGCCCTTTACCGAAGTCAGTGGCATCAGAACTCGGCCAAGGCGCAAAACCGCTCTTCGGCGTCAGATTCACGATGTTGCGGTCCTTGAGCATCGGGTACTTACGCTTGAGCGCCTGCACCGTGTCCTCGGCGTTGTTCACGTTGGACAGGCAAAAGCGCAGGGCATCGGCGCGCAGATCGCCGATATAGAGAGTTTCCCCGGCCTTCACAGAGAAAACCGCAGGCACAGGGCGCGGCATCGATTTTCCTGAGTAATACACGTAATGCCACTGCGTGTACTCATACTCGCCAGGCGGCACTTCATACATGAAGTAATGGCCCAACAAAGAGGGTGATGGCTGATCATCTTCATTGCCCAGCGTCGTCAGCCGTATTGCGGTACCGGGTGCTCCCTGTTGGTCGATTTCAACCACCAGCCCATGGGGCTGCATCATCGGAAAGCTCTCACCAATCGAACCCATGATGATCGCCTTACTCGGGTCCGGTGCGTGCCTGCCGTCGTAGCGTGACGTAGCGCACCCGGACAGAAGGGCCGCGCAAAGTGCGCCCGTAACCCAGACAAGACGTTTACTGCTGACTTTCCCTAGCATTGGTCTTTTTTCCGATCAGTAATCTTGCAGTTTGTAGATCCCAGCCGAGCGAACCGAAAACGCATACATAGTCCCACGTTGGCGGCTCGTTCGGGCCTATTGTCCGCCAAGAAAAAGCCGTGCCGGTAATGGATAGGTTGTATGCCTGGATAATCGCCCAGCGTGACGCTGTGCCCGAAGGTCGGGCTATCAGCAGGGCGTTCGATTGTAACTTAAAACCCTGGGCAGGACTGTCCTTCTAACTCGATAACAGCGCCGTCCCCATTGACAACAACTGGGCTGAGAACAGGATTGACCGTGGGCTGTTGGGCGCTCGAACTGGCTGTGTGAATCGCCCCGGATTTTTAAACACACCTTGCAATCTCATCCAGGGTTTCGCATCGCCCGCAGAAACCAGGTCGAACGTGCCGGTAAGGGTGTGAATCTGCTCAAGCAATGCCACAACTTGCGGTGACAAAGGAACGAAGTTTACATCCCCCGCCATTTTCGTTCCCCGTGTTGAGTGGCGTACCTCGTGAAGCTCGGGTCGCGTATCCGGGCTCTCCCACAACCCGTGTTTGAGGTCGAACCCGCACCAGCGGGAGAAACGCAATCCACTGGATCGAACAAACACATGCAACGACAACATAAGCGTCAGCCGGGTCAGCTCTCCTTCGGTTTTGGTTTTGGTTTTGGCTTTGCGTTTGTGTTCTACAGGGTCTATGCCATCTGCGCGCATCAGCTAGTCCAATTACGGGCTAGCTTCCGGGGGAGGTCAGCCCTTCCCGGTTATCTGGCTTTACATACCTGAGGCGCCAGCCTTTACGGCCATTGGGCTGGACAAGCAAGTACAGACCGTCACCGTCGAGCAGCTTGTAGGGACGCCCCTAGGCTTGGCTAAGCGGCAGGCAGAATCAGTAAGCGGAGCAGTTGTGCGCGACATAAGGGTACTCTCCTTAATCGAACCAATTACTACCCCTAAAATCACCCCTAAAACGGCTTGATTTCAGCAAACCGGACCAGCAACCGACAGAATGCAAAAACTAAAAAACCCGCCAGAAGGCAGGTTTTTCAAGGCTTCCACGGAGCTCGAAAGCTCTCAGTGGAATGTAAGATGGTGCCCGAAGCCGGAATCGAACCGGCACGCCCTTACGAGCGGGGGATTTTAAGTCCCGCGCCAAAATCAAGCGGGCTGGGGCTTGCGCTCTATTTTCCGGTCCGCAATCCATTAATTTTACGCCTAATTTACCTCAATGTATTCAGATAGTTATAGTTCGTTGCGGCCCATATAATTGGCATAAAATTGCTTTTTCGTTCTCGCGAACAGGACAATCAAATCTGGCGCTTCTTGCACCGATATGCCGGTGGTGCATACCCTCCTCGGCGTCCTGCCGGCCGAACCTAAACCAACCCAAAGCCCCACTGCTAAGCTGGTCACTCAAAAGAGGAAAAAGCATGCCGAATTCAGACCTACTCCCCTCTCTGGTTTCCAAGCTCTATGAAAATCAGCTGGCACTCGAAGCATCGATCATGGAGTTATCAAACTGGGTGGAGCAGCGCGGCTCCGCTGAGGTTGCTGCGAATGTACGCGGCGCACTGGACACGCTCAGTCACAATGAGGAATTCATCAAGCTCACATTGGCGGTGTTGATGTCGCCAGAGTGATGCCTTACAGCTCGTCGCCTCGAATCGCATCAGTGACAAACCTCGATTACTGTATACGCATACAGTAAAAATAAGCAGTCACTCACATGCTCCCTACAGAACTCAAAAAGGAATGGCTCGCCAAATGGCGGAGAATCCTCGACGACAACGCGTCCCGGATGGGTAACCCGGAGGCTCATCGGACGATGTGCCGGTGGGAGACTCGTGACATGTTGGAGGCAGGGGTAATTGATGAGATGGAACAATTTGAGATGGATGAGCTGGCCGACGCGGCTTACTGGCATGCCGTTGAAGAGCTGGTCACGACGCCCGCTGGGTACACGTATGGCGGCTACTATGACGTCATTCAACGAGGGACGGCGGAGTGCGTCGGTTACATCCGAAGCAACACTTATTACTCAGCCATCGGCCCAGGTGCTGATGGGTTTGATGGAAAGGTATTTCGCGATAAGAATGACCTGCGTTTGGTTTTCCGCAACGACAACCAGACTTGGCCGATAAATGGGTTGGTGCTTACCGCGCCATCTGGTGAGCTATACGATCTGGTGCAGACGGCGCAATTTATCTATGGGCAGGTCTACCCAGTCATCTGCGATACCGACACCTATCGTGCGCTGGTAGATTGCGCACAGGTTGCCTTGGAATGCCGCGATTTTGAGAGCTATCGAAAGGCCCGCCCCCTACTCCTCTCTGCCCAGTTCACCAAATGCGATGCCTGCCTGGACCGATTCGGACAGCGCGAGGATTGCAGCAACTGCGCAGGTAACGGCTTTGTCAGTACAGCTGGCACTCAGCCGACGTCGCCCGCATAACCAGCAACGGCCTTCTCAACCAGCTCTCGCCATTCAGCGCAATCAATCACCCTGCGCTCAAGCATATTGTCAGCAAGGGCCAGGCGCGTTTCATAACGATATTCTGGTGAGCCGGCTTCAAACTCCGAATCGTTCAGCAGCGCGTGCCACGCTTCCATCTCGTTGACCTGCTGTATATCGGTTGTCATGACGAATCTCCGACTCCGGTGTCTACGCTTTAGAGATCGGCCGGCGCGCGGCTGTTCATCAAGCCCGACGAGCGGAGACAGTCATGTGCGGACGCCTTTCACAGTACAGCGGCATTCATGACTTCGTCGCGGCCCTGGGCATGCCGAACGCCATGGTCAACTCAGTTGGCGAGCTGCCCCTGGAGCGATACAACGTCGCCCCCACCACCCAGGTCGCCCTGCTCCATGTACAGGGCGAATTGCTACTTGCTGATCCAGTGCGCTGGGGATGGCGACCGCAATGGGCCAAGGACCGCGCCACGCCGATCAACGCCCGTGTCGAGAAGGTGGCGCACGGCCCTTTCTTCCGTGCAATCTGGCCGCACCGAGCAATCACACCGATCAATAACTGGTTTGAATGGGTCGATGAAGGAGGCTCGAAGAAGCAGCCCTACCTGATCCGCCGTCGCGACGGGGCGCCGATCTACTGCGCGGCTATCGGTCAGTTGCCCAGCACCGAGGAAGGCCCAGGTGAGCATGACGGCTTCGTGATCATTACCGCGGACAGTGCCGGCGGCATGGTGGACATCCACGACCGGCGGCCCGTGGTACTGAATCCTGAACTTGCCCGCGAATGGCTGGACCCGGCCACGCCCAAGGAGCGCGCCGAACAGATGGTACTGCACCAGGGCGAGCCAGCCGAGGCCTTCGAATGGTTCAAGGTCGATACGGCCGTGGGAAACGTCCGGAACAAGGGGCCCAACCTGATACAGCCTGCACCCTAGAACAACCCGCCGAGGTCGGAGGGTTTCCAATTCATGATCACAAGCTCGCCGCTGACCTCGGCTTTTCCCTGGCGCTGATTGGCGGTGCTGTAGCGGATTTCCAGCGTTTCAAAGTGGAACCCTTCAAACACCCGCCGAATATCAGGATGATCGTTAATACTCACCATGACCTTGCCTTTGCAACGACGCATGAAGTCGGCCATTCGCTCATAGTTTTCGAACGGAAAGTCCACCCCGTAGCCCGCGGTCTGCCAGTAAGGTGGGTCCATGTAGTGGAAGGTGTGGGGCCGGTCGTAGCGTTCGGCGCATTCGAGCCATCCTAAGTTTTCGACATAGGTTCCGGAGAGGCGCTGCCAGGCTGCGGAAAGGTTCTCTTCGATCCGCAACAGATTAATAGCCGGGCCCGTAGTGGCAGTGCCGAAGGTCTGGCCGCTGACCTTCCCGGCGAAGGCATGGTGCTGCAAGTAGAAAAAACGGGCAGCTCGCTGGATATCGGTGAGGGTTTCCGGTCGGGTCATTTTCTGCCACTCAAACACTTGGCGCGAGCTCAGGGCCCATTTGAATTGGCGTACGAACTCCTCCATGTGGTTCTGCACAACCCGGTACAACGTCACCAGGTCGCCATTGATATCGTTGAGAACTTCGACCGGGGCGGCCTGAGGGCGCATGAAGTAAAGCGCAGCACCACCAGCAAACACTTCAACGTAGCATTCGTGCGGTGGGAACAGAGGAATAAGGCGATCAGCCAAGCGACGCTTGCCGCCCATCCATGGAACAATTGGGTTTGTCATTTTTGCAATCCTTTGCAAAGTGGGTGTTTGTTGGGGTCATGCTAATTTTTGCGACCGGGAATCTATGTCAGGGCGCAATGGCCCTGACATACGCCTGGCACGCCCGCAGCGCGATCAATCCTTGGTCGCCGGCATCGGTGATGGCGATAATTCGTTGAGCATGCGCTGGGTCAAGTTGGGCTCGACGCGTTGCATGAACCACGCCGACGGCGCCGGCGGCGGTAGGCATGTTGCAGCCACTGGCTGTATCCGCTGCGTCGACAAGGACTGACAGCCGCACATCAGCAGTGGCAAGGCGATCGCGCAGAGCAGCTTGGGTACGTTGGACATCGGATAATTCCTTGGTGTGTTGTTGGTCCTGGATGGCGAGCTGTTGCTCGGTGGCCAGTCGCTTGCTCTGATCAGCGCGGGCCTGGGCGGCAGCGGCCATGCTGATCCTGGTCAGATCTTCTTGATGCAGGCCGGCCTGCTCGGATAGCTTCTTGCCCATCCGCCAGTCCTGCACCTGCCAGGTCACGCCCGCGGCGCCAGCCATTAGCACCAATACCAGCAGCACCAGGCCAGCCAGCTTCTGCACCGGCGTCATGCCAGCACCTTCAGCGCTTTGTCGTACAGCGCCTGTCGGTCGTCCTGGCCGGTCAGCCCACCATTGATCCGCCGGGTGATCTTCGCGAACTGCCCCTGATCCGCCAGCGTGTTCAAGCCCTTGGTCGACCAGAACCAGGCCGCTGACATGGCGGCGTGCTGGGGCAGCTCAAGCAATTCAGGCTTGTTGATCAGGTCCAGGCCCAGGGCCTCGCCGCACGCGGCATAGTTGGCGCGCCCGGTGACCTGGATCAGGCCACGCCCGCGGAACTTGGAGCCGTCTCCCTTCACGGTGTTGCCCAGATCGGCACGACCTTCGTACCCGGCCTGTTGCTTCGTCGGCCCCCAAATCTCTCGCACGTATCGCAACTGGCCCGACTCATGCCCGACCTGGGCGATGAATGCGGCGATGCGCAGCGGGATCACGATCGCGTGCCGGCCCATGGCCGCATTCAACACAGGAGCAAAAACGCCGGCATTGCGGCCGGCGTTTGGGAGTATCTGCAGCAACTGCTGCTCGGTGATAGCCATGGCTTTCTCCAGACGAAAAAAAACCGCACAAGGCGGCTGGTGGGCGGCTTCAGCAGTTACGCAGGAACATCAGGCCATTCGATCGATTGAGGGTAATCCGCTTGGTCGGGAACGCGGCTGAGTGCCACGCGGTACTTCTTCCAGGCCTTCAGTGCGGCCAGGTCGGCATCGGTCGCTTCGTCGACATCGACCGCGTCCTGAAGAGGTGCGATCGCGTAGTCGGCGGCAGCGCGCAAGCGATTGATTTCGGTCTGCGCCTCCACCAAAGGGTCAGCAGCCGGCGGCGGAACGACAATTGCCTCCAGGTCCGGCACAAGGATGTGCAGCGTGATCATTGTTTTCAGATCATACGGCTGGCCATCCATCGTGACTGTGATGGTTAACAGCCCGTCGGAGAACGACGTAGCAACGAGTGCCTGGTTTTCCGACGGGTGCAGCGAGAAGCCCCAGCCCTGGTCCAAAGGTGGAAATGGAACCATGCCCAGCGCACCGGTCACGCAGTACACACCCATGTCCTTACGGTAACTGCCCACGTCGATCCCGCCAAGCGAGGTCAGGTCGAACATTGCGCCAGTAGCGCCCACGATATTGATTGCTGCTCTTGCCATGATTAAATCGCCTTGAGGGTGCCGTCTTGGGCACGGGTGGTGTTGCCGTCGTGGTAAATCTTGCGCCACGGGTCGCCCGCCCCACTTGGTGCGACGGTCCGGAACATCAAGTTCATGCTGTTTCCCGTAACCACTTGCGCAACGAGATCCATAGCGCAGTTTTGGAAAGGGTACTGAGCGCGGACGCCCGCCCAGTAAGCACCGCCTGCGGGCACCACCGTCGTGCTGTCCCCGTAGTTAATGAAGTGACTGCCTTGCTCGATAAATGCGGAGTTACCCACCATGGGGGCTGGCGAGCTAACGTCCTGGATGTTCCCCGCAGCACTACCCACTGACTTCAGCGCCGCCGTTCCCAACCCAAGATTCGCACGCGCGGCCGCGGCCGAGGTTGCCCCAGTGCCACCATTTGCAACAGGGACAGTAGTCATGCTCGCCACCGGCCCAAGTCCGGCGAGCGTGGCCCCCCACTGCTGAACCAGCACGTTGACCGCATCCGCCAAGGCCTTTGGGTAACCATTTACCGGCACGATGCCGTATGACGCGCCAGCAGCGGTTGCTCCACGATAAGCCGGTGAGATCGATACGGATGTATCGCTCGACGGATTGATCACTTGATAGATGCCGTTATCCGGTCCGACGAACATGTCGCCCGATCGGCAACTGGAAAACTTCGTACCAGCACCAGTTACAGTGGCGCTGCCATTGGTAACGGTGACGCTACCTTCTGAAAACCAAGAAGCCATAGTTACTCCCAAAGCAGTATGCGCAGGAAATCTGCTAATTCAATTAAAAGGAAATGGAAGCCCTTCGGTTTTGATTACCAAGGCTGATGGGTACCGGGCTGTTGGCAGATTCAAAAAGGAATAGCCAACGCCAGTGTTCGTTGTCGGCCAATAATCTTCAGTGGTCCTACCTGGTGGGGCGAAAAAGAAACTGATTCCGCCCACTCTTCCAAACGCACCTTCAGTTAGCCCGTATACCAACGGTGCGCCCCCACCCGCCTGCGGGCTAGCGTCGATAATACCGCACGACCTATTCCAAGGCAGAAAGGCGGCGTACTCGGTACCTGCATCTAAATTAATATCAACTAAGCTGTGGGCAATTGCGGAACCGGCTCGCGATTGAAATGCTATTCTTTCGTTCCGCCCCCCCAGATATGTGTAAGCCGGCCTTCCAAACCTATCCAATGGGCCAGGATCAGGTGCGCGTATTGAAGCAACAACATTCATTGGGTTTTGATTGGAATTGAAGGTAATTTGGCCGGAGTCTTTGGATTTAGTTTTTAGCCAGGGGCTGGGTAAGCTATCGTTCCTCATCAAGTCAAAGCAGTAATACTTGGTTGCAGCACTAGCTCCAGCATACAGAAATGATTTTGCGCTTCCTGACACTACCACACCTGTAGCGGTCCCTCTTCCCACAAGGAAAACAATGGGGGATTGTGGGTTTTCAATTGTAAAACCGAATTGATCATCCCCCGGCAAGCCAGATTCCGTCCAGCTGCTAGCCAAGTTCGGATCCACATTAATGCCTTTGAGGATCCAACGTCTCCAATTTGAGTTAAAAAATAGAAATCCGCTTTTCACCAAACCATAACTTATATTCCCCGTATCGTATAGCAATGAGCCGTCAGGTTTTCGGGCAACAAGTTTGGCGTTAGACATTAGTAATACCCATAGTAAATTCGGCAATTCGCGGAGAAGAAACCCCACCCTGCCGTATTGTATGAATAGACCCAAGATAGGGAAGTGCCATCTAAAGCAACGCCGGGCCGCTTGCCCTTATCCATCTGCAAGTCCACAAGCGGTGTGACCGTGAAGAACAATGATCGACTCACCGGTGGGGCAGGTATTTGAATAGCTCCGTTCTGACCATTGGTCTCCACAAAGCCCATTGTCTGGCTAATGAAAGTTGTCATGTCGATTTTGACAACGCCGGTGTTCTTATCCCTAATTACCAATCCGACCATATCAAAGACTCAAGTCAATTCCATCAATACCGTTGGAATAAGTGAATTTGATACCGCTACTATTCAGAACCGATGTATTGCCATCCTTGACTCCGCGAAGGGCGAACGAGCCTGTTGCCATATTCAACTCAATCAATGGATTTCCGTAGGCGTCTACAGCCGCGGACCTAAGGCTCATTCCGAGAATTATCTGCTCGATAAACGCCTTGCTGATGATTGCGGTATTGAAGATGGCTTGGCCGTTCTCAATTACAAACATCGGATCAACTTTTCCGCTTATCTCATTCACGACGGCGAACCGCTGAGCGAAGATCAAAAACTCCGACTGGTCCCCGTTCGCACCAAAGGCCAGGCCTGATACAACCCTCCGGCCATCGACAATTGTCTGGGCCTTCATGGTCGTCTGAGCCAGCACCTTGCCGTTGAGCTGCACCACTGTCTCGCTCACCGATTGCACTGAAGCACTCGTCTGCCCGATGCTCGACTGCAGCGTTTCCGAAACCTTGGCCTGCGCCTCGAGTTCAGACGCTCGCACCTTCTTCTCTGTGCTGATGGCTGCGGTTGACTCCCAGGCCTTAATGGCTCCCGCCAGCTCGCCTGATCCGATGTCACCGCGGACAGAAGCACGAAGCGCCTCATTGCTCGACGCCTGAGATGCGATCTTCCCGTCCAGGTTGGTGACTTGAGTGTTGAGGCTCGTGATCGACTGAGCATTGCCGGTCGCCTTCTGATCGACCGCAGACAGATCGCTCTTCAACTGGGCGACCTGCGCTGCCGACGTCTCGCGGTTGCTGGCAACCACCTGCTGCAGGACGGTCAGCGACGACTTGTTGTCGCCTACCTGGGCGCCCAGGGTCAGCAGTTGCTGGGCCATCGCGTCGTTTTCACTACCTCGGGTTTTACGCTCAACGGCAAGATCTGCCGTGGACGTCCACCCTTTGATCGCGTCAGCAAGTTCGCCGGCGCCGTCACCACCACGAGCGGCGGAGCGCAACGCCTCCACCGAGGTAGCAGTAGCCACGATCTGGCCGTCGAGCTCCTCGATCTTCGTCTCGATGATCTGCACCTGGGATGCCAGCGCGTTCGCTGTTTCCAGGATGGTTCCGATATCGGTCCAATAGTCTGCGTCGGGCGGCGCCTCTCCCACGGGCACCGGGCCTTTTGCTTGGTAGAGACGTTGATCAAGCCGGACTATATCGCCCTTAAGATAGGGCTTGGCCGGGTCGTAAGCGAGCGCATCGGTCACTTGCTGGATCAGGTCTTCCAGTTCCTGCTTGGCTTCCTCAAGGCGCTCATTTACAGAGCCTGGCCCATTACCAGAAATCAGTTCGATCTCTTCGCGCAAGCTCTGATACAGCGCCCCCTTGCCGATCTTATCGGCGTAGTACGCCTCATAATCGCTCTGCTTCGAACTGGCCTGGCCATTGACGGCGCCGGGCACCGGGAAAAACGGGCCGACGTTACCGGTTCGATCTACCAGGCGCGCCCAGAAGAACAGGCTCGCACCGGCAAGCAGGCCGTGCATCTCATGCGAGGCTTGCGGATAGCTGAGGTCGCTCAGCTTGATCGCAGTCGTCAGGTCCGCCGATTGGCTGTACCAAAGTTCCGTCCGCTGGGCGTCTTCGGCACCTGGTGGAAATCCCCACTGGATACCGATGCCATATACCAGGCTGGTCGTTGTCAGGAATGACACCGCCGGCGGCAGGCCAACCTTCCCTTGCAGGTCGGTGAGGACGGAGTTTTTCCACACCGACGAGATGTCGAACGCGCTTACCGCACGCACCCGGGCCAGATAGGCGCCCGAGTAGATGCCGGTGATGTCTACACTCGTTGAGCCCGTGCGCTGCACCTTGATCCAGTTCCCGTTGTCCTTGCGCCACTCCACGTCGTACGCGACGGCACCGGTAACGGCTGGCCATGAAATGTTCATGGTGCTGATGGCGATACCCTGGTTCACGGCATAGCTCGACGTCAGCGTGACGCTTGCCGGCGCCGGAACCACGGTGATCGGGATCACGCTGATGGGTCGCTCTTCCAAGCGCGCGCCAGTGTCGATGTGAGCGAATTTGCTCGGATCGTACTGAACTGCCGAGATCTCGAACACGCCAGGCTCCGGCCGCGCCACGCTGACCACGCGATAAAGCGGGATGGCAAGGTCGTCAGCATCCAGCGCCCACACCAGTTCGCGCTCGGGCGGAACGGAGTAGGCAACGGTAACGGTGACCTGCCGGCCGCTGACCAACTGCACGGTTCGCCCCTCGCACTTGCCGTCTGGCAGGTTGAGGATCAGCCGGTCACCGGGCTTGGCCTGAGTATCGCGGTCCAGCGTGATGACCTTGCCATTCACTGCGGAGATACGCCCACCCACGGGGCGCCCAGCCAGCAGTTCGTCCGCGATAGGAATTACGTAGCCAGGCAGCGGGATACGCCCGTCCAGGCCGACCTTGAAGGTAACGGCCCGGTCCTTGGAGTTGGTGAGCAGCGCCCACTTACCTCGGCGCTGGGCCTCGGATTCGCGGGTACAGCCGATGGCACTGATCTCCAGCGGATTGTCGCCGTAGCGGCGCTGCAGCTTCTGGTCGGTCACCGCCGTGACGTCTGTGTCGTAGTTGTTCAGTGGGTTGTCGTAGCTGATCAGCGCTCTGGTGTACCGGGTGCGCTCCGATGCGCTGGAGTAGGTGAACTTGCCATCGATGACGTTCGCCTTGGTGTAGGCGAAGTCGAAGTCGGTGGCGCGCGGCATATCCGCCAAGGTGAAAACCTGGCCTTGGGCCCAATAGGTCATACCCCGGTAAATGGTCGAGATATCGCGTAGTAGCGACCAGGCGTCAGCCTTGCTCTGCAGGTTCAGGTTGCAGATGAAGCGCGGCTCCTGGCCACCCTTCCCGTCCGGCACCAGTTGGTCGCAGTACTGCGAGATGCGATACAGCTCCCACTTGTCCACCATCCACGGCTTGATGCGACGGCCGAGGCCGAAGCGGTCTCCGGTTGTAATGTCGTAGGTCATCCAGACTGCGTTATCGGTCCAAGCCTGCTTGAATGTGCCGTCCCAAACGCCCGAGTAGGTGCGTGACACCGGGTCATAGTTGCTCGGTATCTGCATCTTTTTCAGCCTTGTCTCGACGGTCACGGCCGGGATACTGCGGAACTGCTCGGCGGAGAACTCAATGTAGAGCAGCGCGGTGTTTGGGTATCGAACCTTCGCATCGATGACCTCAGTGAAGCCTGAGATCTGCATCGTGTCGGAGATTTTGTTGTTGTTCTGGTTGATGGTCAGCCGCGTGATACGCATCAACCAACCGGTTGTTGCTTTGGGAAGATCAATGCGGCGGGTGCGCTCGTAAAGGCTGGTGGTCTTGCCGTCGACCGCTTCACTGAGCACCTGTTGGTAGGCGCCGCCGTCGGTGGCCAACTCAACTTTGTACTCAATCCGGTAACCGTTAATGTTGCCGCTGGCGTCCACAGACTGAAGTGCCGGCCAGGCGAAGCGCACGCGAACAGCAGAGAGCTGCGTGTTGTTGATAGCGCGAACCCATGGCGTCCCGCTGTGCAGCTCGGTACTGATCGTGGTCTCGTTCTCGATCGAGGGGATGCCCTGGATATAGCTCTGATCCACCGCTCCGGTGCGCCACTCCCACTTCACGTTCGGGAAGTTCATGTTTCCCTGGGGATCTTGCAGCGGGGTGTTGTCGAGAAAGATATCGCGCGCGGTAGGCGTGCCTTCGAATTCTCCTTCACCGATAGCGATTAGCATTTTGGCAATGGCGATAGAGCGCAGGCTGTCAGGGGCCTCGGTGGGCGTTTTTGGCTTCTCGGAGCCACCCTTGGCGCCGTAAATATCGAGCTTCTGTGCTGCGCCCATGCTTTTCTCCAGGCAATAAAAAACCGCCTCGGGGGCGGCTGCGGTGCTACGAATGTTGGCTACATTTGGTCTTCGGCGTAGATCGCGGCGCTGATGATTGCGCCGCCCACCCGGCGCTTGCCATAGCACAGCGGGACCGGGTTACCGGATGCGGTGGTGTTTTTGGCGCTGCCGAAGGCGTAGCCGGGTGTGTTCCCCGGCGCGGCGCTAGTTTTAAGGCCGCCAGCTTGGGGGCTGAGCATTTGGATCACGCCGCCCAGCACCATCGATCCGCCCATCATGATCAGAGCTGAGCCGAAGGGGGCGCCGGCGCCGAATGTGCCCCCGGTGATGACAAGGCCGACAACGATCAGCACAGCGCCGATGATTGTTTGCAGCGCACCGCCTCGCTTGCTGCCGGTTATGATCGGAGCAATTCGAATATCGCCGCCGCCCGCAAACCCAAGCTCCTTTTCTGCCAGATTCGTCCTTCCTCGGAATACGGCAAACTCAATCCCTCGGGATTTGGCGTTCGACAGGAAGCGTTCAAATCCGGGGATCTGCACGCACAGCGCCTTGATCGCTTCTGCGGGCGACTTCACTGCCATGCGGAAGGATCGGCCAAACTGTCGAAGTTGACCGTAAAGCAGGATCGTAGTCATGGGCTGATAATTGATGGCAAGTGCCTCCATGTGCTTTTCTCCAGGCAATAAAAAGGCCCGCCGAGCGAGCCTTTGATGAAGTGGTGCGGACTATAGGCAGCCTTGCAGCGCGGCCAATCGCTTATTCGCAATCCAGTTTCCGACCACCACGTAATACTTCGCTTCGGCCCCCGAGCCTTTAGGCTGGATGTCAACGAAGTACTGGGACCCCTCGGTGAACACGGTGTAACCAGTATCGCGACCAGGCTGAAGAGTTGCGCCAGGCGTACCGCCGAAGATCGACTGGTTCTGCCATTCGTACTGGATACATTTAGCCAGCGCGGCGTCCGTTTTTTTGGAAGTGAACACCTTGTACGGGCCGGATTGGCGAGCCTCGTTCATGGTTGGCGCCATACACCCCGCCAGCATCGCCACCGCTACAGCCGCTATCAAAATTCGCATGTCGTTCCCTCTTTGATTTGGCGGGACTGTAGCATTTCCGACGTCGAAATCTCTCAAAGTGACTTTTCCAATGCATCGTCGCTGCTGAAAACTGATGTATTAGAGGTCGTATTTTATATTGTTCGTGCACCAAGACCGCTCTCGTGATCTTCAATCAATGTTTCAATGCTTCACATTGCGCACGCAAGTCCCTATCGTTGATTGGACCGCAAGTACCGTTATTGGTTTTGGCATTACATAAATAGCGCTGATCGTGATCATCAATGCTATTACAACTGCCTCCGTTCGTTTCCGCATTGCAGGCACGACGCAAGTCCCTATCGTTGATCGAACTGCAGCTACCATGGTTGGTTCTTGCATTACATAAATAGCGCTGATCGTGATCATCAATGCTATTGCAGCTACCTCCGTTCGTTTCCGCATTGCAGGCATGACGCAGGTCCCGATTACTGATCGAACCGCAAGTACCACTGCCCTCCTTAGCTCTGCAATAAGCGCGCTGGTCCGAATCACCAATGGTGGCGCAGCCGGCAAAGGCGTAGCCGCTAATCATCAGCAGTACTACAAAAATCAATTTCATCGTTTTCTTCCTTGGTTTGCCGGAAATCCGACCGGCATCGTCGGCATCCCTGGCGAGCTGCACAGACACATGTCAAATTGACATTATCGCAAGAAAAAGTTCCCTCGCATCTTCAAGTAGTCTACCCGCTGTCCTAGCGGTCAGCGTGGATGGAATGCCAGTGGCAACCGGGTGGCGCTGCCGCGTCATGTTGATTGTTTCGCGTCTTTGTGCCTGAGGATCAGGCGCGTCCTGTCATGCCAGGGTCCGCCGTAGACGATAATTTCTGACGGCCTGCCGTATAGGTGGTGCAGCAGGAACGGACCTGGGCCGACAACGCAAGATTCCTCGCCAGGCAACGATGGATCGGCGCCAAGGTATATGCCAGCGTGGTTCGGATGGGCTGTCCGGCCGACCTGCATAACGATCATGTCGCCGCGTTGTGGCATGTCGACACGCATGAAGCCGGCGGCCTCGTAGTTCTGCTCGTAGAGGCTTGCGTTACCCGCGCTTTCCCACCAGCCATCGGTGCGCTGGAAGGCTTCGAATTCCAGACCCCACTCTCGGGCATACCAATCAGCGCAAACCTGCCAGCAGTCCCAGGCGCCGTGCACGAACGGGCGCTTGAGTAGCGGCGTGCTGCCGGTTGGCGTGATCGTGCGCACGTCGCCTTCGGGCCACGACAAAATGTGCCAGGGCAACGCCGTGGCTTCGCACATGGCCAAGTCATGCGGTGACGGCCTGCAGGTGGCGTCCGGATGCGAGTGAACGATGCCGATCACTTCGCCCAAGTCTTCCGCCGCGGCGTAGTCCTCGGGATCGAGTCTGAACTCTTCGTTCGGATCCGTGGCGATGTTCCGGCACGGGTAATACTTCTGCGCTCGCCCGACGGCCAGTAGCAGGCCGCAGCACTCGCGCGGATATTCCGCCGCCGCGTGCGCCTGGATGGACGCAATGATGTGTTTGCGCATGGTCAGCTCCGGGCTATGAGGGAAACGGCAGGGAAGCCACCGAAGGAGAGTTCGTTGTTCTCGCCGAAGCGCAATTTGCACGACGACAGACAGCCTTTGCACTGATCCTTGGCCGGGTCATCCGTGGGGTTGTCCTCGTCGTCGAACATGGCCACGCCGGTATAGCCGCAGTCCGGCCCCCGGTAACCATTGGTCATGGCCCAATGGCAGAACGTGGTCATCTGCCGCCCGGGCAGGCCGTGGTTATCGATCTCGCCCGGAGAGGACAGCTCCCAGACGACGGCCTCGCCGTCTTCACTGGTTTTCTGGTCGATGTACCAGATCTCCAGCGCCTCTTGAGTCGGGTCTGCGGTGGGGTTGCCCTCGGAGAAGTTGGCCGCATCAAGGTACTGGGCCAGAGTCTCGCGGACTGTCAGCTTGAACTTGAGCATGTCCTCGAAGGCCAGGCACAAAGCTGTAACCCGTCCATTCACGTTGCCCGCGGCGAAGGTAGGCCGAGAGGCGGTTCCGTCGCTGCTCGAAGAGATCCCCTCAATCTGCACCGGCCAGGCCGCGTACTCCTGGCCCTGCCAGATAATCGACTTGGCGGGCAGATCCTCTTCGGAACCTTCGTAGGCCAGCAATTCCTCGGGCGTGTGCGGAATGGCATGACCGTGGAAGCGCAGGTAATCGGCGCCGTATTCGGTACCGTCAATTTCGAACAGGCGAATCTCGCCGCCGGGCTCCAGTTTCTGGATGTCCGTGATCAGTGCCATGGGCAGTTATCTCAGGGATGAAAGGTTTGCTGGAAGGTCGCGGTGATGGCGTAGACCTGGCCGCCGCGGTGCACTGGCTTGTAGCCGTTGCACTTGTAGAGGCCAAGCTCACCCAGGGGCGGCTCCCAGAGGAAGCCCTTCGCCCCTTTGTGCCGGTCGAGGAAGGCCATGATGTCCTTGATACGTCCCTTCAAACCGGTGAAGGTCACCGGCCATGATTGCGACCGGTTATTGAGGCCATCCTCGACCGACTGCTCGTAGCCATCGCCAAACTGCTTGGAGCGGACGCGCTGGGTAATATCGCCCTCCGCGCCCTTTTCCGTCGCCCAGGTGAATCGTTCGATAGCCATCATCGCCCCTTAATTGCGTTGTTGATGACGCCGCCCTGGCGCATGTCCCTCGAGCGCAGTTCCTGGTACTTCTGCTCCACGAACGTCGCCAGTTCCTTGCCGAACAGGTCATAGCCAGGAGCATCAGCCGAGGACGAGGCGTTGCCCTCACCATCGATGTGCACCTCGACATTGATCTGTGTTCCGCCAGTCCCGCCGCCGCCCATGGCCATAACCCCGAGCTTGCCGCTCGATGTCCGGGTCAGCGGCATGATTGCCTCGGCACCAGCCTCACCCATCACTCCAGTCTTGCCGTTGGCCATACCAAAAGCAGTTGGCTTGCTGACAATGGAGTTAGTGAACGCCCCCCCGTCGGCAAACATTTGCACGCCGCCGGACCAGGCGCCGCCCGTTGCCTGCGGAAAGTAGGAACTGGAGTAGCCGGCTGCGGAAGCGCCCAAGTTAGAGGACGTTGCTCCTGCAGATCCCGCCGCCAGCCCGTTGCCTCCACCAGCAGCACTACCACCGAAGTAACTCGCCGCCGCACCGACCAGACTGCCCAGCAGCGCCGAGCTGGCCTGGCGGGTAGCGATACGTGCCATGTCGGCCAAGATCGACTTGGTGAAGTCGCCGAAGGACGCCTTACCAGTCAAAACGAAGTTGGTGATCGAGTCTTCCATGGACCCAAAGGCCTTGCCAAACAGGCTCTTTGTCTGGCCGGCAATATTGCGTGCCGAATCAAGGTAGTCGTCCCAGGCAGCTGTCGCACCCTTCGTCCAGTCGCCCTGGGCATTCTCCACATCCGCATAATTTTGCCGGATCTGGTCGGTGGCGGCCTTGTTCGCGTCTGCGAGCGCCTGCGACTTCCGTTTAAACTCTTCCTCAGACATGTTGCGCGACGGGTCGGACTTCTGGTTGGCAAGCTCCAGCGACTGCTGAGCAAACCTGTCTTGCTGGCTGTTCAGCTGTCCGCTCAATGCGTTCCGGCGATCGCCCTGGCCAACGCCCAATACGGCACGCTGCCCCGCAAGCTCCAACGCGCGCTGTTGCTGACCCAGCGCCTGTACATACGAACTGATCGCCCGCTCCTGTTTGGCAAGTCGACCGGTCTCATTGGTTGCAAGCACTTCAAGCTGGCTGTCAGCATCCTTCTGCGCCTTAGCCATCCCCGCGCGCGCGTCGGCGATCTTCTGGTCGAGCTGGATGCTCTGCGCAGCCGACGTTGTCTTCTTGCCCTTGGCGGCCTCCAGCGCTGCAATTTCAGCCTCGTAGGCTTCCGTCACCTGGTCCAACTCATTGCCGATCAGGGCCTGGCGCCGCAGCAGGTAATCTTCCTCGGAAAGCAGACCAGCCCTCTGTAAGGCTTCCAGTTCCTTCTGATAATTTTTGTACGTGTCGGTGATGGACGCCAGGTCGTTCTTGGCGTTGTTGAAGCTGGTCAGATCGACCTGAGTACCAGTAGCTTTCGGGTCTTTGAACTTGTCATTGATGTTAGCGATGTTTTTGTCGACCGTTGCCTGAGCCAGGCGAGGATCGTTCGGCGCTACCTTGCGGATATCGTCGAGTTGTTTTTTGTAGTCCTTGAGAGCGTCGGCGCGTTTTTGCTCATTCGTCCACGAGGACTTGGTGAGAGCGTCAACCTTTTGCATTGAGGTGATGGCGGCTTGTTGGGCCTTTGCCTGATCGCCTTCCAGCTTTGCAATTTCAGCCTGTGCCGCCTTCTGGTCCTCAAGCATATTCAAGCGGTTTTGATAGAGATCAATCATCTCCTGCTTGTTTTGGAACAGACCAACGTCGCCGGACTGCGCACTTGCCAGGTCTCGGCGGGCCTGTTCGATACCGGCGCCGATGTCCGGGCGGCCGATATTCTTGAGGCTGTCGGCGGCCCGTGCGACTGCGTTGTAACCTTTCTCCCAGAAACTGAGGTTCTCCAGGATCTTCGGCGTGCGCTCGTTGATGGCGTCGGCATAGGACTCGGTGGCCAGCTTCACGGCGCCGGCGTGATCGCGCTGCTCTTCCAGAGCGGCGATCTGAGAGAAAACCGAGGCGGTTAAGTAGTGATACTGCTCGTTCAGCGCCGCGGAAGCCTTGACCGGCTCGTCTGCCAACTTGACGAACTCGGAGACCGTATCGCCTACAGCCTTGCCGGTAGCTTCCCGCATCGATACGGCGGCCTGGGCGATGCTGGCGAAACTCTCGCCGGCGATCTTCCCTTTGCCCGCTAACATTTCTAGAACGTCGGCAGCTTCGCCGGTGGTGCCTACAGTTGCGCCTACCTGGCGCGCCATGTCACCCAACTGCCCCGCGCTCACCCCGGCATAATTGCCAGTAAGGATCAGCGACTTGTCGTAATTGCCCTGCTCTTCGCTGCCCTTGTGGTAGGCGTAGGCCAGGCCGCCGACGGCTGCGGTAGCCAGGGCCAGAGGCGCCAAGATGGCAAGCAACCCGGCAGCACCTGCACCGGCGCCTGCGCCCAACTGAGCTACCGCGCGAACTCCGCTACCCCAGTCGCCCGACGACAGCGCGTTACCAAGCTGTACGACGTTTTCCTGTGCCTGGCGGGTGCCAAGGCGAAGCTTGTCGAAACCGGTGGTGGTCTTCTCGAGCTTTCCGTAATCCTTGTCGATCTTGCTCAGGGCGCTGTTGTACTGGTCCTGGCTGATTCGCCCTTCGTCGAGATGCTTGCCCAATTGCTCGACCTGGTTGTCCAGCTTTGCCAGTGCGGCGCGGGCCGGGTCAATCGCCCCCAGCAAGCTGTTCAAGGCTTTCTGCTCATCCATCGCAGACTTGGCCAGGGCCACCTGCTGCTTATCGAGCTGAGCGGATATCTTCGCCGCTTCGGCCTCGCCATAGGCGCCGGTCTTGGTCAGCTTGGTTAGCGCTTCACGCTGCTTAGCCAGGTCCTGGGTGGTTTTGGCGCTGGTGGACAGCGACTTTTCCAGGGCCTGCATTTCGTTCATCAGCGAAACGGCGGACTGCTCGGCCCGGCCGCCAGCCTTCGCCATTTCATCCAGGCTCGTTTTCGCCTGGATTGCATCGGCCGAGTCGATCTTGACGCCGAGTTCTGCAATGTTCATCGACTCACCTTGAATAAGTGCCCGTGGTTACGGGCTGTTTTCCCTTTCCTCCGCCATAACGCGCAGGGCTTCGCCTTCCAGGACCTGAAGGTCAGGGAAGATGTCAGCGAGTTTCTTTTTCTTGATGCCGAGAAAACCGGCCACGTCGCGGATGCTGCTGTAGTCGAGGCCAATCGCGCCGCCGGCGCCTGCTCGCCACTGGGTGGACATCCGGTTGAATAGGAGGAAGGCAGACCAAAGGCACGGCCAAACCTCGAACTCTTCTTCCATGTCCTCTGCGTCCCAGCCGAAAGCCGCGATCTGCTCGGCATCCGGCGGGGACTCATACAGGGCGCGGGCGGCGCGGATCAGTTTCCCGTGCGAGCCTTGGCGAAAGCTGCCTGGTACGCATCCACGACGGCCTCGGTCGCCCCATGACACGAAGTCACCAAGGCCTTGATGCTCTCGTCATCGAACTTGTCGTCGAACTCCCAGCCTACGACCAGATCCTTGATCTGCTGCATCTGGTTTTCGGTATCCACGGCAATAATTTCCGATACCGTTGGCTTTTCACCAAAGCGCTCTTGGCCGTCCTTGCGCCGCTGATTCCACTCATCGAACAGGGCTGCCAATTCGATACGGTTTCGATACTTGAACGTGAATTCAACCTTCACTGGCTCCTGGCCAACGACGGGGATCATCACCGCGCCCAGAAACGTCGGCGCCTGGGCAATCTTGAATTTCGCCATGATTAAGCTCCGCCGCCAGCAGCAACTGGCGCGCGATACGCAGTGATTTCCGCGTTGATGGTGAACCCGAAGGAGACAGCAGCGCCTTCGTTACGCACCAGCGTCGGCGTCTTGTTGAACGATGCGTAGCCAGCGTAGTAGATCGTTTTGCCGTTGGGCAGCGACATACGCAGGATGCGGACTTCCTTCTCGCGGTCAGCCTTATCGAGCTCTTCGTACCAAGCCAGGCTGTCATCGTCAGCCAATTGGAAGGCGAAAGCCTGTGCGTTTTTGGTCGTTGGGATCTGCTTGTCGCGACGAGCCTCGAGCGGCGCATAAGTCCAGTACTGCTGCTCGCCGCCGGACATGGAGTTGCCGATCACCTGGTTGACGGCTACCCAGCCGGTAACTTTCTTGGCAGTGCCGCCGCTGATGCCGTCCGGGAAGAAAGCAACATTGGATGTGTCGATGCCCTCCAGGGTAAATGCGGCGGCGGCGGCGTTGGATACACGCACGGCGCGCTCGTTGATGTCCTCCCAGCCGGAGGTGATCAGCAGAATATCGCCATTGGCAAAACCGTTCGCCGCGCTGGTAGCGACACCCGGGTTTGCGTTGCTGATTGCGGAAATCAGCTTGGCGGCGGCGAACCCGCTGGAGATCGAAAGCGTTGCCCCGTTGGGGAAATAAACAGACACGGGTTTTCCTCTTTGCATAAATGACAAAACCCGCTCAATGGCGGGTTCAGGATTTGCCCAACGGGCGGGTTATGGCGTGGTGTCGGACCGGTAGGTAAACGAGAGCGGCACGGTATAGGTTGAGTCGCCAGTAATGCCTGGACGAACATCTACAGGCGTCATAGGCGTCACCACGAAACCGTTCTTCACGTCGCGCACATACAGCGGGAATAGCGCGATGAGTTCGGCGGCAATTGGGTTGGTCTTGGCCTTCCCGGTACCCGCCGGCGCGATGATGCTGACCTGAAACACTCCGGTATACAGCCGGTGATCACCGCCGAGCGTGTTGCTCGCGGTGTCGCCCGGGATAGTGAAAGCTCGAAGATATGTCTCCCCCTCCCCCGGCGTGTAGGCCGTGTTCTCGAAAACGATCTTGAGCTTCTCGGCCCTGCCAGCGTTCCAGGCGATCAGCTTGGCCTCGTAGATCGAGGCGATGATTGCGTGACTCATACCTGGTTGTTCCTGATGGCCTCCAGCACTATCTGCTGGAAGCGAGCCACGGTTACCCGAACCATGCCGCCGGGGGCCTGGGTGGAATGGCCGAACTCTAGCGGGATTGCATAAGGCAAGTTGTTGATGATGTAGGCCATCTGGCCGGCGGTGAAGTCGCTCATTGCGGCCACCAGTGCGGCAGTGGTTTCGGCGCCGCTCGGGTCCACCTCGTCGAAGGTGACACTCTCGACTACGCCCAGCGAGATATGCCAGTTTGCACGGAACCGGCCGCCCACATAGCCTTCAGGCGCCTTGACGTCCATACCGTCGTTGAGCTTACGGCCTTTCTTCAACCTACCGCCTTTCGTAAGGTTGGCAGGATCACTGCGCAGCGCGCTGTTGTGATCATCGACGGCCTTGTTGTACTGGGTTGCAACAGCGTTCTGCGCCCAGATCTCCGGGTTGCCCACGGGAGACATCCGGATCAGGCTGCTGCCCACCTCGATGATGATCTCGCGCACACTGGCGTCAATGGCTTCACCCGTTTGAGCGGCGAATTCGGCCAGGCTCAGGGCGAAGCTGCCGGATTTGGTCGCCATATCACTTCCTCAGTTGCGCCGTCCACGTTGCGTCAGCAGGGTCCGCAGAGACGTTCATTACCCGCAGGCCATTGACGATATCGCCGATGGCCGGGGCAGCCGGTACCGCCGTCGGAACACCGGCCTCAGACACGTACAGTTCGTTTTGCAGCACCAGCAGCTTTTTGTCGGTGGTTTGGATGAGGGAACCGTCGATTTCCTTGGATAGGTAGCTGCCAAGGACGCCGCGCCCCGTGTATGTCACGGTGGTCTCCGGCGTTTCGCCGCCCAGGTCGGGGTCATAATCTCCCGCAACCTTGCGCACGCCCGTCACCGGTTTGACCGCGTCGGCTAGACCGTCAGGATCGTCGAACGCCTCGGCCAGATCGGCCTGTATCTCCTCGCGCATGCCCATGATCAGATCCTTTTCAGCATCATCACGCCGGAGCGCGTGATCCACGGCGCAAGCAGCGCCAGGGCGAAGTTCACGCCCGCCGACTGATCGGTAGAGCCTGCCACGTAGGTCTTGCTCACGGACGTACCGGACTGAGCCGATACCGTCTTGCTCTGCACTTCCTTCTGCGTGGCCGTGTATAGCTTGCCCGCCGCCGCCTCTTTGGCAACCTGGGCGCCGGCTGTTTTGATCTCGGCCGGGACCGGATCGGGAACAGCCCGCTTAATCTTGGCTGTAAGCCAGGCGTTTGCCATGGCTACAGCAAGGACCGGATCACCGGTGCCAGCCCAGCCAGGACCCAGCGAGGCGTCAACATCGGCGACGGTGATGAAATCGGTCATGTGCTTGTCCTTATTCCGCTGGCACCAAGGCCTGCAGGTCTTCTTTCTTGGCGGACGGGTCGAAGGCAATGCCCTTCGCGGTCAACCACTCTTTCAGCTCGGGGACCTTGATTTTCAGAGGGTCGGTTTCAGGGACTTCCTGCTCCTTGCCGTCGGAAACCTTGATGCCGGCGGCCTGGTAAGCATCGAAGATATCCGGCGCATCGCCATCGACGACCACCTCAGTGGCGGAACCGATGACACCGAAGAATTCGCTCAGCAGGCGGTAGCACACACCGCGCTCTTTGCCCGGCGTGTCCGTGTAGATCACTTTCATGAGTCACCTCAAAAGCACCCCAGCGCCCATAAAGACGCCAGGTTGTGTGGGTCGAATTACGGCGTGGTGGTACCGCTGATGACAGCGGCGAATGGGACCTGCTTGCGGCTGAACACACGCTGCCAGTTCGCAGCTGCTGCGTATTGGGTGGCGGTCGGGCTGAGGTTCTGAGCCTCGGAGCCCTTCCAGCTGAAGCCAGCAGGCTGGAGGATGTAGGTCTTCCGCTCCCACAGCACTTCGGCACCGCCGCCGTTACCTCCGCCGGGCTTACGCTCGAGCTCTACCGGCACTTTCGGCGTGCCTTCTCCGTAGCCGAAAGCGCCCTGGCCGAAGAACACGGACAAGTACTTGCCCGCGCCGTACACCAGGGCGTCGTCCATGAACACTGGCTTGCCGAGGTAGGTGGCCAGGATGATCTTGCCGTCGGAGTCACGCAGATACTCGATGAGGTCCTGCTTGACCATCTGGTTCATCACCACGGAGTGCACGCCGATAGCGCCGAACTGGTCAGCCGCATCGCCGGCGGTAAACGCGGCATCCTGGAAGGCATTCGCACTGATGGTCGCGCCCGCGTCGATGACCATGTCACCGCCGTTGTTCGCAATGTTCGAGGCGATGATGCCGCGAGCCGCGCCCAGGGTGTAACGCTGCCACTGGCGGGTCCAATAGGTGCCGAAGCGGTTGCGGATCTGCTGCTGAGGCTCGCTGTTCGCAAGTTCAGCGGTCAGGTCAGTAACACCGTAGCCTTTGTTGAGGTACAGAACCCGGGCACGCATGCTGTCCTGGGTGACCTTTCCGACTTCGCCCTGGTCATTCGGGTCGTCATTGCTGATGTTCGGGGCTTCATCAGCGTTCAGATCCTGCCAGTAGCTGATCTCGGCGGTGCCCTGGCTGCCGGAGGCGATCGCGTCCAGCACAGGCGAGCGAGTCACGATGCCCGATTCGTAAACAGCGGTCTTTTCCGGGCTGTTAACCGGCGCCAGCGAGGCGTAGTAATCGCCGACAAAGATGTCGGTCAGTTGGGTGGTTGCCATGAATTAGGTTCCTTTGGTGGCCTGGATTTTCTTGAACAGATCGGGATTGTCACGGGCGATCGCAGCGCGTTCGGTTTCCGTGTACTCACCCCACTTTTTCGTGGCCTTGCCACCGTTGTCGCCGGTCTGTCCGGCACCCTGAGCCCTTGGCCACAGGTGTGTTGCTGTTTCACGCAGCGATTCCGCCCATTCGAGCGGAGACAGCGGGGTTTTCCCGTCCTTCCCGTAAACGACCTCGCCGTCACGGTCGGTGGCAATGGCCTCACCGTCTTCACTGAGTTTGAAAGTGCCCCGGGCGCGCAGGATGATGTCCTCGGCGGCCTCTGGGAGCGCGCCGGCCTTGATGGCTGCAGCGCGGATGGAGTCGGCCAGCACCTTGTCGCTGTACTTGGCAGCGAAGGCTTCGGCCTTGTCGGCACGGGTCTTCTCGGCGGCCAGCTTGGTGTCGTAGTCGGTGCGCAGGCGCTCTGTGCGGCGAGTGATGACCTCGTCCAACTTGCCCTCGGCAATCAGCTTGGTCTCTTCATCCTGGCCAACCTTGGTCAGCAAACCTTTCACTGCGGCGATGTCCAGGCCTTCGAACTGGGACTTGAAACCGTCCAGCTCGGTCTTGGTGGTACGGAGCGAGCCAAGTAGCTCGGTGTTTTTGTTCTTGAGGCCCAGGGTTGCAGCCTCGACAGCTGCAGCAATGGCGCCCTGAACTGCCGGGTCGTCAAGATCAATCTGGTTTTCGTCTGCCACTTGGTGCACCCCTTGGGTTTGTTCGGCCCGCTTTGCAGGCATAAAAAAACCCAGCGTTCGCTGGGTTTTGAAAATCTCTTGTCATGACTACTTCGGAATAAAATCCGGCTGAAGCATTCTACCAACTTCGTCGTATCCCACTTGTCGCTCTCGCAGCTTTTCCAGCTGATCCGCTTTATGTCGCTCGCTGAAATCCATAACAAGCCTATTCAGAAGATTACTACTTACAACATGAGAGATACTTTCATGAGCAAAGTGAATTGCAATCTTTAACTTGGACTTAGACAGCGAATTTAAAGCATCAAAGTAAGCATCATTAAGTTGAGCACCAACTCGCCCTTGATGGATACCTTTCGAGCTAAGTTCGCTTACAAAGGGTGCTAGGAGCCAATCAGCAAAATCTGACAGGCTTTGCTTCTCCATAGAGATGAGCTGAAGCACCTCGCCGCGCTCAAGCTTATGCGGAAAACTCAATTGTAGGTTCTTCTTCTTTTCAAGCTTCGACTTATAGGATCCTTTACCAACAATTAAATCCACATCAACAACAGTAACAGGAATCAACCCCTCAGAAACAACGCTAAGGGACCAGTCCTCAATTGCATTGTTATCAAGAACCCGAGCTTTCATTCGCTCTTTATGTCTGTTCTCGTGGGATTGCCATAGAGCAAATACCACTGCAGAAAAGGTAGCCAGGCCGGCAAACCATTGCCCAATCGTTCCAGTAACGGATACATGATTAACTAGCCCGTCAACGTTGACCACTCCAACAACCATACCCAACGTGAAGGAAATCAAGACCATTGCAAAACTACTAATCAAGCGCTCACTCATAAATCCTCCTTGTGATCTCTTGAATGATAGCCTACTGCCTGCACCTGTTGAAGTCATCGAACGACGTAAAAACCTCGCATCACCAGGTAATCGGCGAATTGCGTCCTGCTAGGCGCGTATGGCGGCGGCCGCATGCGAAAGCCTGGCGTATCTCGGTTGAACCGCGTGCGCCGGCCATTCGGCTCAGTGCAATGCGTCGGCTCCTCGATCTGGAAGCCCTGCTCGACAGCATATAACTCGACGGCCAGCCGCACCTGGCCCCATTGAAGCTCAAAGGGGACGAATGTCTCCGACAGCGTCTGGTATTCGATCTTGCAGTCACGCCGGGGCCAGGCCATTGCCTGCTCAGGATTGGCTTTGCGACCCTTCCACTGGCGACCGTTGATGTCAGCGGCAGCACGCAGCAGGAGTTCGACCTGGTCAGCCTCTTCTTCAGGTATCCGGAATCCGTAGTAGTCGCGGTAGAAGGTCAGCTTCTCCAGCGGTACGAAGCTATTCGCGTCTGGCCTGCCCTTCCCATCCTCAACAATGATCTGCATGTGGTATCTCAATCCGGTGGAGCGCCGAGTGTAACGCCTGCTCGGGTGAACATGTCGGGCTCTGCGTTCTTCAGCTGCGCCAGGGTCAGCGGTTTGAACGACTTGTCGAGCTGCAGCTTGGCAAACTTCTCCGGAGTCAGCCCGCCATCGCGGAACAACTTGCCCCGGACCGGCCCAAGAGCATGGTCTTGGAACCTCGCCGGTTGCGTTGCCAGCCACTCGTAGTAGTTCAGACCTGCATTGACCTGCGCGCCCCCATTGTCGCCCACCGAAGCCCGCGTGGCGTCCTTGGCGAACATCTCCGAGAGCCTGGTGGTCGGCACCGTGGTTGACCGGCAGTTGATGTGCGCTGGCGGCAGCGGGCCTTTGCCAAGGTCGAAGCGCATCCCATCCAGGCCCTTGCACTGTTGCGAGGTCTTGCGGTCAAGCGTCGACACCCAACGATAGCCCAGCACCACGTCACTGTTGGCCTTAAGCGTCTCCATTCGTGCCGTGGTGGCCACATGCTGGATTGCCGTCTGCACCACGGCGGCAGCGTTGCGGTTGCTCACCGCCAGGACGCCGTCCGTGAAGTTTTGCGCCGCGGTGCCGCGAATCGCCTGGATGATCTGGGCATTGGTCTGGCCCTGGCCGAAGCCGAGCCGGATGGTGTTCGTGACACGCATCGTCTCGGTCCGCGTCCAGCCGCTGACGAAACTCTTCAGCAGCTTGCCGCCGTCGATGCCCTTTACCTGAAGCGGATAGGAGAACACCGCCGCACGGATCAGCGTGTTGGTCGGCACCACTGCGTCGATGGAGAGTGCATTGCTCAGGCTTTTAGCCTCGAAGGTTGACTCGTACAGCGCAATATCGACCAGATCGGCCTGCACCAGGTCGCCGTAGGCCTTGTAGATCTCCAACAGTTTGCCGTCCACCCGGGCCAGGAACTGCTCAAGGCGGTCCCGGCTGTAGGTGGTCAGCTCCTTGCGGGTGAGTTGATCCCGCACGAGCTTGTCGATCTGGCGCAGGTACTTCTCGAACTTCTTGACCTCGCCGGCCTTAAGCCGCTCCAGCATTACCGTGTGGCGGGTCGTCTGCTCCAGCAGTTGGCTGTCCGCCTGCGCCAGGTTTGTCGATGGCATCGTCTTTGTCCAAGTTGATGCCGGCCGACTCGCGCTCATCGCTGATCAGTTCGGCTTCGTCTTCGTATGGGCGCTCCGGCAGCTTGCCGGTGGTGAGGTACTGCCAGTAGGTGTCGGCGCTGATCGTTCCGGCCATCACTCCTTTCAGCAGTTCGGCGAGAACCTGGGCGTCGACCACTGGGGTCACGAACTCAGGGTTCACCTTGAACTTGACCTGCTTGGGGTCGTAGCCCTTCCACTCGGCGGCGTATCGCAGCCCCTGCTCCACCGCCTCGGCCACGGTAATGACGATGCTGTGCAGCGTGGCGTGCTGATCGTTCTGGCGCGTCTTCCGCGCCTCGCCCGACTCTGTACCGCCGACGTCCATGACCTTGGCGCCCGCCTCAAGCGCGGCGTTCTTCTGGTCATCCATGGCCTTGCGCACGGCTTCGATGCCGGCGCCCTGGAACTCCAGGTAGCCGCAGGAACCGGAAGGCCCAAGATCCCATGCCGCCGATGGGCCGGTAACGCTCAACTCCACCGCCTCATCCAGACCAGAGACCCACGGCTGCGGGTGGCTGGTCTGATGCAGCGACGTGAAGTAGTCAGCGCTCAATTGGTAGGACTTAAGCGCGGCCCGCGCCATGGTCAGCAGCGGCACCTCGTCGACGTCCGGGGAATTGTCGGTGGAACCGCAGTAAATCACGGGCAGGTATGGCAGGCCTTTGACGAGCCGGTTGTCGGTACCAGTGGTACCCAGCGGCCTCTCGTCCTCGACCAGCTCACCGCCTTCATTCCGCACGGCGGTGTAGCAGACGTCGTTCAGCATGAAGAACTCACGGAAAACGGTGTCGCAATCATGGCTGTATCGATCGCCGCCCTTCTTGCGGAACTCGCGGAACACCGAAAGGACCAGATCCTGCCGTCCGCCCTGATCAGCAGTGTCCCAATTGATGGCGTTGCGGGTGGCGTACGTCGAGAAGTATGGCTCGCCGCTCTCGTCGATGTTCACCACCAGCGGTACCCGGCCGTGGGAAATGGCCTGGCGCACCATCCGGAAGAACAACTGCTTCAGGCCGAAGCCGTCGGCTGTGGCGTTGTCCTCCAGCCCTTTCAGGCCAGACGGTAGTTCGATCTCAGGAATCAGCCGAGACACCAGCCCCATCATCGAGCGCAACGAGTCGCGCACCCAATGCTCGTACTGAGCCCGGCTGGTGTAGTTCTCGTAGAGGTACTTGTTGCCGGCGCCGTCGAGCTTTTCCGCCTCAACCATACCGCTCGGCTTGGGCAGGTTGCGCTCGTTGCGCTTCACGGCGCACTCACCCTCGAGCGCGTCGTCCATCATCTCCCACTCCGCGATGTGCGCGCCGTAGTCGGGGTTTGTCGATTGCACTGGCATCAGGCCAAGCCTCCAATTCGGCGTGTTCCGCCTGTGCGTGTTTTGATCGGATAGCGCTTGGCAATGAAGTAGCCAGGGGCGTCCACGAGGTGGTCGTATCCGGCCTTCTTGTCGGGCTCACCCTTGTCCGTGTAGATCTGCCGCTCCAGGCACTGCGTATATTTCGGGCATTGGTCAACGTTGACCAGGTAGCGGTGCTCGCCATACGTGTTGGCGAACATTGCGCACATGGCGTTGACCCTGTCTTTAACCGCGGGGTTGGTCGAATCCACCACTACGGTGAAACCAGCCTTCCTGAGCAGTGATAGATCAGACTCGCTCGCGCTCTTGCTGCTTGTGTTCTGGCCGCTGGCGTCTGGGTAGATCGCAATGCTGTGATCAGGGAAGCGAAGCTTGATCTTCTCAATCATCTCCGGTGTGTCACGCACCTCGGAGAACTCGCTGAGGGCCAATGGCAGATCGTCACGGATGACATGAACCACGGCGGCCATCTTCATGACGTTGAAGTCCATGCCGATGTGAAGCGCCTCGCCGCGCTTGATCGTCTCACTGGTTCGGTTCACCTCACGATTGAACGTGTAGTAGACAACGCCCTGGTAGTTCTCGAAGCTGGCCTCGTATTCTTGCCGGAAGGTCCGAGGGTCCATCTTGCGGCGGGCAGCTTCCAGTTCTTCAGCCGGAACGTTGCCGCCGTCGAGTGAGGTGTAGAGCCAACTCTTGTGATCGGGCTCATGGCCTGGCCGACCATCAAGGAACGTGTCGTAGCAATGGTTGAAGCCCTTCGGCGTGCCGATGCGCAGCGCGTGACCACCTTTTCGCATGCCGATGCCCGGTATCGAGTATTGGCAGGTCGAGAGCATCGGCCGAAGGACTTCTTCCCATGCTTCCCACGGGCAGTCCGCCCATTCATCCACCAGGACGAAGAACAAACCGGAGCCGCGCAGGTTGTCGTAGTTGTCGAGCCCGACCACGCGCATAACGTGTCCGGATTTGAGCGTGATCGAGCACTCAGTCTCGTTTGGGCGGTGCGCGCGCCATGCTTCAGGGATCGCCTGCTTCAGGCGGCGCCAGAACACACGTTTGGCCTGTTTGAACGTCGGTGCGCCGTACCAGATCTCGTCCTCAACGCTTACTCCCCACTCAGCAGCGAGCCGAGCAGCGCGGCGCATTTCAGCTTTGCCCAGAAACGTTTTGCCGAACCGTCGACCACACACCGCATCGCGGAAGCGGGCCTCAGGCTGGAAGCCCCAGCAGTAAATGTTCGCCTGCTTGGGCGTCAGTTTTACCGGTGGGTCAAAGGTACGGGGCAGCGGGGACATTCTCATCAGGCTCCAAGGTGTACTCAGCAACGGCGTGCTGCTGGTCAGCGTGGGAGCCCAAAGGCTTTTCAGGTTCAAGGCGGCGATTCACGTAGGCATCGCCCACTTCTTTGGCGGCCTGCTCATACAACTGAGCAGTCAGCGCCAGATTGCGCATGCTCTCAGCCTTCTCGGCCAGCCGCCCAAGACCGCGAAGTCGGTACGCGCGATTGGCAATGGGGATATCGGTTGTCTCTTCACGGAATCGCTTGCGAGCAGCGTGGAACAGGTCCACCCAGGTCTTGCCGAGCTTCTGCCCGGCAAACTTTGTCGGGTCGTGCGTTTCGCATTGCTGTCGGGTGATCTCAATCCCGAATTCTGTCTTGACCGCTGCTACCACCTGGGACGGCGTATCGAAGCAGGCCAGAGCCTGAACGATGAAGGCTTTGACCTCGCTTCGTAGTACTGCCATATGGTTGTCATCCGTCAATACCTGTCATGGAATCAGGCCGACTTGAGCAGACAGGTTCCGCAGGCCCTCGCAATGTTCAATTTCCCCACCTCAGCAGGTCTGTTTGCAGCATCCACCAACGCTTGAACGTCAGGGCTCGCACCGTAGCGGCGGACCACACCGACGAACTCTTCGACGTCGTGTGAGCGCATCTCAAGCTTGGGCAATCCTTCCTGCGTGAACTTGGGTGCACCGTACTGATCCTTCGCCTGGGCGATGTGATACAGCTCATGCTCTACCAGGGCACAGAAGTCGGTGTCACTGCACTGGGCGCAGTAGTCAGCGGCCAGCGTGATGATGTAGGCCGGCACATCGCCGAACCAGTCACGCATCTGCTGCTCCATCCGGGCTTTCTGCCAACCACCGGCACGAAACGCTACCTGCTCGGCCTGGCCCAGAACTGTACGACCCTGCTTGTTGAAGCTCGACGACGCCCACATGACACGGATGTCAGCATCCAGTAGGTGGGCATGGTCTTCGTTGTGAATGATGCCGGTGTCGGCAAGGATCTCGGCTTGGAGCCATTCCCATACCTCGGGAGCTGGGGTAATGCGAACACCAAAGTCGGACAATTCAAGCAGCGATAGTGGCGGCATTGGTCGAATCATATCGTGACCTTCTCTTGCCGCCTTTCAAGCTTGCGGGTATTCATGAACAGTTTTCTTATTTAACAAAGAGAGATCATGGATACGTTATTTACCGTCTTCGCGGCCGGCGTAATGCCAATAATGGCAATCGTGCTTGCAGTCCTAGCGTATCGACACAACATGAAAAAATGGCGATCACGGATTGACGCAGAGCTGCAGACAGCTTTGGAGAAGCTGGGAGTTAGCGCTTACACGTTAATTGTGGACAAGCTGACTTCGCCAAGCACTGACAGAACAGCTGACGTCTACCGTATCCTGCACGATGATCAGGACCATTATTTCCTGTTCATGAAAATCGGAGAGCAACCCGCGGTGCTCAAACCTCTCAGCAAGGAGCGAGCCTTACTGGCGGCACGTATGAATGGATAAGTAGGTTGACTGAGCAGGTAACTCTAATCCGCGCCACGATTTGGCGCATTCGAAAACGTGGCGCGGATGAGCCAGGTATACTCCGCCAAATTTGATTTTTTCGAGACTCAAACCCATGCACGGACGCCTGTATCTCATCGCTTTACTTATCGCTGGCCCAGCAATGGCTGTGGAGCCCTCTCGCTACAGCTACGACGAAGCCCCAACTGACGGCTACATGTATGCCGTTAGGTATCAGCAAGCCAAACTGGCTTGTGAATCGCTGCCTGATGACCTTGAGGCGGACTATGCGAAAGCCATGCGCCTTACAAAAGAAGCGAATACCGAATTTGAGCGATCTTACGCCAAAGGTTTAACGGCAAATCTCAGGTGGCGCAAACCCGCAACGCCCGAAGATCAGCAGTTGGAGTGTGATCAAAGTCAGCATGCTTTGCGTGTGACGGTAAGCCTCGCCCGTCAGTGGTTTCCAGGGGGATGGTAGGCCCTCGCATTACTTGGCTCTGCGCTCGACACCGCCAGGTGCCTTGTTACAGTTCAGGCAGTGCTCGCAGTTCAGCGTCCGGCACAGCCAGACCTTCACCCGCTGCCAGTACGTGACCATGAAGATATGCCGTGCACCGGCCAGGGCCAGAGCGACATGCAGCGTCAGTCCGGCGGTAGTTGGGCCGAAGAAGATGTTCTGGCTGCGCACCATCACGACAAAACCGGTGATGGCGATCGTCGAGTAGATCAGCTTCCCAAGGATGCCGTCCCTCACCTTCCCGCTCAGTACGCACCAGGCTGCCCACAGCGCGATAAGGCCGCAGGCGATGGAGTTGATCAGTTCAAGATTCATGGTGGATTGCCTCCCCCGAACCGCTGGCGAATTAGCGCCCAGAGGTCAGCGGCTTTGATGGCTCGGTTGATTGCTGCCAGGAGCGAGCCGCCGAACGTACCCAGGAGAAAACCAATCCCGGCGACTATTTTGGGCTCCGTGACATTCAGGTAGGCGCTGACCATGCTCGTCAGGTACAGCGAGCAGGCAACCCCGGTGATCAAGAACACCATCCAGGCGCGCCAGTCAGACAAGTCGTCCTTGTGCCACCAGCTCGCAACGACAGCCCCAATCAGGCCCGCAATCAGCAATTCGAACCTGTCGATCTTGTCGAGCAGGCGCTGTAGATACTCCATGCGCTCGACTCCGTGGGGCATGTTTGGGAATTGAATCGGCTCCAGCAGCACTCCCTGCTCAGAGCGAAGGGTGTGGTGGGGCCGAAAACGAAAAGGCCTCGCACGATGGCGAGGCCCTGAATAGGTCTCTCATCAGCGTGACAAGTCAGAGGCTCTGAGGGCTTTGGGAAATTTAGGCAATAAAAAACCCGGCGCGGTGGCGGGTTCCTGTGCACATCAAATCGAATGACTGTAGAAAAGTGCGTAAGACTCAATGCCATCGTTCGGTTCTTTGATGCCGGCGTTTGAATAGTGAGTAACCCGGACACCTACCTTCTGCGTATCACCGAACTTCAAGCCTGCGCCAATTCGGTCTTCGAAGTTGAAGGAAGATCCGAATTTCTGGTCGCCAGCGTTGGTGCCCGAAAATATTGCAACACCGACGCCGGCCTCGATGAACGGCTTGATGTCGCCTTGACCAAACTCGTAAACGAACACAGGGGAGAAGGAAACAGAGTGGCGAGCACCAGCCTCTTTTCCCGACTCCCAATATGTATAACCCAGGTCCCAGTATCCGGTCAGCTTACCTGTAGAGCTTTCCAGCCATGCCTTGTCCCAGTTGAATCCCAGTGCTGTACGGGCAGTCAAGCCGCCTTGGCTAGTCGCGCCGAGGGCACCTGATAGTTCTACAGCTTGAGCGCCGTTACAGACCGCGCAAAATAGCAACGCCGATAGGATAATTTTCTTCATTTTGTGACCAACAAGTTCTAAGGAAAGATCGCTTAAGTGACAGCGGCACTATGAGTCAATGTGCCATCAATTCGTTCTCAAAATTCCTTAAATAGCGTTTTTGCCACCTTCGTTGGCAGAAACAGCGCAGGTACATTTCGCTTTTTCCGAGCTTGGCGCTTGGTACAGATGCGGGCGAAAGGGGTCTAGGACCGGTGCACGCTTTATCGGGGTTAAGGGCGCTTGAATTAAGAAATACAGATGTCGCCTATGCAAATTCAACTTCCCTCCCTTCGCTAGCCCAACGGAGCTGAATGCAAAAAGCCCCGCGCAATCGCGGGGCCTTCAATACTGCAGAGCTCAACTGCGCCGAGATAAACGTAAAGAGGTGAGTTGCACGGTCGATTATATCGATATGGCTTAATCGTTATTACTAATTAATCCAAGCGTAAAGCCATCTATGGATGAAATTTTCCCGCGCCAAAGCGCGCCTGTCTCGCCAGGAATTGACGACGATGTACCTAAGTAGGTTCTAGCATCTTCGAGGTGTAGGAACTGGAAGGGGGCGTCCTCTTCGGGAGACTCAGCTCCGGGAGTCACATTGAAACCAAGAATTATGTCTTGGATCGCATCTGCATTGTGATCACCTTTCTCCCTGAAGGGGGCGGAAAAGCTTTCGGCAAGCCTCTCAAAATACACTGCGTGGGGGATCAATTTGCCCGATATTACTGACCCACCGACAGATAAGGTGAGACCAATGCTTAGCGATGCTCGATTGGAGCTTTTAACAAGCCACTGCAATAGCCAATCAGTCTGGCGCCCTTCCCACTGTGTTTTTGTGAAGGCTTTGTCGTTGAGTAAATCCAATTCCTCTACGACAGTTTTGGTCTGACCTTGAGATTCGTGCATTAGAGACTCCATCCGGCTGGAAACTGAGTCTCATCTATACATCAACTTGGCACCCACAAAAAAGCCCAGCGTGTTTGCTGGGCTTTCAGTGTGAATCCCTAACGCGTAGGATCGACAGATTGAATAAATAATCTCTCACTTTCTCATTCGTTGCAATGGCTATTTGCTAAGCGGCACAACTTTCGATCAGGCCTTCCGCATCAAGTAGTTCCTGAGCGGCGGTTAGCGCCTCGTTCACCTGGTCATCCAGCACCTTGCGAATCGTCGAACGCCACCGGTACCGAGTCGACTCTGGCTTGCCGTCGTTGTCCCAATTTGTGATGTCGTACCAGGCGGCGGGCAGCACCGCAGCGGAGCGCTTGCCTTCGGCACCGGCTACTTGTGGAATCGCCCAGGTCAATACCGCGCACTCACGGAAACGTTTCGGCGCAGGCGTGCGCACGGAGTTGAGCAGTTCCAAGATGGCGCCGTGCTTGCGCTCCTCATGCGTCGAATACTTCGCCACTAGTGCCCGCCAGTGCGGCGGGGCAAGCGACTTATGCAGCCGACCGAACACCCAGCAGTCCTGAAGAAACGCCGCTTCTTTGCCGACGATCTCGCCCTTCTGCTTGGCGTACTGCACCTTGGGCTCAAAGTCGCAGCCGCCAGCGGAACTGATGGTCTCGGCCGCAAGGGCTCGAACTACTGCTGAAACAACGTTGCGATAGGTCATGCGGCTTCCCCTTTTTTCAGCTCTCTGGTCATTGCCCGGTATTTGGCCTTGATTGCCTGCAACTGCTCGATGGTGTGGCGCTGGGGATCATGAGGCCCTTCCAGCCAATCCACTTTGTCGGCGCCGATGCGCCTCACCAGCTCCAGCCGGTAATTCACGATGTCGCCCGACTTGTGGTTGTTGCACGGCGCGCACTGGCGCCAGACGTTCAGCGGCTCGAAGCGAAGCTCTGGGTTGCCACCGACGGTGCGGTAGTGCCCGGCGTGCCATTGGCCGTTATGGTGCCGCCCACAGCTCACACACGGCAGACCGACGTCCCGTTCGCGAATCCATGCGTTGAAAGCTGTTTGGGCTTCCTTCATGTGCTGGGCGCGCGTCTTGATCTTCACCTTCGCCGCGCGCAGCTCCTTGCGGCCGATATCGGCCAGCGACTTACGCGCTTTGGCCTGGTTCACGTCCTTGATGGCCAGGCCGCATATTGGGCTGCATACAGCCTGGCCCAGGCGCTGCGGCGAAAAGCTGATGCCGCATGCTGGGTTCTTGCACTTCTTCGGTTTGGGTTGCTTGGCGATCATGCAGCCTCCTTGCTGAGTAGATCAGTGAAAACCACACCTTGGCCTGTGAAGTAGGTGGCGATGCGGTCGGTGTAATTGATGCCCTGGGCGCGATTGAACAGGCTGGTCACCGGGAAGCCGTCAGGGCCGAACAAGTGGCACTCCCCCATCATGGCCAACTTCGTTTCGTAGGGCAGATGACGCATGACCCGGTACCATTCAGCCTGAAACCCGGCATCCTCGTTCAGTAGGATCTGCACGCCGAAGTGCAGCTTGCAGTAACGGCGAGCGTCGGCCGCGTCGCCGATCTGGGTCATCTCGGCGATGCGCTTGTACATCCCGAACCACAGCCGGTTCTGGTCGAGTGTCCGGTCCTTGCCCGGGCGCAGGGAGACCACCACAAACTTCTTGTCCCGGTACATGGTGGTCAGGCATGTGATGGCCTCGGTGAGCTTGGCCTGGCAGTTGACGCTGATCTTGTCGGTCATTGCGCCGCCCTCTTCTCTTCCACTTCCTGCGCCTGCTTGATCAGCAACGCCCGGCGATCTGCCAACTCGTTGGCTGCCTGAATACGCATCTCGTCTTTTTTCTCAGCACTGGCTGCACGCATCTCCCGCATCGACGACTTCACCAGTTCGAGCTTTTCGCGGAGAGCCGGCGCTGGCCGTGTAACAGTGCCAGTGAGCAAACCAGCAATTGCGCGGCCGTCTTCGGTGACTGGCTCGGCACTCAGATCCGCCAGGTACTTCTGGGCGTGTTCGCGCGGGATTCGCTTCAATTCCATCGCCTTGGTCACAGCCTGGATACGGCGATTGGCGTCGAAACCTACGGATACGTGCCAGTTGACAGGCTTCGCATCCTCGCGGGCCTGGCCCACGAACCGCTGGTAGGCGTCGATGAACGCCATGCGCGCACCGATTTTGTCGCCGCCATCCAGAATGGGTTTCGCAGCAGCAAGTGCCAGCTGGATCTCGTCGGTCAGCACCACAGTTTCGAATTCATCGTTGGTGGTCATGGCGATTGCCCAGGCCTCGTCCTTCCCTGGGCGACCGTCGGAGGTCTGAACACGCTGCAGGATGTCAGCCATAGCCAGCTTGCCCTTCACCTCAAAGCGACATGCTTTCAACGCGGCTTTGACGACGGGCACCGGGTAGGCGCAGAGGTCTTCAGCCATCATCGCGGCGGTGCCTGGGTTCATTTCCTGCCCCATGGCCTCGGCGGTTGCGCAGATGGCAGCGGCCAGCCCGGCAACCTGCTGATCATTCATTTCAGAGGTATTCATTGCGGTCACCTGCTTGGCGTCTGGCCAGAACCATCTGAGCGGCCTGCTCGGCTGCGGAGTGGTTCGCCTCGGTCCGTTCCATCTGGCGGGCGGTTATGCCGTTGATTCGCTGCCCGGTGACCCACTGGGTGTGGTAGCTCTCAGCGTTGGTCAGAAGCTCGTTGAGGCTGTGGCACTTGCGTAGAACGGCGGCATCGCTGGTTTTCAGGAAGTGGGCGGCGACGTGGTGGGCTACGTCGGCGCCGAGGCGGTCGACGAGCAAAGCCATCTGCTTGCCTGTCTTGGCGTTCCATACCGGCCAGGCGTGGTAGCGTTTACGGTAGGCCATGGCGTAGTTGGCCCAGACTTTGAACGTCTTGCAGGTCTGGTCCTTCGGCCCGGGCATGTCGGCAGGGATCTCAACTCGTGGTTGCTGCGGAACGAATGGCACGACCTGCGCCGTCACGACCTTGGCGGTAGCCTGGGGCGTAATTGGTTCAATGACCGGTTCTATGACTGGTTCAAGAGAGTTACTGATTCTGGGTGCAGCTGCTGCACTACCCCCTGGTGCAGGAGATTCACTAGGGGGTGAACCTGCTGCACTACCCTGGTGAATCTGCTGCACTACCCCTGGTGCAGGAGGTGCACCACCACCATCAAGGGTCAGGAAGTAAACGTTCGATGAGTTCCCCTTCGGGCCACCCTTTCGGATTTCCTTGCGCAGCAGTCCTGCCTCACAAAGCGCGGTGATGTGGTTCATTACAGAGCGCTTGCTGATCTCGCACTGATCGGCAATATGCTGATAGGACGGCCAGCACTCGCCTACGTCGCTGGCGTTGTCAGCCAGCTTGATCAGCACTAGCTTGCGCAATGGGTTGCCGACGCGAAGCTTCATCGCGGCTACCATAAGGCCCATGCTCAAGCGGCACCTCGCACTGCTTTATCGTGGGTGAACAGGCCGTCCCAGGTTTTCTTCATGGGCAGCTCGCCGGCCAGGTACAGGTCGTACGGGCGTGCGGCGCCCTTCTTCAACAGAACGGGCGTGTAGGAGATAAACGGGTCTTTGCCGTGCGGGGTGACTTCGACCTGGTGCTCGGTCATGTACTTGTCGCGGGCGTACGAGCCAACACGGTGACGGGTACCGGACTTGCTCTCGTTGTAGAGCCAACTGCGTTCTTCCAGGTAATTACCCACCTGCATGACATTGACGCCATTGAGACCCTTGCAGAATTGGGTGTGTGTCATGCCTTCCTTGAAGAGGTTCTCCAGGGAGTGGATCTTCGCGGCCTGCTGCTCAACTTGGGCGGTGAGCATCAAGCGGGCCTTTTCAGACTCCATGGCGATCTGCAGGATTTCGATTGTGGAAAGCGGTTGAGTCTGAGCCACCTGCGACTCCAGTTCGTGCCAGCGGCGAATCACGGTCATGCGCATAGCGGCGCTGTAACCGGTCAGCAGGCAGTCGGTGTGCTCGCGATCAAGCAGATACTCCGTCTGCTGACGATTCATGCTGTCCAGGTAGATGGCACGAAAACCTGTGGCATCTTCTTTCAGTTCGGTCAGCATCTTCTCGATGTCTGTCGTCACATGAAAATGGCGCTTGCCGGTAAGCTCAGCGATTTCCCGAGACGACATTGTCCGCGCCACGTTTTCAGAATGCGAAAATCGTGGCACGGGAACGTTGGGGCTATTGATCGATTCGGTGTGTTGGTGCATGATTCGCTCCAGTTATTTACCGCTGTAGAAAAAGCCGACCTCGTACGTCGGCTTTTTTGTGCCTGGCATTCAGGCAATGGATTTCAAATTCGGCCGGGCGTCCTTCATCAGTTGCTCAGCTTTGCGCCCCAACTCCCCCGCCTTCGCTTCAACCTGGCGGCACTGCTTCGCGAAAGCTGGCAGGTGCGGCAGATCCAGTTCGCACATCACCTGGTCGTCGAACACTTCGCTGCCGGTGTCGATCACATCGCCCAGCGCGCGGATTAGCGCACCGAAGCTTTTGTTCGCACATTGGTCGCTGGTCATCTGACGGGCGCCGGTCAAGCCGTGGCGGCTCGCCAGTTCGTTAAGGCAGTGATCGCGGTATTCAGGCTCAAGGGCGTTGACCCACGACTCTTCCAGCCAGGACGGCATTTCTTGATCGCCGTTCAGCCACCGCTGTACACGCTTGAGCCAACGGCCGGTCGCCTTCACGAACTCGCTGACGTCGCCGGTCAGTTCGGGAGAATTGAAGTCAGGTACGACCTTCTCCTTGGCGCGATCAGGGATTGACAGGTGCAGCTCGCGGCTCAATGCCTGGGCGAAGTCGTCCTGGCTCAGGCTGGTGCGTGCGATCTGGTTTGCAGCGTGTGCGACCAGCACCTGATCACGGGTTTGTAAGGTGTGTCTGGAACTGGACGTTTGCATGGGGACTGCTCTCTTCTAATCTGTCTTCAATGGAACGGCGGACAGGGATGTCGCTTAGGCAGCCCGAACATACGCAGAAGATTGCTGCGGAAAAACGCGATCCAAAGTGCATTTCGCACCTAGTTCATTCAGCGCCCAGACGATCTTCCGGGCGTCTTCAAGCTTCAATGGGCGTGCACCCGACTCGTAGTTAGCGAGCCGCGACTGCTTCCAGTCGAGCTTTCGGTGTAAGGCTGCCTGGGTGATCCCGGCCTCCTCACGAAACTCTGCTATGAGGTTCATTGCGCTGCTCCTGCGGTCAATAAATCAAGGATAAACACATAACGTGTTATTGGCAAACACAATAAGTGGGCGGAATTTATTTCACTCCGTGATTAAAATTCGATGCATGAAAACACTCGGATCGCGCATCGCTCACTACAGAGAAAAAGCAGGGCTTTCTCAGGCTGCCTTGGCAAAGGCGTGCGGGTGGAAATCCCAATCGCGCATAGGAAACTATGAGAAAGATGCTCGGGAGCCAAATCTTGACGATATCGCCAAGATTGCCCATGAACTGAAAATCGATCCGGCAGCGCTGCTTTTGCCTGGCGAAAGCCCCTCGAATATTTCAATCGCCGCCCAGCCCACCAAATCATTCCGCTACCCGGTAGTCAGCTGGGTTGCCGCCGGCGCCTGGGCGGAGGCTGTTGAGCCCTACCCGGCGGGATTCTCCGACAGCTATGAGTTTTCGGAGTACGACTCCAAGGGCACAGCGTTTTGGCTGAAGGTGAAAGGTGACTCAATGACGGCGCCCGCCGGCCAGAGCATCACTGAAGGCACGCTGATCCTAGTGGATACCGAGGCCGAGGTTGCGCCAGGTAAGCTAGTCGTGGCCAAACTCCCTGACAGCAACGAAGCCACATTCAAGAAGCTGGTCAGCGACGGCGGTCGACTGTTTCTGAAGCCGCTGAACCCGAGCTACCCAATCGAGGCGGTCGACGAGAATTGCCGGATTGTTGGCGTGGTTGTCCAGGCGCTGCAGAAGTTTTACTGATGCCATCCGCCCTTGGAAAGCCATCGACCTCATGGCGAGAGCAGAGCTTTTGGAACAAGATGTGGACCTATGCTCTGCTGGCGCTCATGTTGGTTTTCACAAGAGAAGCTGGCATTTGGCCGGACGGCGGTTCATCCCATCGCAAGCGGGTCTTCAGCCCTTGCTTCCTTGTGGTCTGCTCTCTGGTAGCTGTGTTTGAGATAATGGCTCTGAGCTATTACTATGGCCTGAATGGATAGGGTTAGGGATTGGTCATAGCTTGCCGTACGCCTGACTACAGAGATTTACCCGAAAATCTAAAACGTACCGAATAATCACGGGATGACTATGACGGATCGTCGCACGAGCAAAAAAAGCTCCGCAGCCGCGGTGGCAAATAACAGCAAACAAAGCTTGTCTCTTCTTAGTCTTCGAATAGAAACCCCCGCATTCCGAAAGCTTAAAAATATCTCCATTGATTTCGCTGAAAGAATTACTTTAATAGCAGGACATAATGGAATAGGAAAATCAACAATACTCGGCTTAGTTGCAAACGGTTCCGGAATCACGTCAAAAACTGCGAAAGCCCTAAGCATTGTACCGACTTATACCGGAAAGCTATTCAATGGCGTACTTAATGAAATAGTACATATTGATTATGAAACTGAATACCTTGTAAACAAGGAAGCAGACAAGTTGGCCAGTCCACACCTTGACTATCGCGTGAATGGTGATGAAATATCCATGAGATGTGGATTCACGCATCGCGAGGTGAAAAACAGTGATAAGGTCACAAGCCGGATAGAACCTAGAGTCGTGGCGAGGATTTCAAAAAAATATGTAGATCCCACCGGAAAGGTCACGATCGGCGTTGCGTCAAAGATGCCACTACCTACAATTTATCTAGGTATGACGCGAATGATCCCGATTGGAGAGAGCAATCCAGAGTTAGTTGAAAGCACACGTGACAACACTATCACTGAGGATGACGGAAAATTCATTGAGGATTTCATCCAAGACATTATTAATGTCACTGGGCGAAAACAGAAAAACAGTGGCGTGATCACGACCCAGTCGATCCGCGGCACCAACAAAATTGCAAATCATCCCGAATACCCTCACAGTCCCAAAAGTGTTTCGCTAGGTCAAGATAGTTTAAGCGCCATAGCCACCGCCTTGGCGTCCTTCAGACGTCTAGAGAGAGAATGGCCAGATTATCCAGGCGGACTGCTAGTTATCGATGAGATTGATGCTGGCTTCCACCCGCACGCACAGAAAGCGCTTATAGACGGGTTAAAAAATGTTGCAAAAAAACTGAGACTGCAAGTTATAGGTACAACTCATTCACTGTGCATGATAGAGGCCATTCATCCAGATACAAATCCAATTCCGGAACAAGGAATTAGAGTTGACTCTGTTGTTTACCTGACCGATTCCATAGCGCCTCGTTTCGTGCGAGATATGTCTTTCGTACAAATAAAAAACGACATGTCGTTAACTCCACCCGAGCCACCAGAAAAGCCAACAAAAATTGATAACACCCTTAAAATTTACCTTGAAGATGCAGAGGCAAACTTTATGCTTGGCCTGCTGCTTACCCAAAAGCTAAAGAGACAAATAAATACCGCCACTGGAAGAACGCTTAAGGCGATACCGATAAGCGTTGGCTGCAACAACTTGCAAGGCCTCCAAAGCTTCGACAGATACTTTAAAACCGTTCTGATAGTTGTTGACGCAGACTCAGCAATAAACGCAAGCCTAAAAAATGTGGTGAAGCTTCCAGGGGGGTCAGATAAGGCAGGAAATGGCTTTTCTCCGGAAAGGACTATTTATGAGTTTTTACAAGAGCTAATGGAGGATAACGAGAAGTACCCCACTGCTCGATCAGCGTTAGAAAAGATGCATGTCAGCCGCGACCAAATTGGCACTCACCTTCTTAAAGGTGATGTAAACATTACAAATCGGATCTCATCAAAAAGCTGGATGAAGGCCAAGTTACAAAAAATTAAGGATTGGAAAATAGTTGAGCTTTGGTTTCTGGAGCATCCTGACCTGGTCAAAAAATTTGAAACTGACCTGATTTTGGCCGCTACCAGGACCGCAAAGCTGACGAAATAGCGGCTGGCCAAGTATACTGCACGCCGTTAAACTGAGGCTCAGAGACCTCAAAGGATGAGATAGAAAATGTACTCCAACAAGCTATACAGCCCCTTACGCTACCCCGGTGGAAAGGCTCGCTTTGCGCCCTTCATTGCTGAGGTGATGCGGGCTAACGGCCTGGCAGGCGGACACTATCTCGAACCATTTGCTGGCGGAGCTGGTGTTGCCCTTGAGTTGCTTTTCGACGGGCATGCGACTCATATCCATATCAATGATCTCGATCCGGCAGTATTCGCGTTTTGGTCAGCCGCCACTAGCGATCCGGATGGAATCCTCAAGCTGCTAAGAGACACTCCAATAAATATGGAGCAATGGCATCACTGGCGTTCCGCGATGCTTGGCCAAGACGCTGCCTTATCCGTTGCAGAAAAGGGTTTTGCAACGCTTTTTGTCAACCGCACCAATCGCTCGGGCATCCTCAAGGGCGGAGTCATTGGCGGTAAGGCGCAGACTGGCGCCTACAAACTCGACGCACGATTCAGCAAAGAGATGATTGCGGCCAGGCTTGAACGAATCGCACTGAATGCAGATCGAATCTCGGTATATTGCGAGGACGCCTTTCTTTTACTCAGCCGCGCAGCGGAGTTTCTACCAGACCAATCGCTTATTTACCTTGACCCACCTTACTATGTGAAAGGGCGAGGCCTATACCGAAACTTCTATAAGCACGATGATCATCTGCAAATTGCTCAACTGCTGCAGGCCCCTGACTTCGAGAGGCCATGGGTTGTCTCGTACGATGACGCGCCAGAAATCGGTGAAATGTACAGCAAGAACGAAGCACTGACTTACGGGCTGCATTACACCGCCCAAGCGCGATATGTGGGCGACGAAATCATGTTCTTCAAACAAGGCATCTCTGTGCCTGATGCGAAAATCCCTAGAGCCACTGTAGCCGCCTGACTCTATGCCCGGCCCAGCGCCGGGCTTCTTGTATCCGGGGTTTCACAACCTTTTCACAGCTGATCGCTTACGGTTACCCCTGCTCCTAGTGAACATCCCTTTAAGCCCGCCCTCCCTATCGTGGGCTTTTCTTTGTCTGCGATTTGACCGTTCGGCTTTTCCCGCCAATGGTGGCTGTACGCCACGAATGGTAAAGTTCTGGCTCGATTACGGGAGGGATACCATGCGCTTGAAAACCTACGCTCTGCTTTCTGCTTTGACGATAGCCTTGGCTGGCTGCGTAGCACCGCAACAAAGAACTCCAAACGCATCTGCCGTTGCCGGCCCCGCCAAAGCGCCGCATGTGTTCAAACCCATTGATTTCAAATATGACCCCAAGTCGCCAGAAGCCATCAACTTCTCGCGCCAGCTAGATCTGCCGGCATGGCAGTGTGATCTTGAGGCAACGACAGGTAGCTATGCGGTTCGGTACAGCAATCGCCCATTGATCGCCGAGTACAGCAATTCGCTTATCGAATGCTTCAAGCATGCCAGGGCGCAGGGCGACGAAGCAGTGAACCGACTTAAAGCCGCCAAGGTGCCCACCAGGCAAGCGGAACTGAGCAAAGATCTTTATGCAAAGTGGTCAGCCTATCTCTCCACCATGAGCCCGTATCGCACCACAGACCAGCAAGCCAAATCCGCGTACCAGGCCTCGAAGGAAGCCCTCGCGACAGAGGTGAAGTTTTCTAACTGACCGTTATCCATAGCACCTAAGCCCGCCACGCGCGGGCTTTTCCATGCGCGCCAAAAAGCTCCCACCAGCTCAAATATGCATTTGTGCATGAAACTCCTCGGCACCCTATTGCCAATATATATCACCACCAATACTGTATATAAATACAGTAATAGCAAGGAGCGAAGCATGAGCCAGACACCCTACCCGACGTCGAAACCCCGGAATTCCTACGAACTCGTCGGCCATCGCCTGCAACGCATAATTGCCTCTCCTCGAGTACAGAGGATCCAGCTAGTTGAGGTTTCCAGGCGTGACGACGAAAGCCCTGAAGCTTGGCGTCAGGTCATCCAAGACATCGGCGACACCGCCGGCATAAGGATCGAGCATTTGGATGATGGCGCCGTAAGGATCGGCTGGCGCGAGTACTGCGATTACTAAATGAGCCCGCCGGCAGGCGAGTTCAGCGCCCCGTCCTTCTCAATCTCCCTATAAAAACCACACAGCGTGATCCAATCATGAGAAATACAAACACGTTACGTGTTGACACAACAAACACACTCTGTGATTATCGCCTCAAGCCAGCAATGAAAGATGCCGGCCAGCAGCAAGAGCTGCACCGCTCTTTAGCGACACCCCTTGCCGGATCACAACCGGCCTAGATTCAAAGGCAGCGATGAACCGGCCTCAACGGTTCAGAGGGTTGGCAACTGACCCGGGCGTGCAGCGTAAAGCGCCAAGAACAGTTATCCAGCGGGAGAACAAGCCGAAAGGCCCGCGGCTGGAAGGACATTTGATTCAAGCCGATGACCGACGCCAGAAGCGGGTTACGGCGGAAGTTTTCACTGATGCACCCAACTGCAGCTCGGTCGGGTGCATTGGGAAAACAACCGGGAGTCACACATGAAAGTCGATAACGAAGTGATGGCGCTGCTCAGCGCTTCTCGCACCGAAGACAACAAGCTGTTCATCACCGCCGGCCAGCTCGATAAGAGTCTGTATCAGCGCCTCGACAAAACTCTGAAGGCTGCGGGCGGCAAGTGGAACACCAAGGCAAAAGCGCACTTGTTTGCCGGTGACGCCGCCGACGCAATCGAAAACATCCTGATGACCGGCGAGGTTACTGTTCCTCAGGACTTCGGCTTCTTCCCCACTCCGCCACACGTTGCAAAACATGCGGCGGACCTCGCAATGATCAGCGACGGGATGATGGTGCTGGAGCCGAGCGCCGGGCGTGGTGCACTGGCGGTGGCCGCCAACTCCGCAGCGGTAGGCGTAATGGTCGACATGCACGAGTTGCTACCGGACAACCACAAAGCGCTGACCGAACTGAAGCTGCCGCTGTCGGGTGTTTCCGAACCTGGCGACTTCTTGCAGGTCGAGCCTAAACCCATCTATGACCGAGTGCTGATGAACCCGCCCTTCGACAAAAAGCGCAGTGATATTCACCACGTTGTTCACGCACTGAAGTTCCTGAAGCCCGGCGGCCGACTGGTGGCGATCATGCCTTCCGGTGTGACCTTCCGCGATGACGCTCTGACCCGGGGCTTTCGCGGGATCGTAGAGCAGCGCGGCGGGAGTATCGAAACCCTTCCAGAAGCCTCATTCAAGCAAGCCGGAACGATGGTCAACACCGTGTTGGTGGTGATCCCGGCCGCAGCCTGACAACCAGCGCCACGACAGCCTGTCGTTAACTGCCCGGTCACCTGCGCGCCGAAGCGCAGGCTGTATCGGTAAGCAGTCTGCCGGCCTGGCGCGGTCGGTTGGGCGCCACCATTGAGCTGTGTATCTCGCTTGCGTGTATCTCACCTCAAAGACTGCTTTCCGATGCGGACGAAATCGCGGGCTCTAACCGCCTACCTGCATCACCACCGTCCTTTTCGACCTGGCCTCGGCCACACAGAGCGCAGGAGCCGGACTGCGTAACCGGCACCCCCCATCCCACCTCTATTACGTCAGCACTCCTCCCCCGCGCCCATCGGCAACCAGCGGGAGGCATAAGTGTTGACGAATACAGGTGAACAACCCGCCACTTTGGAGGCGCCCATGAACGCAGCATTGAATATTTGCCAGGAGCGTTACGACGCTCAGTTGCCTCCAGAGGTCAGCGAGAGCGACGAGGTGACGGACTGGCTTGAGCATTCGGCAGAGCGCCTGGTGTGCGGCGTCGACATCAAGTGGAAGCGCCGCTACGGCCAGCCGCACGTGGTGACGTTCGACCGGTTCTGCACGGCCCTGCAGGGCTACTTGAACCAGCGTCAGATCGACGGCCTGGACGAGCGTGATTCGTTTGCCCGCCTACTGCTGTCGGCGATGCTCGGCAGCCAGAGCGATGCCCGGGCTCACGCAGCCGACCTGCTGGGCCATCAACGCCCGATTGAAGCGGTCGAGAAGATCGCTGTAGCGCTGCTGAGACCGTATGCCGAAGACGCTGTAGCAGCAGGACGGGAAGAGCGCGAAGACGATGTGGATGCCGACCTATGAGTCCGCACATCCTGATCGATGAGGCGCTTGAAGCGCTTGAGCATCCCAGCAGCGAGCCAGGCGCGCAAGCCGTCGTAGTGCGGATGATCACAAACATGCTCACCGGCGACGCAATCACCGTCGACGAATTCAACCACTACTGCCAGCGCCTGCTGAAAATCACCAGGCTCCGCAAGGAGGCCGCATGACCACCGCACCGGTTAAATCACTGATCGACGAGCAGCTCGATGAAGTTGAGCGCCGCATCGCCATTTTGGGCTTCGGCCTTCCCTTCAACGAGCTGATAGGTCGCAAGCGTGAGGACCTGGTGCGGGATCTGCCGCAGCGCCTAGCGCCAACCATGAAAGGTGCTCGGATTGCGGTGAGGATTCGGCCTTTACAACCCGCCAGCGCAACCAGCGCCTGCTCATCTGGCACGGCTCCTTTTCTGCCCTCGCACTCTTCACCTTCCTGATGTTGCTCAGCGCACTCGCTGATCGAATCACTCAGTAGGGTCGAGTTTCTTCGCTAAAGCCTTCAGTTGTTTGGCCAGCTTTCGTAAAAACTCAGGTTCGCTCGGCATTTGGATCAAATTGTAAGCATCTTCCGCGATATCACCGGCGTATTGAATGGACGCCACGCCGTGCTCGGTCCGAATATAAAGTGAATCAGCTTTTCCAAACTTACTCCCTTTCCCGCGATGTTCGATTGAAACCCGCATCGGTTCAAATTTAATTAGGAAGGATGGAGGCGCCTTTTTCTTGGCCATGACAAGTCCCTTTGTGAGTTATCGGCCTGTGATCCTACCAACCTCGTATATCTGAATACCAGCAGTCTTTTCTCACTAGTTTTCATCTCGATCGCTGCGAGCATCGCGGCAAGGATTCCCCATGTCAGCAGTAATGAAGCAGGACGAAAACTTTCCTGCACTGTCGGAGGCCGCGCTCGTTGAAGTGCTGAGCAGCAGCCTCTACCCCGGCGCAGAAAAGAACTCGGTTGTGATGGTCCTGGCCTACTGCCAGGCCGCGCATCTGGACCCGATGTTGAAGCCGGTGCACATCGTCCCGATCTGGAACTCGAAGACGAAAAAGATGCAGGACACGGTGATGCCCGGCATCGGCCTGTACCGCATCCAGGCAGCGCGGACCGGTCAATACGCAGGGATCAGCGAACCAGAATATGGCCCTCCAGTGACTGCGCAGTTGAGCGGTGTAGAAGTCACGTATCCCGAATGGTGCCGCGTGACGGTCAAGCGGCAGATGAGCAACGGCCTGGTGGCCGAATACACAGCCAACGAGCGCTGGATCGAAAACTACGCAACAGCCAGCAAGGACACTGCGGCGCCCAACGCCATGTGGAAGCGTCGAGCATTTGCCCAGCTCGCCAAATGCGCCGAGGCACAGGCCCTGCGCAAAGCATTCCCTGAAGTTGGATCGGCGCCAACGGCGGATGAGATGGAGGGCAAGGCATTCGAGGAGCCGGTGCGCGATGTCAGCCCACGACAGCAAGCCCAGTCTGAACCGGAAGCGCTGCCCGCCTACTCCGACGACCTGCTGACCGAGAACATCGTGAAGTGGCAGCCATTGATCGACTCGAACCGCACCAGCCCAGAGCACCTCATTGCGACCATCAGCAGCAAGTACACGCTGAGCCCGGCGCAGATTGAAAAAATCACCAACCTCAAAGCCCTCGATGGAGACGCAGCATGAAAATTCACAACGTAGCTCAAGGCTCCGCCGAGTGGCTTGCCCTTCGCGCTCAGTACCGCACCGCTTCAGAAGCACCAGCAATGATGGGCGCCTCGAAGTACCAAACCCGCACCGATTTGCTCGCAGCCAAAAAGACAGGCATCTCGCCCGATGTCACGCCGTCTCAGCAGTTCATTTTCGACAAAGGCCACGCAACCGAAGCCATGGCTCGCCCGCTGGCCGAAGCACTTATCGGCGAAGAGCTTTATCCGATCGTTGCCACCGAAGGCGACTTGCTCGCCTCCATGGACGGCGCCACGATGCTCGGAGAGACCCTGTTCGAGCACAAGCTGTGGAATGAGTCGGTCGTGGCCCAGGTGAAAGCCGGCGACCTGGCTCCGCACTACTACTGGCAGCTTGAACAGCAACTGCTGGTGAGCGGCGCTGAGCGGGTTATCTTTGTTTGCTCGGATGGCACGCCGGAAAACTTCGTGCACATGGAGTACCGACCTGTCGCCGGGCGCGCGACCCAGTTGATCGAGGGTTGGAAACAGTTCGAGGCAGACCTGGCCAACTTCGAAATAGTCGACGCTCCTTCAATCGTAGTCGGCAAGGCGCCTGATGAGCTGCCAGCCCTGCGCATCGAGCTGACCGGCATGGTCACCGCCAGCAACCTGAAGGTGTTTGAAGATTCGGCCCTGGCGGTCATCGACTCGGTGAAAACCACACTCTCTACGGACCAGGACTTCGCCGACGCGAAGAAGGCGGTCAAGTGGTGCGGTGATGTTGAAGAGGCTGTCGCGGCCGCCAAGAAGCAGGCCCTGTCGCAGACCCAAAGCATCGACGAGCTTTTTTCGTCGCTGGACCGCATCAGCGCCCATGCTCGCGAGACTCGCCTGAAGGTCGACAAGCTGGTGAAGGCTCAAGAGCTGCTGGTGAAGACCAACATCAAACAAAAAGCCGAGCTCGCGCTGGCGGATCACATCGCCGCAATCAACAAGACCCTTGGCAAAGTCACGCTGCCTCATGTCGTTTCGGACTTCGTCGGCGCCATGAAGAGCAAGCGCACTATCGCCAGCCTTCAGGATGCAGTTGATACCGAGCTTGCCCGGGCGAAGATCGACGCTAGCCAAGCAGCCGATAGCATTCGTTTGAACCTGACCAGTTTGGCTGAGCTCGCCGTTGATCACGCCTTCTTGTTCAGCGATGTGCAGCAACTGGTTACCAAGGCCAATGACGACCTGGTGACGCTGATCAAATTCCGAATCTCCGAACACCAGAAAGTGGAGCGAGAAAAGGCCGAAGCGAAGCGTATCGCCGAAGAGCAGGAAGCCCAGCGACTGGCAGCCATCAAGCCAGAGCCAGTCGTGGAGAAAGTGGCGGCGCCCGAGCCAGTCCGCGCCGCGCCAGTTCAGACAGCGGCACCCGTCTCCCAAGCTACAAAGCCAGTAACGAGCCACGTGGTCGAGCAGGTAGCGCTGCAGGCCAACGTGACGGACTTCGAGGCACTGATCAAAGCAGTGGCATACGGTCAGGCGCCGGTCACGCTGCTTTTGGTCAACTGGGAAGCGCTCGACGCGATGGTCGCAGCGCAGGGTGCAAACTTCAGCATGGCCGGGGTGACACTCGGCAAGGCGGCAGCATGATCAGCAACCTCAGATCTGATATCGAGTTCCGACGCGAGAAAGCGCTGGAGCTTTCCAGTCAAGTCCGGCGGCACCTGGCCGCCGGCGGCGAGCTCACCATCGGCGATAGTCCGCCGATCAATCCAGACCCGGCGAAGCGTTCGGAATTCATCGACCCGACAACCGTCCTCAAGCGCCGCAAGCCGCCCATGACCCGGGCCGAGCGTGAAGCGCTGCGCAAACTCGCGGAGGCATTATGAGCAAGCGCAAACCGCATAACCTGCAGGCGCGCATTGCCCGGTCGTGCCGCTCGCTGCTGGCCGCCGACCACGTCGCGGTGGTCAACATCGACCCCAGCGGCCGCCAGGGCATGATCAATTACAAGTCGCTCAAGTACATCGCGCCCGGGAAAATTGGCCAGGCCGTCTGCGGCATCCCGCACCGGTGGACGATCTACCTCAGCGCTCTTTGCATCGACGCCCGCGGCGACCGGTACAGCAAGTCCATGGAGGTGGCGCCCGATGGCGTTTACCTCTCCGACCACTTGGAAGACGTGATCGAGCATTGCTACAAGAAGTTGCGCGACGAGGCAAACCAAAGCCAGATGGTGGCCTCGGGCTGGATCGCCATTCCCGACACCCTGTCGCTGGACGAGGCGCACGCCGCGCGAATCTTCGAGGCGGTCGGCGCCTGGCACCAGGTGAAGGTCGATTCATGCGCCGCATAGCACGTCCCCAGCAACGCAAACGTCAAACCTGGCTCGCACTGCCGGCCAGCGGAATAGAAGAGGTAGGCCATGGCTGTGACCCAGGAAGAACGAACGGCTAAGCTTGCCGAGAAGCGGCAGGAACTGGGCGAGCAGGAACTGCGGCACACAGTCCCGTACGGAACCAGGCAGATGCTCGACGAGTTGATGCGCTGGCATGAGATCGAGGAAGTCAGTGAGGCAGTGCAGCTACTGGTGCTGAATGGCCGGGACGAGGATCTTCCTCCGGCGCCACCGAAAGTAAAAGGATCGTCTGACATCATCCGTCACTACTTCCGCCAAGGGATGCGTGACCGGTTGGCAGCACTCACCGAGGAAATGGGCGAAACGAAGGACCGATCCACTATCAGGCGGTTGATCGCACATGCACACTCGATGGGCGCCGAGAAGTCCGCCACTTACTTCGAAATTAAGCGCCACGGATTCGAGATATCAGAAAACGTGGCGCGCAAATTACGGCAAGCAGGTTTCGCCGAATCGCTTAAAATGAACGCCTGGGATGACGCCAAGTAATTTCTTGCATTAAAAAATTTGAGCAAAATGCAGCTAACAGTGTCAGCTACACAAAGCTAGTCTCGCAAATATCGACAATCATAAAATTTTAGAATCGGTTTTTTGGGTAGTAAGATTTAGTTCCCGCACGCTTTTTCAGAAGTTTTGCTTGAACCTTGAAATGCTTTTCAAGAACTTCAATGTCTGACCATTCTATCTCACGATTAGCAGACACAATAAACGCGATCTTTGCACTTTCGCTATTTACAGATCTTACACTGGTCACCCCTGGCATTAAAGCCAAGAACTCCTTAATCAAGACATTGTCAACGCCTGAATCCTCTATGTTAACCAAGAAGTCCAATTGCGCGTCATTCAATATCGGTAATGAGGGCGGCGTAGGCACGACGCCACGGAGCTTAATCTCGCCAATGAATGACTCAATATAGTCCAGCTTCCTAATCAAAAACGCTTGGGCATCATCGGGTTCAACCGATTCTCTCAGGACTCTACTTTGAGTTACCCTGTATACTGGATTATCTGGCTCGCCTCCTATTAATGCTGCGTCTATAGCAGCCTCAAGACGAGGACTCAAATCAACAGCACCGTACATATCATTTTGAAAAAATACGGTACGTTCGTCAGAAATATCAAATGGGAGTCGCGTGCCATTTTCCGCTAAAACAACGATAGGTAGCCCCACGCAGTGCCTTACCGCAAGTTCATACATGACATTGGGATTAAGTTCACTTAGATTTGCAATCACCAAATCGTCATAAATTATATGTTCGATCACCTGGCGAGTAATTGATCCGGGGCTTGCAATTTCATGAGCGACAAATGTCTCAAACCCCATTTTCTCTAAAACAGGCTTCATAACTGCATTTATCAGTCCATCGGCAGCTCTTCTGGTTGGCGACGCATCTGAGCCAATCGGGGTGACAATGAAGCACTTTTTAGTCACCCCCTCCTCGAGCCCAATAACAGCCTCTTTTACCACCCTGCCTGTACCTTGCTTCGCCATTCCCTGCTCCTCTCTCTCGCTGCCTGCGCACATAAAAGCGAAATATAGACAAATTGCCACCACTCGTCACGTGGTGGCGCCTGACTGGAGATAATCCATGAGCAACTACATGTACAAGACCACCGCGCCTGCCGTGGTTGCTGCGGTGAAGGCCTGGGACACCAAGCGAGCCGCCTGGAACGCGCAGCGCGCCAAGCTGGGCCAGGTTTTCGGCGGCGAGACTTCGCCAATGCGCTCCGGCAGCCGCAGCTACGTTGGCGGCGTGAAGCTCAGCTCAAGCCGTGATCTGGATGTGCACTGGTGCCGTCCGGCACCAGTACGGTTACCGAGCGCTACGCTCAAGCGCCAAGCCTGCGAAAGGGACGCCGAAGGAAGCACGCGCCGCCCTGGTCGCCGAGCATGAGCGCCTTTCGGCCCTGTGGAAAGAGCATTGCCCGGCCAGCATCGACATGGACGAAGCTTGGGAGGCGATCGGCTTGAACCCAGGCGCCCTGTGGATGTGCGGTGGTGTGTTCTTCGAGCTTGATGGCGTCGTGTACCTGAATCTCGGCATCCGCCTTGAGGATGGAAACGAGAAAATCGAGGGCGCCGCCGAGATCCTCGGCAGCGAATTTGAAGCGGCACGCCAGACAGTGCTTGGTCAGCGCAAAGCGGCCTGACCTGCCTTCACCTATTGCGCTGAACCTCGCAACGCAGCATCCCTTGATGCCGAGACTGATTTGTAAAGCGCCCAAATGTTGCAAAGAAGCCGCTTCAATCCTTCTTCGGAAATGTTGCCGGATCGAAGCTGCTTTGCGAAACCTTCGATCTGGCCGAAGTTAGATGCCTCAAGGTGCTCTGGAAAGTCCTTAGCCTTGAGCGGCCCAAGCTCACGTATCGCGCTCTCAGCCCTATCGCGCTCCGTTCCTGTGTGTGTAATGAAGGCCTCAACGGCGTTTTGCAGCAAGTAATGCTTCTCGTGAAGACCGTTCATAACTCTGCCTTTTTTTGAAATTTCTAGCCGATCACAAATACCCCATATCAACGAATCACGCCAGCCGGCGAGGATCCCCTATGCCTACTCACAACATCGTCAGCATGAGCGGCGGTAAAGACAGCACGGCTACGCTGCTGGTCGCCCGCGAGCTGGAGGTGCCGAACCTGAGTGCCGTTGTTGCGGACACCGGGCATGAGCATCCAGAGACGTACGACTACATCCACTACCTGGCTGAAGCCACGGGTGTTCCCATTCGCTGGGTGAAGGCAGACTTCTCCAGGCAGATCGCCGGAAAGCGCAAATTCATCGAGACCAAGTGGCGCGAAAAGGGTGTGGCGGAATCGGTGGTGCTGGGTGCTCTGGAAGTTCTGCACCCAACTGGAAACCCGTTTCTGGACCTGTGCCTATGGAAAGGTCGATTCCCCAGCACCAAAGCCCGCTTCTGCACCGACGAGCTCAAGCGCAATCCGATCATCGAGCAGGTATATCTGCCGCTCATGGACGGCGAGAACATGCTGTTGTCCTGGCAAGGCGTTCGGGCCGATGAATCGCCGGCCCGCAGGTACCTTGCAGAGTGCAATGAGGTTGGAGGCGGCCTGTTCAACTACCGGCCAATCTTGAAGTGGACAGTTGATTCGGTATTTGAGGCTCACCGGGCAGCCGGTATCAAGCCGAACCCGCTGTACTTGCAAGGCTGCAATCGCGTTGGCTGTATGCCATGCATCATGTGCGCGAAAGACGAGCTCCGGCAGATCGCGGCCAGGTGGCCAGAGGAGGTTGACAGGGTTCGTGAGTGGGAGCGACTGGTGAGCATAGCCAGCAAGCGCGGTGCCGCCACGTTCTTCGCCACCGTCACCGACCCCACCGTCCGGTCAGATGACAAGGTGAGCGCAGTCACGCACGGAATTGACAGGATCGTCGATTGGAGCAACACCGCGCGCGGCGGCCGCCAGTTCGACATGGTAGACCTGATCGCTCGAAACGACAGCCAGAACAGATGCTCTTCCGCTTACGGTCTTTGTGAATGATTGAATTTATTCGCGGAACTAGTTTTCAATTTCCCCTTCGCCTCCACTTCTAATTGAACTCTGACTGCCAACTTCTGAAATGAGGCCGATTTTTTAAGGTCTGAAGAAACAAACATGATCTGCGTTTTATGAATTTCAAATGGAGCTCGGGTCGCAGAGCTTATTGATCGACCAACATACATGGTGAATTTGAAGCCAAGCAGACTGAAGGTGTGAAGTCGATCCGCGCCGCTTCTCCCTGAAAGAGGAAACGTCATAACGGCCGTAGTATCTGAGTCGGAATTCACATTGACGAACAACAACACGTTATCCAGCGTTTCTCTACCTAACAAAAACTTCCTGAACTTCGATTCATAATGTTCTCCGAGCGCACGTTTGTAAGGATCCTCCTCATAGCCCCAGTCCCAGACCTGCGCCCTCCAAAAGATACTCATTGCAAAGTAGAAAATCGAGCTCACAACGCCTGCATCCAGCAAGCGACCGTCGTACATGTCGAATCTCTCACCCTTGGAGATTGTGGCCTTTGAATTTAACAAGTCCAGTAATGGGAATCCTGACGCAGTAGCCCAAAGCTGCCCCATCATCCTTTCCCCTTTTTTCGAGAAAAGATCCTCACAATCGCTGCAGAGCAGTGGGCGCTTAATTTGTTTATCTGTTTGGATTGCACTTTTCCTTCGAAGGGAAATCAGCACGGGCGGTCCATTACCCGTTTCTTCTGTTCCTCGAACATGCTGATAAGCCGCTGCTGGCATAAAGTGGCTGTCGATAAGCGTTCCTTTCTCTTCTTTGCAAAGTGCGCACACCATAACGACCATCTCCAAATCAACTCGACCGAATACACCGACTAGATGCCACCATGCTTACAGAAGGCCTATAGGTCTGCGCCAGCAATCAACCGGGCCCCGACCTAACGCCCGGCAACCTGCGCCAGGCCACGGCCAACATAGGTTCGGTCACCGGCAACAACCGGAACCACCACCTCACCACTACGCTTTACCTCGACGTTGATACGCCAGGTCTCCCGGCCCTCATCGGCCTTGTCGCACTCCGTGTAGTTCCAAACCTGAAAGCCGTCGATTTCATCGTAAATATCGTGCTTGGTCATGGGCCTTCCCACTTCAGAGAAGGCCCATCGTATCACCTCGGTTCATCGGTCCCCGTCTTTGTCACCTCCGTCTTGGTCGAGTTCATCGATGAGCCGCAGGATGGTTAAGACCAGCCCCAGAAGGCGCTTCAATCGTCGCATATGCAAAAACCTCAATGGATGAAAGAGGTAATGCGCACCAGCAACTTATAAATGCCCCCACTCCACCGCCCGGGCATGGCCCGGCAAGGAATACCGTATGACTACTGAATTCAAGCTGGTGCCGGCTGATCTACTGGAAAGCCTTTTGGATGATCCAGCGCTAGTGGTTCGCATGTCTTCGGACAAGATTGTAGCGATCAAGGAAGCGCTATATTCACCTGCGCAACCGCAATCCATCTTCGACGAGGCTAAGGAGCGGCAGCTGTTTGAAGACTCAATGATCGAAGCTTCGGAAGAAGCTGGATTCGGAGAGCCTGATCTGTATCGCGACTCTGCTGGGTGCTATCGCCAGGAATATCATCAGGCGGCATGGGGCGGCTGGCTCGCCTGCGCTCAGTCCCGCGCCAAAGCTAGGGAGGTGGGTCATGAGTGAAGTGAAAGAGCATTCGGTAATTTATCTTGCTCCCGCATGCCATGAAGAACACATGCAGCGAGAGTGGTGCGAAGACGATGTATGGCATGCGTGCGAAGAGTGCGGAAGTGGAGATGCATCGGTTCGCTACAACCTTGGCACCGACTTCGACCGTGTCACTGCCGAGCGCGACCAACTCCAGCGCCAACTCGACCAAAAAGAGCAGCAGCGCGAATCAGAGCTTCGCAACGGTCAGGCAGGGGATAGGCTGGTGGGTGAGCTGCAACAGCGCCTGACCGCAGCGGATGAGCGGAATGACGCGGCAATAGACCTGCTTCGACGAGCCCGTGCAGTCATTGAGGATGGCGGCTGGGCGGATCTTGAAAGGGATATCGCCAAGTTCCTCAAGCCATGAAAGCCCAACTCCCCGCCTACTGCTGGTGCCTGCTGGCAGTGGCACAACTGATTTGCTGAGGTATTTATGAGTCACGTAATTGAGGTAACGCAAAATCCTGACGGTTCATGGACTGCTCGCGGCGGCTCAAGCATCACTGTCGTTACCGTGACATGCCTTACGCGCCAGCGAGCGGCCGTATGTCTCAGCGCTGCATTGACAGCCATCACTCAGGTGCAAAAGCCATGACCACCAGCCAAACGATTGACGGTGTGCCGCGTGAGCTTATCGAGTGGCTTGTAACGCCTGGGAATGTGATGGACCTTGGCGGAAGGCGTGAAGAGCTGCGCGCCCTGCTGGATGCGCCTGCTATTCAGTGGCTCGCGATGGAAGTGAACGGCAAACCCTGGGGTATCAAGGAGGGGCCGAACGCAGACAAGTGGCGAGCCATGGGCTACGAGCTATTGCCGGTCGAGCCAGCCGCCCTGCCCCAGGGCGAGCCGGTGGAGTACCAGTCACGCACACGACCGCTCTGGCGTGCAGAAGATGGTGAGCGCGCTTGGTTCCCGTGGGAGAAGTGTTCGGCAGAATCGTTCGCAAACTACCAGAAAAATCCACTCATAAACGAATGGCAGTATGAGGTTCGCGCGCTCTACGCCGACCAGCCCGCGCCGGTAGCGGTGGTGCCCGATGGCTACTGCATCATGCCTCGCCAGCTTACCGCCGAGAATGGTGCCAAAGCCCTGTTACTTGGCGAGTTCAAGTTGCTGGTTACCAAAGAATGCCCTGAATGCTGCGAGCTTGAAGAGCCAACCGAAGGCTGCTCAATCTGCGACGGTGAAGGTGAGTACGGGCAGAAACACACCATCCCGTGGGATCAGATCAAGTACATCTACAGCAAGGCCGTATCTGGCCTCGCCGTGAAGACTCAGTTAGCCACATCCCGATAGGAGTACATCCGTACTCCAGCCGAAAACCTGTAACCCCTCCCCCTTTAAAGTCAGCCGCTATAGCGGCGAAGGAGCTGCCGTGACGAACTACTAGTTACTACTTGATTTATCATCTTCATGAAATTTTAGTTCTCCATTAAACTGCTTTTGAAGGAGCAACTTATTAACCTTCTGATCTTCGATTAACTCTTCAGGAGATGCTTGAGCATTAAAAGCAAGACGCTCATTCGAAACATGAAACTCCAACATAAACTCAGAGATATCGCTGACCAGCTCAATTCTAGCCTTACCGCGCAACCCCGGTCCTTCGAGTTCAAAAAACGACCTATAACCGCGAACTATTTTTTCCATCTTCATTGCCTGTCCATAATCTAGATATGGCTCAAGCATTCCTGCAGCGGAGTCGAGGCCGACCCAAGCAGCCTCAAAATCTTTTAAAGTAGCACCCTCGATTAACGCAACTCTGTTCATTACGCGCAACGCAGAAAAAAACGGTACGGACTTCTCCTTATTAGTTTGTGCAAGCGCTAACGAATTCTGTGACCTTGCAGTTTCTTTAACTGCGGTTACTGCGAAATATCCTGATATTCCAGCACCTACCAACCCCCCAAAAACCGCCGCCAAGCCAGCTATTATTGAAACACGCACCCCTTCTGAGACCGCCATTCCTTCAAACCTCAATAAATTCCTAAACATATCTTACAAGTTAAGAAGCGTTAGGCCTCTCGTTTTTTATCAACCCATCAAGCCTGCCGGTGAACGACGGGCGAGGAATTCGCATGTCTGAGAAAACTGTAAAAGCCATCATGGAACAAGCCCAAGTATTCGCCAGCAGCTGGTCGATGGTTGGCGGGCCATTCGCCGCCGACGACCAGCTCGAGCGCGCCGAAGTTGAAAAAATGGAGCTGGAGAAACTCGTCAAAGGCGCGCTGGAGGGCTCAGTAGGCGCCCCGCAGGATGTCGGCGAGATGATCGAAGCGCTGCTTGCCTGGCATAAACGGCAGACCGATCAGCTGCAGATCATTATCGACAATTCCAAGGAAGGCACGACCCTTTCCCTTGGCGCCGATGATCCAGTCGACATCATGCTGACAAAAGATATGGCTAAGGGCTTGCGCATCGGGATCGTCCTGGCAATGGATCGCCTTGGCAAACTGCCCATCAGCGTCAGCCATGGCGATGATGAAGATCCTGACTCCGACGACGAATAACCCTAACCCACCTTCTGCCGCCCAGCGCGGCAAGGACACCCCATGTTCGCAATAAAACTCACCCTGATCCTGCTGGGCGCTTTGCTGTACCTGGTCGCCAGCGGCTGCTGGATCTTCTGGATTGGCCCTGACTTGGTTTTCACCGGCACCACCGAGGCACTGCTTTATGCGTTCGGCGGCACTTGCGCGTGGATGCTGACCAGCTTCGGCCTGATCATTCACATCATCAAGACAGCGCGGCCCACTACGGGCGCACGGAGCGATCCATGAGCGGAGTTCAATTCCTATCGCATGAAGAGGTTTGCGAGCTGACCGGCGCTCGGACAAAGGCTGGGCAGATCCTGAACCTCAAAAGAAACGGCATCCGGCACACCATCAAAATGAACGGTTGGCCGAGCGTGACAGCCATGGCAGTTACTGCCGTCGGCATATCCGAGCCAGAGAAACTCGTATGGAAACCACGCAAGGCAAGCTGAAATGGGAAGAAGACCAAGTAAACCGGGCTCCATAGCGCGGCTAAGAGAGCGCAAGAAGGCCAGCGGCCGGGTTTTTTACTATTACGACACCGGCGGAAAGGACCGCAAGGAAATACCCCTGGGCAGTGACTACGGCTTGGCCATCATGGCGTACGCAAAACTGGAGCGTGATCGCACTTCAACCGAACTGGTCACCAGGGTGATCACCTTTCGGTACGTCGCAGAAAAGTACCTGGTTGAAGTTGTGCCCACCAAGGGCGCAGCGACTCAGCTCGACAACCAGCGCGAACTGAAAAACTTAATGGCGTTCTTCGATGATCCGCCCGCACCACTTGAGAGGATCGAGCCCCTTCATGTTCGCCAGTATCTGACCTGGCGAAAGTCAGCGCCGGTAAGAGCCAATCGAGAAAAAGCCCTGCTCAGCGCGATATGGAACTACGCCAGGGACAAGGGCTATACATCACTTGCGAACCCTTGCGCCGGAATCAAAGGCAACAAGGAGACTGGGCGGGACACCTATGTTGAGGACGAACTGTTCAAGCGAGTTCACGACAAGGCTGACGCGGGGTTGCGTGATGCAATGGACCTCGCCTACTTGACTGGTCAAAGAGTCACGGACACACGGTTGATGGACGAAAGAGACGTAAGGGATGGGCAGATCTGGGTCCTTCAGGGGAAAACCAAGGCAAAACGTCGAATCGAGGTCACCGGCGAACTGAAGGTTTTGATTGATCGAATAATGTCCCGAAAGTCAGGGCACAAAGTCCGCTCGACGCGGCTGATCGTTGCAGAGGATGGCACACCGATGACGGTGGCAATGTTGCGTAGGAGATTTGATATAGCGAGGGAAGCTGCCGGTGTGGCTAAGCCTGAGTTTCAAATGCGGGATCTGCGCGCCAAAGCCGGTACGGACAAGGCCGAATCCAGTGGCGATATCATGCAGGCCAAGGATCAACTTGGGCATACCACCGTAGTCATGACTGAGCAGTACATCCGCAACCGGAAAGGCAAGAAAGTCTCACCAACGAAGTGAATTGCGGACCAGTTATATTATTGCGGACCGGAAACAAACAAGGGCTTGCATCAGCTTTCGCCCGCAAACCCTTGATTCTAGATGGTGCCCGAAGCCGGAATCGAACCGGCACGCCCTTACGAGCGGGGGATTTTAAGTCCCATGCGTCTACCAGTTTCGCCATTCGGGCGGTAGCGCGGTGCAGCAGGGTTCGGAATATATAGACCCGAGCGCGTCGATGCAAGGTCGAGTGGCGGCTTTATGAAACAAACCCCGAATGAAAAAACCTGACAGATCAGTGATCTACACCCTCCCCCAGGCACGTCCACAGCGGTAGTTCAATCTGCGTTTGCGTTGTTCTTGATATATATCAAGCAGGCCCTGGTCATTCACTCACACATTAGAGCCAGCAGTCGCGCCATCGCCCTCGATGGCTGCAGAAACGTTGGTTTTTGTGGAGGCTTCCATGGCTACGCACCTGCAAGACACTCAACCCATCGCGCCGACGACTGCCCCACAACCGCTTGCGGGGGCTTTGCAAAAGGTCGAGCCAAAGCGCTTATCCCTGAGCCTGTTGATCGCTCTGGTGGTCGGGTCAATGATCGGCAGCGGCATATTCAGCTTGCCGCAGAACATGGCCGCCAGTGCCGGGGCCGCGGCGATTCTGATTGGTTGGCTGATTACTGGCATCGGCATGCTGTCATTGGCGCTGGTCTACCAGACGTTATCCAACCGCCAACCGGCGCTGGACAATGGCGTGTTCGCCTACGCCCGCGCACTGGGCGGTGAATACCTGAGCTTCAATTCCGCGTGGGGCTACTGGATCAGTGCCTGGATCGGTAACGTTAGTTATCTGGTGATTCTGTTCGCTGCGCTGAGCTACTTCTTCCCGTTGTTCGGCGAAGGCAATAATAAAGCGGCGATCCTTGGCGCCTCGGTAGTGCTGTGGGCCTTGCATTGGATGATCCTGGGCGGCATGCGCACCGCCGCGCGGGCCAATGCGCTGACAACGGTGGCCAAGATTGTGCCGTTGCTGCTGTTTATCGGCCTGGTGATCGCCGCCTTTCAGCGCGAGACATTCAGTGTCGATTTCTGGGGCGCGCCAGCGCTGGGCAGTACCCTCGACCAAGTCAAGAGCACCATGCTGGTCACGGTGTGGGTGTTTATTGGCATTGAGGGGGCCAACGTGTTCTCTGCCCGCGCGGCGGAGCGAGCGAATGTCGGTCGCGCCACGGTCTTGGGGTTTCTGATCACTCTGGTTCTGTTGATTGCCGTGTCGCTGCTGTCGCTGGGCGTTCTGAAGCAGCCTGAGTTGGCGACCCTGAAAAACCCATCGATGGCCGGTGTGCTTGAGGCTGCGGCTGGGCCCTGGGGCGCGGTGCTGATCAGTGTCGGTTTGATTATTTCGGTGGGTGGCGCCCTGCTCGCCTGGACGCTGCTGGCAGCGGAATCGATCTTCACCCCAGCCAAGGAAAAGGTCATGCCGGGTGCGCTGGCGGTGGAAAACAACCAAGGCGTGCCAGCCCATGCGTTGTGGATCACCAACGGTTGCATCCAGCTGTTCCTGCTACTGACGCTCTACTCAAGCGCGAGTTACCTGGCGCTGATTTCCCTGGCCACCTCGATGATCCTGCTGCCGTATCTGTTCAGTGGTCTGTATGCCCTGAAGATGGCCTGGCAAGGCCAGACCTATGCCGGGCACCGCGCCCTGCAACTGCGCGACATGGCCATCGCGGCCGTGGCCACGCTGTATTGCCTGTGGCTGCTGTACGCGGCCGGGCCCAAGTACATGTTGCTCAGCGCGTTGCTGTACGCCCCGGGTTCGTTGATCTACCTGGGCACTATGAAAGCGCGCCAAGGCCAACCGCTCAACGGCCCCGAAACCGGGCTGCTGATCATCATCTGGGCGGCCGCTGCGTATGCGGGCTGGATGCTGTGGTCCGGAGCGCTGAGCTTATAGCCGCTTGTGTTCTGTCTTGGTAAGCCGTGGGCAGGTTGCCCGCCGCTTACCGTTCATTCGAAGAGGAGTACCGCAATGAGCAATTCCGCGAAGAAAATGCCGGTAACTACCGAAAAGAAAGGCACCCAGCATCCGTTGTCCGCCGACCTTTGGCGCCCGCTGGAGAAACTGCGCCAGCAGGTGGACCACTTGTTCGACGACTTCAACCGTAGCCCCATGCCGTCCCCCTTTGGGCGCGGGCTGTTCGATGTCGAACCGTTCTGGCGCCGCGAGCTGATCGGTCACGGCACGCCTGCCGTGGATATCACCGAGAAAGACAAAAGCTACGAAATCACCGCCGAACTGCCCGGCATGGATCAGAAGGACATCGAGATCAAACTGTCCAACGGCAGCCTGATCATCCGGGGTGAAAAGCAGGCGGTCAAGGAAGAAAAAACCCAAGGCTACCACCTCAGCGAACGTCACTACGGCGCCTTCGAACGGGCGTTCAACCTGCCCAAAGGGATCGACGCCGACAAGATCGACGCACGCTTCAGCAAAGGCGTGCTGAGCATTTCGTTGCCGAAAAAAGCCGAAGCCATGAAGGCCGATAAAGTGGTGCCGATCAAAAACAACTGAGGTTTAGCCACGGTGCCCCTTGCCGATCTCTCGCCAAGGGGCTTTTTTTTTGCACGGTTACAGGCTCGATCAGCGGCACCGTGACGGCGGTTGGACCAACAGCAGGTTGCACGGCGTACGGTTAAGCACGCGTTCGGCGGTGGAGCCCAGCACACCGTCGGTGCCGAGCGCCGCCGCGCCCAGTACCAGTGTGTCGAAAGCATTGCAACGGGCGAACCGAGTGATCTCCTGGTGCGGCACACCGTTGAGGTCATGTTGACGCTCACGCTCGATGCCGTAACGCTCGGTCAGCCCTTCCAGCGCTTCGTGCTGGGCGTCCCGCACGGCTTTTTTGAAGTGCGTGTCCAGGCTACGGGTCGGTACGCTCATGGGACTGTCGCCCAGAACGGTCCAACCGCTGACATTGCACAGGTGCAACGCAGCACCACATGGCGCCGCCACGGCCTGGGCCAATTCGAGGATGCGTTCGTTCAGGCCCCAGGTCATGTCTTCGAGATGGGACAGGTCGACACTCGCCAGCACCTTCATAGGTTTAGGTGGCGTGGCCTGGGTGACCAGATACAACGGCGCCGAACCCCTGCGCAGCAGCCAGCTATCCAACGGGCGATGAAACGCACGGTCCAGTGCGGGCACATACAGGCAGTCGGTAAGTACCAGATCGGCTTGGAAGCAGTTCACATATTCAACGACCCGCGCCGCATCTGCGGCGCTGCCCACGTCATGCTTGAACGCGTCAACACCCTCCAACCTCAGGATCTGCAACGTGGCATGGGTGGCATGGGCCAGCGAATGGGCGCGTAAAAAGGCAGGTGTGTGGGCCGTGTCGGTCGATGCAAGCAACAGAACTCGACTAAGCGTGAGCATCCCATACTCCGGCAAACCAAGACCTGAGCAGTGCGTGTGGTGGGCTCGCTCTGCCGTTGAACAGGTGTATCCGGCAAAGCGCCAACCTCAGTATCGAGTGCTCGTTCGCGCAGGTGCTGATTTTTATCAAGTAAACCCACCGAACTGACTGGACGGGTGCATAGGAGTTAACCCAGCCACTCGAGCGAATTCGCCGATAGCTTCTCCTCAATCCATTCGGCCGGACTTCTTTTCCGCTCGTCGGTTTATCTCAGGAATGACAGCAATAGGCTGGCAAGGCATGACGCAGTACCTAGACTTGATCGGTGATCATTGGGGAGGCACGCCACTTGCCGGATACTCAGCCCATCAGCGTTCAGCACCTCAAGTCAGCCTGCTCCCAATGCAGCGTCGTTGAGCTGTGCCTGCCGATCAGCCTCTCCAGCCAGGAAGTCGATCGCCTGGACGAGCTCATCGTGCAACGCTTCAGAGTCAAAAAAGGCACGGCCTTGTACCGCGCCGGCGACCCCTTGCGCTCGCTTTACGCGATCCGCATCGGCTCATTCAAGACCAGTATTGTTTCAGTGGACGGCCGTGAGCAGGTTACCGGTTTCCAGATCCCTGGAGAGATGCTGGGCCTGGACGCCATCAGCGCCGACGAACACGCATGCAGTGCCGTCGCCCTCGAAGACAGCGAAGTCTGCCCCATGCACTTCGCGCAGTTGGAAAAGCTCGCACAAACCCTGCCCTCCCTGCAGCACAACCTCAATCGGTTGTTGAGCCGGGAAATCGTGCGCGACCACAGCATGCTCATGCTGTTGGGCAACATGAATGCCGACGAAGGTCTGGCCGCTTTTTTGCTGAACTTGTCGCAACGCCTGAGTGCGCGCGGTTATTCCGGCACACGCTTCGTGTTGAAGATGCGCCGCGAGGAGATCGGCTCCTACCTGGGTCTGCGCCTGGAAACCGTGTGCCGCAGCATCGCCCACCTGCGCGACTTGCGGCTCGTCACGATCAACAGCCGCAATGTCGAGGTCCACGATCTGTGCGGGCTCACGCAGCTCGTTGCCGGTTGTCATCGTCCACCGACGTTCTGAACCCACCTGCGCTGCGCTACAACGTTTTGCCCGGTTTGATCGCCAACACGCTGCACGGCGCCCGCTGCAAGAGCAATTCGGCGGTGGTGCCCAGCAGTTTGTCCAGGCCGCCATGCTGCACGGTGCCCATCACAATCACATCGGTGTGATGGGCCTCGGCGAATTCACAGATGCGCGGTACGGGGGTGCCTTCCAGGAAATGGCGATGTTGCGGCGGCACACTGTGGCGTTCGGCCAACGCCGCGAACGCCTCCTCCTGCGCCGAACCCAGTGCCTCGTAGATCCCGGTGGCCAGGGGCAATACGCCGACGCCCATGTCCATGGCATAGGCGGCTGTCCAGTCATACACATGCACCAGTTCAAGGGTGGCCGCACATTCGACCGCCAGTTTTCGCGCGGCGGCGACAATCTGGTCGTTGAACACGATGTCCTGCTCTTCACTGCGCAGCACGTCGACAATTGCCAAGACTTGGCGAGGTCGTGGTCGCGCATCCCCGGTGACCAAATGCACCGGCACCGGGCAATCGCGCAGCAATTGCCAATCCAGCGGGGTGAAGAACACCCGCTTCAGCCCGGAATCGTCCTCGGCGTCTTTGATAATCAACGCCAGCGACAGCTCTTTGACGAAATGCAGGATCTCTTCATAGGGATGCTGCACCCACACCACTTCGCTGGTGACTGTCAGGCCCTGTTCACTCAGCGCCTGCGCCTGGGCTGCCAGCCATTGGCGATGGGTGTGCAGATAGCCTTCGCGCGCCTGGCGAACCTGCTCGGGAGCGAACAGCCCGGCAAAGGCCAAGGCCTGCAGGTAATCGAACGCGACGATATGCAGCGGTAATTGCATTGCCTTCGCCAGCGCCGCGGCACGCTCGAACGCAGGTGTGCGCGTCATGGTTTGGGGGGCGATCAACAGTAAACGGGCGGACGCAGACATAAAGCACCTCGGCACGCGGCCAGTGGGTGAGTGATAGTCCAAGGGTGCGCGTTCCCAGCGGGGACACCTTGACCTTTATCAGTAACGCTGCGGTTTTCTGGCGCGCGAGCCCATGCGGCAAAATGGCACGGCGAAGCGCTTTTACTTCGTCGCCAGACTGCGGCTAAATATCCGCCCCCTTTGTGCGACTGCTGTGATGGCCACGTTCCGACGCCTCAGCCCCTGGATCGCCTGCCTGGCATTGCTGCTGAACCTGCTGGCCATGCCGCTGAGTCGCGCCATGCAGCCGCCGGACATGCGCCTGATGCTGTGGGGCGGATTCTGCTCCGGCGGCACCGCGAACACCTTGCCGTCCGGCATCGACAAACTGCTCGCTCCGCTCAAGTCTGGCCCCGCGACCAGCCCCATGCACCACGCCGACTGCTGCTGCGGGCACGCGGGCCTGGCCGCGTTGCCGTCGGACTACTACCGCCACTACCTGCCACGCTTCGCGCCGGATATCGCCTTCGACGCGCCGCTGTTACCTTCGCTGCACCCCAGGGTGCGCTGGCCGAGCCTGAGCCCGCGCGCCTCCCCTGTCGCCTGATCGCCGTCGTACTCCCTGTACTCAGTCGCGCCTGCGCGCGCGGCTCCACGTCTTTGAGAATTTTCCGGTTATCAGGAAGCTTGCCCTATGCCTGCTCCATTCATGCTGCTGCGCGCCAAACGCAGGGCTTTACCGCGCCCGTCCTGGCCATTGCTCTGCATCGGCCTGTTCGCCTTCAACCCGCTGGCCGATGCCAGCGAAACCTCAGCCCTGACCCTGGGCACCGTTACCGTGCAAGGCGACAGCGTTGCCAGCGGTCCCCTGAGCACCAGCAGCGTGCTCAGTTCGGTGGATATCCTGGGTGGCGACATACTTGAAAAAATGCCGGTCAACTACAGCTGGGAACTGTTCAACCGCGCCCCGGGGGTGCTGCTGACGCCGTTCAACCAAGGCACCACCTCGGGGAAAATCTCCTTTCGCGGCTTCAACGGCGAAGGCGAAGTCAATGCGGTCAAGCTGCTGATCGACGGCATCCCCAGCAACAGCAACGACGGCAACATGCCGTTTATGGACATGATTTTCCCCCTGGAACTGGACAGTATCGAAGTGGTGCGCGGCACCAGCGATGCGCGCTATGGCCTGAACAACATTGCCGGCAACGTCAATATGTTCACCCGCACCGGCGGTGACTACACCAAGGCGCGTCTGCGCTACGGCAGCTACAACACCCAGGAAACCCAACTGGCCAAAGGCATCGAGGGCAGCAACTGGACCCAGAACTATTTCTTCGCTTACCAGAAAACCGACGGCTTTCGCGATCACGCCAAGGCGGACAAGTTTTCGCTGTCCGGCAAGTGGTTCTACACCCCGGACGACGACCGCTACCGCCTCGGCCTGATCGCCCGTCACTATGAAACCGAGGCCCAGGAGCCCGGCTATTTGAGCGAACAGGACGCGCACCATCACCCGTCCATGACCAACCCCTACAACGCCAGCGACAAAGGTACGCGGCGCATGAATCAACTGAGCGTGCATCTGGATACGGAGCTGAGCGAAACCCTGGCCTGGTCGGCGAAAACCTACCTCAACACCTTCGACGACCGCCGCTGGACCCAATACTGGCGCACCAGCCCCCAACAGGAACGCGACGCCTACGAAACCCAGTACGGCGCCCTCACCTCGCTGACCTGGCGGCCCGATGTCAGCTGGCTGTATGACTTCGCCCTTGAAGGCGGCAGCGACTTCCAACAGCAACGCAACACCAGCGAGCGTTATCGCACCCGGGACCGCGCGCGCCTGGCCCAGACCCGCGACCAGCAGTTCGACTTCGACACCTATGGCGCTTACCTGCAGGCCGAGATCAAGCCGTTCGAATCGCTGAAAATCATCCCGGCGTATCGCGTCGACAAAATCCGCGGCAGCTTCACTAACGAAATGACCGGCCTGGACTACGCCATCAATGACTATGGGTTGATCAAGCAGCCCAAGCTCAGCGTGGTCTACTCGCCCTGGTCAGTCGCCAGCCTGTACGCCAACTGGGGTCGCACCTTCCAGGTGGGCACCGGGGCGGCGGCGTATAAGATCCCGCCACGGGACAGCGACCTGGCGCCTTCCATCAACGACGGTTGGGAAACCGGCATCAAGTTCACCCCCACCGCCTGGATGGACGGGCGTATCGCCTATTGGCAACAGGAAGCCAGCGGCGAAGTCAGCCGGCGTTTGAACGACCCCAGCGGCGAGTCGGACAATGTCGGCGAAACCCGACGCTGGGGCTATGACGCGCAGCTGAATCTGCACCCGAACGACCGCACCGAAATGTGGCTGACCTACGCCTGGCAGTACTCCAAAATTCTCAAACCCAGTGCCACCTTGCCCAATAGCAAGGGCCGGGAAATCGACCACGTCCCCCATCACCTGTACAACGCCGGCGTCAGCTACCAGGCCACCCCGGCCTTGCAGTTGAGCGCGTGGATGAACGGTCAGACCCACTACTATCTGGAACGGGAAAACATCCAGGGCACCTACGGCGGCTATGTATTGATGAACCTGGGTGCCACCTACCGCGTGAGCGAGTCCGTGAGTGTCGACCTGCAGCTCAAAAACCTTACCAATCGCTACTACGAGTACGCCTGGTACGACCCGGACGGTGCCCGCGCCGCTTTGCACTCCCCCGGTGACGGACGTGCGGTGTACAGCGGCGTGACGCTGGATTTTTGAGCAGCGGCGGCGGCGCCATTGTGTGGATGTGTCACACCCCACAAATGCCGCCGATATACGCGGGAGCCATGGTGACTTAGCGCCAGCGCACCTGCATGATGGCGCGCGTGGTAGCCCCACGCCCCCATCGCTTGCCTTTCCATCGCGCACTACAGGGATATTCCGCACATGGCCGTTTCGAATAAATGGTTGATGTCTTCGCTCGCGTACTACCTCGATTTTTTCACCGTTCCCGCTTTCGTGATCTTTGCGCTATGCCTGGCGCCCTTCGAGCCAGGGCTCGCCCTCGTGGGCCTGCTGGCCTGGACACTGGTGGAGTATTCAGCGCACCGTTTCCTGTTTCACTCGCTGTACCGGCGCGAACACTGGACCCACCATGTGGATGTGCTGGCCTATATCGGCGTGTCGAGCTGGAAAACCAGCTCGACCTTTGCCGCACTCTTGCTGTTGGCCTGGTACACCGGCCTGGTCTCGGTGTTTATCGGCGCGGTGACCGGCTACTTCTTCTATATCTCGGTGCATTACGTGATGCACCGCCCGCAGCATTGGGCTTATGGGTGGATGCCCGGGCTGGTGGCCAATCACGACCTGCACCACCGCCAGGGCATCGAGAAGAACTTCGGGGTCTCTTCGCCGTTATGGGATCACGTGTTTCGCACCTACATCCGCGTCGATCCCGCCCAGCACTAGAGCGCGCCCAACTGCTTCATCAAGGTCAGGTTATCTTCGATATGCCAGTTAGCGGCGATTTTGCCGTTGTCGATCTGATAGATATCGGTGGCAATAAAATCCACCGCCTGGCCACTGCCCTGGCGCTGACCAAAAGTGCCGGTGAAGTGCCCGCGAAAATGCAGATGTACCACCGCGCGGTCGCCGGCGATGATCAGTTGTTCGATTGCGCAACTCAGGTCCGGCACCGCCGCGCGGAAGGCCCGCGACGCCAGCAGCGGACCTTCCGGGCCCTGTTTGCGCCCCTCGGGGGGTGTTTTGTCGACAAAATTATCCGCCAACGCTTCGCGCGCCAGGCGTTCCTCACCGGTGTGCCAGAAGGTGTCGTAACGGCGCGCGACGGTTTCCATCATCGCCTGTTGCTTCGGCGTAAGGCTCTTATCCACCACCAACACAGAGGGTTCGACCAACTCGGTCGTGGCAGCCGCAGCCGCTCCCGAGAGTAGCAACGCGGTAACGGCGATGGCGCAACGCGAACGGGCAAAAGGTTTCATCGGTTATGTCCTTGAATGAAGGGGTTGGCGCCTTAGATCGTCTCGGTTTCCCGAAGGCTCTGCGGGCTATTGAGGGTGTATTGAGCAATCGCGTCCTTGCGCATAAAAGCAACGCCGGGATGGCTGTTGGCGTAGCGCAGGAATTCATCCCACACCTTGACCATTTGCGGCGTACCGCTGATGCGGTCGTGGGCGCTGATGGACATCATGCGGCGCCGGGTGCCGGCCTCTTCGTAGAGTTGATCGAAGTCCAGCTTGACCTGCTCCAGGAACTGGGACGGCGAATAGTTGCGGCCTTCAATCAGCACAATGTCGTTATTGCGCAGGGTGTAGGGCACCACCACGAAATCCTTGCCGTTGACCTGCTCGATAAAGGGCTCATCGCGGCTCACGTCATCGATGTGGTAGACGTAGCCCAGCTCTTGCAGCAGCGACAAGGTGTTGGGGCCGCGCCGCAGCCAGTTGCAGTTGTAGCCCGTGACGGCCTGGCCGGTGACCGCCTGTAGCATGCTTGCGGCCTGGCGCAAAAAGGTGCGCTCCTGATCGCGGCTCATGGCGAACTGGGAACTCCAGCGCGGGCCGTGGCCCGCCGCTTCGTGGCCACGGGCGACGATCTCGCGGGCCAACTCAGGGTGACGCTGCACCGCGTCGCCGATCATGTGGCTGGTGACCTTCACGCCGTGCCGGTCCCACAGGTCAAGCATGCGCGGGATGCCCTCGCGGTAGCCGTAAGCAAACCAGGTGTTGGTGGCCACATCCGCCGGCACGCTGTCGGGGAAATCCACCTTGGGGAACGGGCTGTCGGTGCCCTTTAGCGGCTGCCCACCCGCTTCGAACTGCATGGAAATCGACACCACCAGCCGCGTGTCGCCGGGCCAGAACCGTCCGCTGCGCTGACTGGACGCCGTCGTGGCGCGAGTTGCCTGGCCCGTTGGCGCGGCTGCGGCGCCGGCCGGGTTGAGTATCGAACCCGCCGCCAGCACCGCTGCGCCTGCGCTGGCCTGGGCGAGAAAGGTACGCCGTTGCGTGTTGATCAATGACATCGCATGACTCCGTTGGATAAGCACGATGCAACCCTAAGACTTTTGGATTATTTTGATAATTGAGCCATTTTCAAAAACCCCTTTCGGAAACTCCGAACAATGCCGCTGAAAAATCTTGAGCTGTTTTTGTTGATCATCGAGAAAGGTGGGCTGTCCGCCGCCGGGCGCGAGTTGGGGTTGTCACCGGCCTCGGTGTCCGAACGGCTGGCGCAATTGGAGAGCTTCTACGGCGCCAGCCTGCTCAACCGCACCACCCGCGCTATTCACCTGACCGACGAAGGGCGCGTGTTGGCTGAAGGCGCGCGGCGCCTGCTGGATCAGGCCGAGGCGTTGCACAGCAGCATTCGCCTGGGTACCCAGACGGTTTCCGGGTTGATTCGCTTGAGTGCGCCGCAGGATCTGGGGCGTCAGTACCTCGAACCGATCCTGGAGCAATTCATGGAGGAGCATCCGCAGGTCAGCATCGACCTGCACCTCAGCGACGGTTATGTCGACCCGGTCGGCCAGGGTATCGATTTCGCCGTGCGCTACGGCGCCCTGGTCGACAGCAGCTTGCACGCCAAACCCTTGGGCGAGAACCGCCGCGTGGTGTGCGCCGCCCCCGCTTACCTGGAACGCCACGGCACGCCGTTGCAGCCTGCGGACCTGGCCGAACATGAATGCCTGGTAATGCGCTTCGGCATCAATCTGGCGCGGGAGTGGACCTTCAGCCAGCACGGGCATACCCAGCGCATTCTGGTACGCGGCCGGCGTGTGGCGAACGACGGTGCGCTGGTGCGCCAGTGGTGCCTGGACGGCCATGGCCTGTGCTTGAAATCGGTGTGGGACGTGCGCGACGACCTGCACGCCGGACGGCTGGTGGAGCTGTTCAAGGATTACGACCTCGGGCGCACCGCGCTGAACATCGTCTACCCGGCCAGTCGGGCCCAGCCGCGCCGGGTCAGCCTGTTGATGGAACGCATCGCAGCGCGGCTAACCGCCGACAGTGCGAGTTGAGAAATCGCTTCCTTGCACGCCACGCAAAACACTCTTGCCATCAAGGGCATTGATAGCTCCCTAACGAAAGCCCCATGCTAGAGGGCTTAATCGGCGCTTATATCATTCCGAATGATAGTTACCTTTGCTTCATTCGATTCGTGACATACCGCGTCCCCGCGCATGATCCGCCCATCTCAAATACATTGGCGGATGCACCCTATGGAACAGTCACTCAAACCTTTGCGCGTGCCCCTGGCGATTTTGGCCATGGTGGTGATGAGCGCGTGCGGCAAAACCCCGGAACAAGCGGCCGCCATGCCGGCGCCGAAAGTCAGCGTCGCCAAGGTGCTGGAGCAACCGGTCAACGAGTGGGACGAATTCACCGGCCGTCTCGAAGCGCCGGAAACCGTACAGATTCGTCCACGGGTGTCTGGCCAGATTGACCAAGTCGCTTTCACCGAAGGCGCTTTGGTCAAGAAAGGCGACCTGCTGTTCCAGATCGACCCACGCCCATTCCAAGCCGAAGTGCGCCGCCTTGAAGCGCAACTGCAACAAACCAAGGCCGCCGCCACCCGCAGCGAAAACGAAGCCCAGCGGGGCGAGCGCCTGCGCCAGAGCAATGCGATCTCCGCCGAACTCGCCGACTCGCGCACTACCGCCGCTCAGGAAGCCCGCGCCGCCGTCGCCGGGATCCAGGCGCAGTTGGACCTGGCCAAGCTGAACCTGAGTTTTACCCGCGTGACCTCGCCGATCAGCGGCCGCGTCAGCCGTGCCGAAATCACCGCCGGCAACCTGGTCACCGCCGACGTCACCGCGCTGACCAGCGTGGTCTCCACCGATAAGGTCTATGCCTACTTCGACGCCGACGAACGCGTGTACCTCAAATACACCGAACTGGCGCGCCAGGGCCGTCGCGGCGCAACCACCCCGGTGTACCTGGGCCTGTCCAATGAAGCCGGCAACCCGCACCTGGGCCAGATGAACTTCATCGACAACCAGGTCAACCCGGCCACCGGCACCATTCGTGGGCGCGCGGTGTTCGATAACAGCAAAGGCGAATACACCCCTGGCCTGTATGCGCGCTTGAAGCTGGTAGGCAGCGGCACCTACTCCGCCGTGCTGATCAACGACGAAGCGGTCGGCACCGACCTGGGCAAGAAGTTCGTGCTGGTGATGGAAGGCGACAAGCCGGCCTACCGCGCAGTGGAACTGGGGCCAAAGATCGAAGGGTTACGCATCGTGCGCAACGGCCTGAACAAGGACGACACCATTATCGTCAAGGGCCTGCAGCGCGCGCGCCCCGGTGCACCGGTCACCCCGGAAACCATTCCGATGGCCAGCAAAGAAACCCTCGCCGCCTTGGCCCAACAACGACAAGCGCTTGAAGCCAGCAACCTTGAGCAAGTGGCGCCGGAAAAAACCGCGCCCAAGCTCGCCAGTGTTGCGACTCCACGCGGTTAAGGGATACGACTCAAGATGAATTTTTCCAAGTTCTTCATTTCGCGGCCGATCTTCGCAGCGGTGCTGTCGCTGCTGATCCTGATCGCCGGTGCGATCTCGCTGTTCCAATTGCCGATCAGCGAATACCCGGAAGTAGTGCCGCCTACCGTGGTGGTACGCGCCAACTTCCCCGGCGCCAACCCCAAGGTCATCGGCGAAACCGTAGCCGCGCCGCTGGAGCAGGCGATCACCGGCGTCGAGAACATGTTGTACATGTCTTCGCAGTCCACCGCCGACGGCAAGCTAACCCTGACCATCACCTTCGCCCTGGGCACCGACCTGGACAACGCGCAGGTGCAGGTGCAGAACCGAGTGACCCGGACCCAGCCCAAGCTGCCGGAAGAAGTGACGCGCATCGGTATCACCGTGGACAAGGCCTCCCCCGACCTGACCATGGTGGTGCACTTGACCTCCCCGGATCAGCGCTACGACATGCTGTACCTGTCCAACTACGCGATCCTCAATATCAAGGATGAGCTGGCGCGCCTGGGTGGCGTCGGCGATGTGCAGTTGTTCGGCATGGGCGACTACTCGCTGCGCGTCTGGCTGGATCCGAACAAGACCGCCTCGCGCAACCTGACCGCCACCGATGTGGTCACCGCGATTCGCGAGCAGAACCGTCAGGTGGCCGCCGGTGCCCTGGGTGCCCAGCCCGCGCCGTCCGATACCAGCTTCCAGTTGTCGGTCAATACCCAGGGCCGCCTGGTTACCGAAGAAGAGTTCGAGAACATCGTGATTCGCGCCGGCGCCAACGGTGAAATCACGCGTCTTAAAGACATTGCCCGGGTCGAACTGGGGTCCAGCCAATACGCGCTGCGCTCGCTGATCGATAACCAACCGGCGGTGGCGATCCCAATCTTCCAGCGCCCCGGCTCCAATGCCATCGACATCTCCAACGATGTGCGCAGCAAGATGGCCGAGTTGAAAAAGAGCTTCCCGGCCGGCATGGATTACCGCATCGCCTATGACCCGACGATCTTCGTTCGCGGCTCCATCGAGGCAGTGGTGCACACCCTGTTCGAAGCCCTGATCCTCGTGGTGCTGGTGGTGATCCTGTTCCTGCAGACCTGGCGCGCCTCGATCATTCCGTTGGTGGCGGTGCCCGTATCGTTGATCGGTACGTTTGCGGTGATGCACCTGTTCGGGTTCTCCCTCAACGCGCTGTCGCTGTTCGGATTGGTACTGGCCATCGGCATCGTGGTGGACGACGCCATTGTGGTGGTGGAGAACGTCGAACGTAATATCGAGCTGGGCTTGGAGCCGTTCCCGGCAACCGAAAAAGCCATGAGTGAAGTGACCGGGCCGATCATCGCCACGGCGCTGGTGCTGTGTGCGGTGTTCATTCCGGCTGCCTTTATCAGCGGCTTGACCGGGCAGTTCTATAAGCAGTTCGCCTTGACCATTGCGATCTCGACGGTGATCTCGGCGTTCAACTCGCTGACCCTGTCCCCTGCCCTGGCGGCTGTGTTGCTGCGCGGCCACGATGCGCCGAAGGACCGCTTCTCCAAGTTCCTCGACAAGCTGTTTGGTGGCTGGTTGTTCCGCCCGTTCAACCGCTTTTTCGAAAAGGCCAGCCATGGTTACGTCGGCACTGTGCGCCGAGTGATCCGCGGCAGTGGCATTGCGTTGTTCGTGTACGCCGGCTTGATGGTGCTGACCTTCTTCGGCTTCGCCCACACCCCGACCGGTTTCGTCCCGGCCCAGGATAAGCAATACCTGGTGGCCTTCGCGCAATTGCCTGACGCCGCGAGCCTGGACCGTACCGAAAGCGTGATGAAGCGCATGTCGGAGATCGCCCTGAAACAGCCTGGCGTGGAAGCCGCGATTGCCTTCCCGGGCCTGTCCATCAATGGCTTCACCAACAGCCCGAACAGCGGCATCGTGTTTGTGACCTTGAAGCCCTTCGATGAGCGCAAAGACCCGAGTATGTCCGCCGGCGCGATTGCCGGGGCGTTGAATGGCCAATACAGCGGCATTGAAGAAGCCTATATGGCGATCTTCCCGCCGCCGCCGGTCCAGGGCCTGGGCACCATCGGTGGGTTCCGCCTGCAGATCGAAGACCGTGGCAACCTGGGTTATGACGAGCTGTACAAAGAAGTGCAGAACGTGATCGCCAAGAGCCGCAGCGTGCCGGAGCTGTTCGGCCTGTTCACCAGCTACACGGTCAACGTGCCCCAGGTCGATGCCGCCATCGACCGCGAAAAGGCCAAGACCCACGGCGTGGCGATCAGCGACATCTTCGACACCCTGCAGGTCTACCTGGGTTCGCTGTACGCCAACGACTTCAACCGTTTCGGGCGCACTTATCAGGTCAACGTGCAGGCCGAGCAGCAGTTCCGCCAGGACGCCGACCAGATCGGCCAGCTGAAAGTGCGTAACAACAAAGGCGAGATGATCCCGCTGGCGACCTTTATCAAAGTCAGCGACACCTCGGGCCCAGACCGCGTGATGCACTACAACGGCTTTATCACCGCAGAAATCAACGGCAACGCCGCACCGGGCTACAGCTCCGGCCAGGCCCAGGCCGCGATTGAAAAACTGCTGAAGGAGGAACTGCCCAACGGCATGACCTACGAGTGGACCGACCTGACCTACCAGCAGATCCTCTCGGGCAATACCGCGCTGTTCGTGTTCCCGCTCTGCGTACTGCTGGCGTTCCTGGTACTGGCCGCCCAATACGAAAGCTGGAGCCTGCCACTGGCGGTGATCCTGATCGTACCGATGACGCTGCTGTCGGCCATCACCGGGGTGATCATCTCGGGTAGCGACAACAACATCTTCACCCAGATCGGGCTGATCGTACTGGTGGGCCTGGCGTGCAAGAACGCGATCCTGATCGTCGAGTTCGCCAAGGACAAACAGCAGGAAGGCCTCGACCCGCTGGCGGCAGTGCTGGAAGCTTGCCGTCTGCGTCTGCGGCCGATCCTGATGACCTCGTTCGCCTTCATCATGGGTGTGGTGCCTCTGGTGTTGTCCAGCGGTGCCGGTGCCGAGATGCGCCATGCCATGGGTGTGGCGGTGTTCTCGGGGATGATCGGCGTGACCTTCTTCGGACTGTTGCTGACCCCAGTGTTCTACGTCCTGATCCGTCGCTATGTGGAGCGCAGCGAAGCGCGCAAAGCAGCCAAGGCTTTGAAGCTGGAGACACAGCAATGAGTGTAAAAGTATTCCTGCCGAGCTTGCTGGTACTGGCGCTCGCCGCCTGTGCCGTGGGCCCGGACTACAAGACCCAGACCCCGGAGGCGGCGAACATCGCCGCCGCCGCGGACGCCAAACAATACGACCACGCCAAGTTCGAAGGCATCTGGTGGCAGCAGTTCGACGACCCGACCCTCAACCAGTTGGTGACTCAATCGTTGCAAGGCAACCGTGACCTGCGCGTGGCCTTCGCCCGTCTGCGGGCAGCCCGGGCGATCCGCGACGACGCCAGCAATGACGCAATGCCGACCATCACCAGCCGCGCCAGCAGCGACCTGGGCAAGGGGCAGATTCCCGGCCAGACCACCAAACGGGTCAACAGCGAGCGCTACGACTTGGGCCTGGACATGGCCTGGGAGCTGGACCTGTTCGGCCGCATCCAGCGCAACCTGGAAGCCAGCGACGCCGATCAGCAGGCGGCCGAAGCGGACCTGTACCAGTTGCAAGTCACCTTGATTGCCGAACTGGTGGACGCCTACGGCCAACTGCGCGGCGCGCAACTGCGTGAACGCATCGCCCTGGACAACCTGAAGAATCAGCAGGAGTCGCGCACCATCACCGTCAGCCTGCGGGATGCCGGGGTGGGGGATCAGCTCGATGTAGAACGGGCCGACGCGCGCCTGGCTTCGGTGGAAGCCAGCGTGCCGCAACTGCAGGCCGAACAAGTGCGCGAGCGTAACCGCATCGCCACCCTCCTCGGCCAGCGTCCGGACAAGCTGACCGTGGACCTGAGCCCGAAAGACCTGCCGGCGATTGCCAAAGCCTTGCCGATCGGCGACCCAGGCCAACTGCTGCAACGGCGCCCGGATATCCTCAGCGCTGAGCGCAAATTGGCCGCCGCCACCGCGCGCATAGGTGTGGCCAAGGCTGACCTGTTCCCAAGAGTGAGCCTCAGTGGCTTCCTCGGCTTTACCGCCGGGCGTGGCTCGCAGATCGGATCGTCCGCCGCCAACGCCTGGGCCCTTGGCCCGAGCATCACCTGGGCCGCGTTCGACCTGGGCAGCGTGCGCGCCCGCCTGCGCGGTGCCGACGCCGACGCCGACGGCGCCCTGGCCACCTACGAACAGCAAGTGTTGCTGGCCCTGGAAGAATCCGAAAACGCCTTCAGCGACTACGGCAAACGCCAGCAACGCCTGGTCTCGCTGATCCGCCAAAGCGAATCCAGCCGCGCCGCCGCCGACCTCGCCGCCATCCGCTACCGCGAAGGCACCGTGGACTTCCTCGTCCTGCTTGATGCCCAGCGTGAGCGTTTGGCCGCCGAAGACGCCCAGGCCCAGGCCGAAGTGGATTTGTATCGCGGGATTGTCGCGATCTACAAAGCCCTCGGTGGCGGCTGGCAGCCGGAGACCGTCGTGGCGACGGCCAAGTAATTTAAAGAGCTCCTTTGGTTGGTCGCATCCAGCCAATTTTTAGCCCCATGGTCCATTCGGTCATGGGGCTTTTTTTGCGCTGATAGTAATGAATAACACTTTCCTATTGGTAATTGCATCTGTCAGACACTTCCCAAATTTTCCAACAGCCTAAATATCGTTTATGCGAAGTCGATAACGGGACGTAACCTTTATCCAATAAGGAGACGGATATGGACATGAGAGTGACTATACCTAATGTACGTTCCATGCAGACGAATGCGATCGTAATCAAGAACCCGGACAAGGTGACGAACGCGTTCACTATCACTGATGAATCGAAAGCCGTTGATGAACTGAGAATGTGGCGTCAAGACGAGTTAGCGGACTTAAAGGACTTCTTGAAGAAATATGATATGACGTCTATCAGTACCGATGAGCTTAAGCAGGTGGGTAGTCGATTATTCAACAGTAAAATAATAGATGATCAGGCTTTTCGGATGTTTATATCGGGAGATGGTGCGTCTGATGCTAACGGCCGGCAAACGAACACGCACGTCAAGTTCAACGCAATTGCGCTGTTCGACGAAAAACTGGAGGACTATCTTGCTTTTGTGGATAGCAGGCCTGATGTTGCACGTTCGCAAGGTATTCCCGAGTACATACGAGGCATGGTAGACGCCAATCGAGCAATTAATGCGCTCGCGTATTTTGCAAACTCATCAAAAAGTGATTTATCGGTGGAGGAACGAGTCTGACCATCAGCAAGGTAGCGGTGTGCCAGAGTTCCCTGGCACACTGCGTCCAAATCTAATCAGCGTCCATATCTGACAGTCCCCGAGTAGGCCTTGGATTGCTCGTCAGGATTATATACCCTCACTCGATAGGTACCTAAAGGGCCGAGCCAAGACGCACGAGGCGACAGTGGGTTGGCCGCTACCGTTCTCCAGGAAGAACCCACTTCTTGCTCAATAGAAATTTGCGGAACTCTCCCCACACCGCCAACTGAAATCATTGCTTCAATATTTGCACTGGAGCACCCGTTACTGCCCGTTATTGTGAACGGACCTTTAACGGTAATTTCCTCCTTTGGTTCCACAATCCCGCCAAAACTCTCAGAAACATTCAGGCACAGTGCAGACGCCTGAACCGACACCAGCATCAACGCCGCAAAAGGTAACGCAATGAAATTTTTCATAAGTTCACCGTCAGAGTATTGATTGGAGACTTAACGTATGAAGGCAATCACGCCACGCTTTCAATCCTCCGCAGCAAACCTTCGCAGTTAAGTGAGCGATCCTTTACAGATCCAGCGTCTGGCTTGCTTAACCCGACGCCCAAGTAGGATCACGGTTAAAACCATGCACGATTTTTTACTGCGCGTATGCCAGGCGCGTCCTAAAAACATTAAGGAAGGTTCTGTAATACTCAGGAGAAAGATGTTGTGAGTTAATTCCTAGTGCCTGACCATTACTACATTCCATGCACTATTTCATACAAAATCGTGACTCGCTTTCCTCAAGATTTTGATGCTGACTACTTACTAAACTGCTGCTGGAAAGAGATCGCATCGGTAAACTCCTGCCGCAGGAAGACCTCGTCAACGCTCATCATTCTATCCGGACAGCCAAAGCCGCCTGTTTTTTTTAAAATTACGAAACATCAGCATTAAAATAAAAAAGAGCATGGAACGCCTTGAAAAACAACAACCCATATTACACGCTGTCAATATTTATTAATCTGGATGTCCAGAGAGGCTTATTTGTACTCTATCTTTTGCAACTCGGTATAACCCAAGGACAAATAGGCATTCTTCAGTCTTTTTTATTCTTTTCTTGTGTAGCCTTGGAAATACCATCCGGTCTACTTGCAGATCGCTACGGACGTAAACACTCTCTAATACTTGGTTTTTTGGGATTATTTATAAGCGGCATTGGGTTTTTATTGTTCTCCGATTTTATTCCTTTCGCGCTTATCTTTTGCCTCTTCGGCGCCAGTATTGCTATGGGCTCCGGTGCGGACAGAGCGTTGTTATATGACAATCTACTGGCCGAAAATAGAACAGAGGAATACCCAAGGATAATATCCCGCGCCCGTGCTATCGGTGCAGTTTCATTAGGCTTATCCATGCTTCTTGGCGGCGCCTTGCAAGAGGCTATGTCGTGGAACAGCGTTTATATATTTTTTGCGATATCCAAACTTATCGGAGCCATCATGGTTTCATTCATGACCGAAAAAAATCCTCTTTCCACCTCCCTCAATCCCAGTGCAAAAAGTAGGGTGCCCAATAGGGAAGCAGAAGGCGTTTTCAATTCACTGGTATGCTTTTTCCGCTCAAAAAACGGCGCTTTCCTTATACCCTTGTTCATTGGGTTCGCTTTATTTGAGCTTTCAACCGTACCTTTATTTATCTACGGCCAACCTTTTTTCTCGCTGCAAGGCTTAGATGTCACTTTGATTGCTGGAATATATGCTGCAGTAGAAGCCATATCGGCTGCAGTGTTTATAGTTGCGGGTTATGTTTGCTCAAGATTTTCTCTCGGCATTGTTGCATTCACCACAACATTTATCATCACCCTACTTCTTTTAATCTTATCAATGGACATTGGCGTGAATGCCTCAGCAGCAAGTTTCCTCCTGATAATGTCGCTCCCCGCCATCTATGAGACGTCATATGAAACATATATTCACGACAATGTCGATTCCCGCATCCGAGCCTCATGCCTGTCCGCTGCAAATCTAGTCAACTCGGTTATTATCGGCGCCTCCTACACTGTCTTCGGAGGATTAGTTGATAGATACGGCTTTTCGTCGACTTTGGTTATTGTTGCAGTCTTCTGCCTTATTGGCTTATTGGGTGTTATCACGACGCTACTGTTAGGCGCACAAAAAAGCCGTCAATAAGGCTAGAAGCCTGAGCTTTATATTTCAGAAACTTACCAAACAATATTTAACAGCGATGTAGGCCAGCGGGGACATGTAGTTTTAAACGTTTCTCTACCCCCAGCCCTATCTTTGCTACTTGAATGCCCTGACCTGTTGATCTACGTGGGCACGCATCGGAATATTAACCTTCGACGCGGCCCTGTCGGCGATCTCCACGACTGTCCACCCATAGGGTTGCGACACGTAATAGGTCAACTCGCCATCACTGTTGAAGAGTTCATGACGTCCTTGGGTGTCGGGCGCCAGCCGTGCCTCGTGCATAAGCGGTATCAGCGCCTTGATTCGTTCGGGGTCGGTGATATCGAAATTGATGCTCAGTTGCTTGAGCCGGTCAGCCTCGTCGAAATAGGCCGCTACGGTATGGATCGGTACATCCTTTAAAAGATACGGACGGGACGGTTCGCGCGCGCGGTAGTAAGGCATAGGCACCGGATAGGAGAGGTTGTGTTCCAACTCCACCGAGGGGAAGTGGCGATGCAGGATGTCCATGACCTGCTGGCGCGGCATGCCCAGCGTGAAATCACCGATCCCCAACTGCGCCCAACTGTTCAACGGGAAAAGCGCGCAGCAAATCAACCATAACCATGACGTGCGCATTACCTATCTCCTTGTACGCCTGAAGTTCAGCCAATATCGTTAAGAATCAAACTCCGATAATGCCCCGGATTCGACCCAGACCACTTACGAAACGCCTTATAAAAAGAACTCACATCCGCAAAGCCCAGCCGCACGGCGATTTCGGCAAAGCTGATCTGCGGTTCGGCCAGCCAGACAATTGCCAATTCCTTGCGCACGCTGTCTTTGAGGCCCTGGTATGTCTGCCCCTCCTCGGCCAGGCGACGACGCAAGGTGGATGCGGAGATGCACAGACTGGCGGCCAGGCCTTCGGTTTCCGGCCAGGTGTCGGGGGGCAGTTGGCGCAGGTCGTGTTTGATACGGGTGGCCAGGCTCTCGGGGTCGCGGTATTTGACCAGGATGTTCGCGGGAGCGTGGGCGAGGAAGCGCTGAAGCTCCTGGGGGCTGCGCTTGATCGGCAGGTCCAGGCAGTCGGCGGAGAAGATCATGCGCGTGCGTGGCCGATCGAAGCGCAGGTTGTCGGAGAACATCACGCGGTAGTCGTCGCAGAAATCCGGCGGCGGGCAACGCAGTTCGATGGCCAAGATCGGAATGCGGCGCCCGGCCAGCCAACAGGCGACGCCGTGCACGATCATCCAGTAGGTGAAATAGGTGAACGCCCGACGCGGCTCGGTCTCGGGCTCTAGCAGGACGATTTCCGCCAAGCTTTGTTGGCGCACCAGCTGCGCGGGTAGATGCTCCAGCATCAACGAGAGAAACCCCAGGCCGGTTTCCAGGCCGGCAGCCAATGTGGGTTGCGCCATGCAGGCGCGGCACAAAAACGCCAGGCTGCCTGACTTGAGCTTGCGCGGGTCCATACCGAAGAACTCGTCGTCCGAGCGCCTGGCCAGCAGCCGCCACAGCCGTGCATAGGTGGTGGCCGACACCCGTGCATCGGGCTGCGCCAGCAGCGCTGGGTCGATGCCAACCTTGGTCAGCACCTGTGCACTGGCCGCTCCGGGGGGGCAGCTTTGCAGCAGCGCTTCGCGCACAAGGTGCAGGGAGATGGTGTCTTTTTCGGACATGGGGCTTCAGGCAATCCGACAGCTGTTGAGGTGGCCTGCATCATAAGGGTCGCGAGGATTCGTCACCACCGTTCAGCGAGCGTTCAGCTAATGTCAATATTTGCTGTTTAGCAATGAGTATCATTATGTTACAACTTAGCTTCCTATCTAGTTACCCTGTGGTGCGCGATGCTTGTCCCTTTTCTCATCATGCTGCGCGAAGGCATCGAAGCAGCGTTGATCGTTGGCATCATCGCCAGTTACCTGCAGCAGACCGGTCGGGGTCAATGGATGCCGGCGGTGTGGATCGGGGTTTTCCTCGCTGCGGCCCTGGCACTGCTGGTGGGCGGTGGTCTGGAATTGATGAGCGCCGAGTTTCCGCAGAAACAACAGGAGCTGTTTGAAGGCATCGTCGGCCTGGTCGCCGTGGGCATTCTCAGCTCCATGGTGTTCTGGATGCGCAAGGTGGCGCGCTCCATCAAGCATTCTTTGTATGCCTCCCTCGATCAGGCGCTCACCGGCTCGAAACACCAGGTCACCGCGCTGATCCTTATGGTGTTTTTCGCCGTGGCCCGTGAAGGTTTGGAGACGGTGTTTTTCCTGCTGGCGGTGTTCCAGCAGAGCGAAGGCCCGGGCGCGCCGATCGGTGCACTGCTAGGACTGGTGCTGGCGATCATTGTGGGTTTCCTGATTTACACCGGGAGCATGCGCTTGAACCTGGCGGCGTTTTTCCGCTGGACCGGGCTGTTTATCCTAGTGGTCGCCGCTGGCATCCTCGCCAACTCGGTGCAGGCCCTGCATGAAGCCGGGGTGTGGAATCACCTGCAAACCGTGCTGTTCGATTTCAGCACTACCTTGCCGATGGACAGCCCGCTGGGCTCGGTGCTCGCCGGCATGTTCGGTTATCAGGAAGCACCGACCGTGAGCACCCTGGGTGCCTATCTGATTTACCTGGTGGTGGCGCTGGTGATGTTCTTCCTGCCCGCCGCCGCGGCCAAACCGGTCGCCGCGCCCTCTTCCGTTTCCAGCCAGTAAGGACCGTCTCTTGACCAACCCAACGCCTCAACCCGCCTCGCCACCCCGAGCCCTGCGCTGGGCGGTGGCCGGCTCGGTGGTCGTGATGATCGCCGCCGGCGGCCTGTTCTACTACGCTTCGCAACTGGCCGCCGCCAAGCGCCAGACCCACAGCAATGAAATTGCGGTGACCATCCATGCCCACGCCTGCGAACCCAATGCGCTGACCGTGCCCGCCGGGCCGGCGAGTTTTCGGATCATCAACCGTTCCGACCGGGCGGTGGAATGGGAAATCCTCGACGGCGTGCTGGTGGTCGAGGAGCGCGAGAACATCGCCCCCGGCTTGAGCCAGGTGATCAATGCCAACCTGCAACCCGGTGACTACGCGATTACCTGCGGCCTGCTGAGCAATCCACGCGGCACTCTGCATGTAACGCCAACCGCCGAATCCGAAGCCCAGGCCAAAGCCAAGCCGTCGATGGTGGCCTTTATCGGCCCGCTGTCGGAGTTCCGGGTGTACTTGAGTAGCCAGGGCAGCGCGCTGATCAAGGCCGTAACCGCACTGCAACAGGCCATCGACGCCGGCGACCTGACGCAGGCACAGGCGTTGTATGCCACCGCTCGCGTGGCCTATCAGGGTTTGGCCCCGGCCGCACAACGCCTGGCTGAACTCGACAACGCAATCAATGCGCGGGCCGATTATTTCGAAAAACGCGAACAAGACCCGGCCTTCAGCGGCTTCCACCGCATTGAGTACAGCCTGTTCCAGCAACGCAGCCTCGACGGCCTGGCGCCGGTAGCGCAGCGCCTGCTCAGTGACGTCACCACCCTCAAGCAGCAATTGCTGGCCCAGTCGCTGCCGCCCGAGCAATTGGTCGGCATCGTGGTGCGCAACCTCAACAGCCTGGCGGATGTACGTGCGCTCAGCGGTGAGGAGGAACGCTACAGCCATCTGGACCTGAATGGCTTCGCCGCCAACCTGGCCGCCGCTCACAAGGTGGTCGAGCTGATGCGTCCACTGCTGGAAAAATCCGCCGCCGACCTGCTGCCCAAGGTCGATAACGCGCTCGGCGCATTCGACAGCCAGTTGGACAGTTTGAAAGTCGACGGCCAGTACCGCCGCTACGACAGCGTCACCGACGGTCAGCGCAAGCAGATCGCTGACAAGGCCAAGGCTCTGGCCGCCGTACTCGATGGAATCGACCCCGCCCTCGGCCTTTCCGGCCTGCAGTGAAGACAACCGCCCCATGAGTGATTCAGAACAGCTTAACCTTCAGCGTCGCCGTGTCCTGCTGGGCATGGCCGCCACTGGCGCGGCGATTGCCGGCAGCAGCTTGACCTGCCCGGCCATGGCCGCCGCTGCGGAACAAGTCACCACCGCGCCGCGCAGTGACAAGACCCAGGACCACCACGATTTTTACGGCCAGCATCAGACAGGCATCGTCACCCCGCGCCCGGCCTGCGGCATGCTGGTGGCCTTCGATGTATTGGCCAGCGATCGCCAGGACCTGGAGCGCCTGTTCCGCACCCTGAACGAGCGTATCCATTTCCTGATGACCGGTGGCCCGGTGGCCCAAGTCGACCCGAAATTGCCACCCACCGATTCAGGAATTCTGGGCCCGGTGGTGACGCCGGATAACCTGACCATTACTGTGTCGGTGGGTGAATCGCTGTTCGACGAACGCTTCGGCCTCGCCGCCGCCAAGCCCAAACGTCTGATCCGTATGGTGGGGTTTCCCAACGATGCGTTGGAGCCGGCGCAGTGCCATGGCGACCTCAGCCTGCAATTCAGCTCCAACACGCCGGACACCAATATCCACGCCCTGCGCGACATCGTGAAGAACTTGCCGGACTTGCTGCTGGTGCGCTGGAAACAGGAAGGCAGCGTGCCGCCTCAGGCCCCTTCCCGTCCCGGCGAGCCGGCGCAGAGCGCGCGTAACTTCCTGGGTTTCCGGGATGGTTCGGCCAACCCCGACTCCAATAACGACCAAGCCATGAACCAGATCGTGTGGGTGCAGCCCGGTAGCGATGAACCGGCCTGGGCCGCCCATGGCAGTTACCAGGCGGTGCGCATCATCCGCAACTTCGTCGAACGCTGGGACCGCACGCCCCTGCAGGAACAAGAAAGCATCATCGGCCGCATCAAAACCACCGGCGCGCCGATGGACGGCCACAAAGAAACCCAGGTGCCCGACTACAGCAAAGACCCGGAAGGCAAGCTGACCAAGCTCGATGCCCATATCCGCCTGGCCAACCCGCGCACCCCGCAGACCCAGGCCAACCTGATCCTGCGCCGGCCCTTCAACTATTCCAACGGCGTCAATAAGAACGGTCAGTTGGACATGGGGCTGTTATTCATCTGCTATCAGGCCGACCTGGAAAAAGGCTTTATCAGCGTACAAACCCGACTCAACGGCGAACCCCTGGAGGAATACCTCAAGCCGGTCGGCGGCGGGTATTTCTTCACCTTGCCGGGGGTCAGCGGGTCCCAGGATTTCCTCGGCCGCACGCTGCTGGCCGCCACGCACCCACACACCTCTGCCAATACCTGAAACCCACCCCCACAGCGGAAACTGTCCCATGAAGAAGTCGACTCTCGCGTTGTCGTTGTTGCTGACCCTCTCGCCCCTGGCCGCCTTCGCCGCCACCGCACCGCTGGACCTGGTCGGGCCGGTGTCGGACTACAAGATTTATGTCACCGAAGAGATCGGTGAACTGGTGACCCAAACCCAGGCCTTTACCGACGCGATCAACAAAGGCGACCTGGCCACCGCCAAGAAGCTCTATGCGCCTACCCGCGTGCACTACGAGTCCATCGAGCCGATTGCCGAGTTGTTCAGCGACCTCGACGCCTCCATCGACTCCCGCGTCGACGACCACGAAAAAGGCGTAACCGCCGAAGACTTCACCGGCTTCCACCGCATCGAGTACGCGTTATTCTCGCAGAACTCGACTCAGGGCCTGGAGACGCTGACCGCCAAGCTCAACACCGACGTCAATGACCTCAAGACCCGCGTGGACGGCCTGACCTTCCCGCCGGAAAAAGTCGTCGGCGGTGCCGCCGCGCTGTTGGAGGAAGTCGCCGCCACCAAGATCTCCGGCGAAGAAGATCGCTACAGCCACACCGACCTGTATGACTTCCAGGGCAATATCGACGGCGCGAAAAAAATCGTCGACCTGTTCCGCGGCCAGATCGAGAAGCAGGACAAGGCCTTCCTGGCCAAAGTCGATAAAAACTTCGCCACCGTGGACAAGGTGCTGGCCAAGTACAAAACCAAAGACGGCGGCTTCGAGACCTACGACAAGGTCAAGGACAGCGACCGTAAAGCGCTGGTGGGTCCGGTCAACACCCTCGCTGAAGACCTGTCCATGCTGCGCGGCAAGCTGGGCCTGAACTGAGGATCAGCACTCACGGGGTGGCATCGGCGACAAACTCGCTCAGGGGCGTGCCAACCGGCCGCCCGTTGAGCGGGTCCAAGGCGTACCAGTGACCACCGTAGCGCACGCTTTGAACCTCGGCCCCACGGTAGACGCCAGTGCGGCTCCCCACGGGCGACTGACCGCCGGGCTCCTGCCGGTCGATCTGCCCGGCCGCAATGATCAGGTAACTGCGCAGTTTTTCTTCGGCCGTCAGCAAGTGCGGAGCGACTTTGCCCGAATTCATCGTTCCTTGCAGGATCAGCTTAGGCACGTTAAATAAGCCTTTGGTCGCCGCCCGGATCATCTGCGGGTAGCCATCCAGCGGATTCAGCGCGGCATTGGCGAACAGCCCCGAATGCTTGAGAAAATCAAATGCGCGATCACTGAAGGTGGCCGCCGGTTTGACCCTGGCTGTTGTCGACACCATGGGGCTTACCGTGGCCGTCAAACGCCTGGCAATCCCCTTCAAAGGCTTGAATGCCAGGGCTTTGGCTGAGCGAATCAACCCCCGCGCCGAGCCCGCGGCACCAATGGCCACCCCGACGGTGTCCACGGCCAGGTTGGCCAAGCCGCTGCCGATATTGCCTGCTTTGAATTCCTGATAGGCACCGACAAAGGGCACGAAGCCCAGCAAAAAATTGTGCGCACGGGTGCGTGCTTCGCGACTGCGTTCCAACGGCACCTGTTCGGTCGCTCTTTGCAGCAAGGCCTCTGGAGACTCGTAGAAATTCCCCTGCGCGATCGCCTCCACGATGCGCGCGGTTTTGCGCGAACCGTAAGTGTTCGGCACATAGTTCTGCGGGGTGTAGCTGGCTGGTAAAGCGCTGGCGGCGAACGGCGTGCCCAGTTGCTCGATGATCATGGCCGGCGAAGCGACGTCCGACCTCGGTGCCGTCCCTAAGGTATAGGCGTCGGCATCGAACGGGACCGGCGTGCCACGGTTGACTGGCAAGTACACATGACCGTGCGGGGCGGGAAAGCGCTCGTGCTTGATCAGCCCCCCCAGTATCAGATCCTGCGGCAAGTCGGTGCGTCGCACGACATTGCCGTTGGCAAACAGCTCGTAATACGTGACTTGGTTGTTGTGCTCCAGGCGCATCACCGTGCCTTGGCGACCGCGCTGTGCCAGCCTGCTGCTCGCCGTTTCGCGGGCTTGGGTGGTGCCGGTTTCCCCGCGTAAGGTGAACAGCTCGACAGTGCCGAGTTCCAGCGCTTGTCGATCCGCCAGCGGCAACTCGGCAAGCATCAACTTCAAGCGGGTGGCATAGGCGTTCTGCAACGCGTGCCGATGCCGGTCGACCGCGCTGTTGAGCAGCCCATCCAATGCGGGCAAGCGCCGAATACGTTGATCCAACTGAGCGCGCGCCTCAGGGGAAGCCTGCGGGGCCTGGCCCTGCTGATAAGGGGTGCTGCCGCTACGGTAAGTACCACGTAAATCGCTGCTCAGCGCCCACTTGCCCGGTGTCAGATCGCCGGTTATGTACGCCTCGATGATCGGACGCGTCCTGGGTTCGCCCGACGCCATGTTGCGACGCTCCGAAGCCTCGGCGATGTGTACGGTCATGGCCTCCAGACCCGCCGGGGTAGTGTCCGGAAAGACCCGCAGCAGCTCTTTAATGGCCAGCGTCCTGCGGGTAGGCAGCTCGGCGCTCGCGTCGGTGAAGGCAAGGCTGGCCTCTTCGCGCTGTTTGAAGAACGCTTCGGAGGCGGTCTGGATATCCGTACGAGAATATTCTCCATCGCTGCGCAAACGGACGACCCCATTGAGCACGCCCCAATCGGCCATGATTTTCAACGCCGACAATTGCATCAACTCGGCCTGGGCATCGCTGGTGGGGCCCAGCGTGGTGAGGTGGGTGACCTGCTCTTCATTCATCGCCCGGGACGTGCCGGGTGCATGTTGATCGGCCATCGCACAGCCCAGACGCAACTCCATCCAGGCCGGCGTACCGATGTGCACCGTGCCCGGCACATCTTTGACCAGAAATTCCGGTGCTGCCTGGGCCAAGCCCAGGTGTGCCGCCAGCACGGCCAACTTGGGGTCGACGCCCTTGTGCGCGATCAGATGCTGTTCGATGTCGCGGCGCACGGCACTGAATGTGCGCCCCATGTTCGCCGGCTGGTACACCGAATACCCGGCCACATGCCCAGGCTTGTCCGGAGCGTCGATACCGGCGTGCAACTTGATCGCCGCCACCACCAACTGTTGGCACACCGTTTTGGGCAATTCGTAGCCTGCGCCGCTCGCGCCAAACCAATTCAGCGCTCTGGCCAATTGCGCGCCAAACGCCAACGCCTCGGGGCTTTCAAGCAGCGCGGTCAAATGGGCCTGGGGGTCGGTGTGCAGTGCCTGTGGAGTGCTGTGCGCCAGTGCACTGAAGCCTCTGGCGCTGCTGCCGCCCAAGCGGGCTTGCGCCAGATCGGTCAAGGTGAGGCGATCTTCGGGCGTCAGGGTGCCGGGGGCCCACTCGCGGCGCATCAGACCGTTGTAATCGCCCAGTGGCGGTGCCGGCGGCAAGTACGTACGCAACCAGTGGATGACATTGCGGGTTTCGCCGGCGGTTGCCATCGAGCCCAGCCCCAGGTATTCGACCAGTTGGCGCACGTCATGGCGGGGAGTGGAATAAACCGCACCGCCCAAGGGCTCGCTGAGCCCGACCAGCGCCTGGCGCTCTGCCTCCAGGGCGGGGTGCTGTTCGACATAACGGGTGAGATCGACCCAGCCGCCCACGGGGCTCAGACGCTCCAGCCTGCCCTCGGTTATCCGAAACGGCTTGCCGGGCCAGTCAAAGCCTTCGCGTTCGAGCAGCGCCGTCATACTCGGTTGCGCCACCAGGCGCTGCAGACGCTCGCGCGCGGCCTGGCTGGCTTCTCCCAAGGTTAACGCCGGGCTCACTTCGCAGGGGTGTTCGGACCAATTCATGGGCGTGGCGTCGGGCCAATCTCCCAGGGCCGCCTCCAGTGTGTCCGCCAAGTAGCGACGCTGCTCGATTTGACCGATCACCCGCCAAGCGCTGTCCACATCGCCGACGTGAAAGCTATGGCGGGTCTTCGCTTGCTCGACCACCGCCAACGGCACCCACCCGTCGCCCTCCCCCATAAAGGTCAGGCCTTTATCGCCGGGGTCCAGCAGCTGCAACAACGGGCGCAAACTGGCCGAGGCCTCTAACCACCCCGACGCGTCGGTGTAGGTAAACCTGACGGCACTGCGCACACCCTCGTGGGTGACGAACCCTTCGATAAAGTCGTGATGCAGGGTCAGCGTGGCGGTTTCTAGCCCCTGGTCGTTGAGCCAGGTTTGCAACGGCGGTTGGTTCAGCAGGTGCCGGTACAACGCCAGCAAAGGGGTCAGCGTGCTGCCCTCAGGCACCTCGACCATGCCGTGGCCGCTTTGCGTGGCTGACGTGAGGCGTTGTTCCAGCAGCGTGTCGGCAGCCGCCACGCCGTTACTGCTGGGGACCGGTTTGCGGGTCCAGGGATAACTGAGTGCGGCGCTTGAATCAGCGGTTGAGCGTCGAGCCCGCGACAGCGTGGGGGAAGGCGTTGAAGCGGATGGACGATCCGCCATGGGAACAACGCTACTGGGCACCTCATAAAAAGTACCTGAGGCGATCTTCGACATATCCACGCTCGCTCTGAAAACAGTGAGGGGCTATGTAAGAACAGCGTCGGGCGCCTGGATGTAAGCCTGATCCGACGACCGCCCGATGGAGCATTTCCGTTAGTTTCAGGCGACTTACAAAATCCGATACAGCAGACGCTCAATCCGCACCCGGCTCACACGGCGCAGGAATTTGCCGACCGCTGCCGGATAATCCGGCAGCGTCTGCAATTGCGTGTAAGCCTCGATCCGCGTGGTGTGCTGAAAAATCTGCTCCAGTTCAGCCTGGCGCGGCGCGAGCCATTGGCCCTGGGGATCGTCGATCAGCAGCGCGTTTTCCAAGTCGAGCCGGAACGCCCGGGGGTTGAGGTTGTTGCCCGTCAGCAAGGTGTAACGCTCGTCGATCCACATACCTTTGAGGTGGTAGGTGTTGTCGCCGTCGCGCCACAGGTGCAGATTTAACTGGCCGCTGTCGATGTTGCGCTGATGGCGCTTGGCAAAGCGGCGCAGGCTGATTTCATACAGGTATGGCAGCGCCGCGATCACCTTGAATGGCTCGCTGGGCGGAATGTAGAAATCGTTGGCGGTCTTGTCGCCCACAATGATGTCGATCTTCACCCCACGGGCCAGGGCACGGTTGATTTCCCGGGTGACGGGCAGTGGCAGGTTGAAGTACGGCGTGCAGATAGTCAGTTGCTGCTGGGCGCTGGCGATCAGTTCCAGGATCACCCGGCTCAACGGGTTGTTCTTGCCGACGCCCAGCAACGGGCTGACCGACAACTGGCCATTGGGCAACTGCCCCGCCGTGGTGTCGTAGGTGGCGTGCTTGAGGCGGCTGCGCAGGTCGCCGATGTCGTTGCGCAGGCTGCGGGTAGTCGGCGGGTTCGGCAGGTCCAGGCGATGCACGGCCTTGGACGCCACCAGTCCATGTTCCACCAGATGCTGCATGGAATCGGCCAGCGCTTGGCTGTGGATCAGGTGGTAGCGGTCGAAGCGGTATTTGTCGAATTTGTGCAGGTACACGTTGTTCAGACTGGCACCGCTGTAGAGCACCGTGTCATCGATCACGAAGCCTTTGAGGTGCAGCACACCGAACAGCTCGCGGGTCTGCACTGGCACACCGTATACCGGCACCTCAGTGCTGTGACGCTGAGTCATTTCCTGGTACCAGGCGCTGTTGCCCGGCTGCTTGCCGGCGCCGATCAGCCCGCGCTGGGCACGCAGCCAGTCGACCACCACCACGATCTCAAGCTCCGGCCTTGCGGCTTTGGCGGCGTGCAAGGCGTCGTAGATCTCCTGCCCTGCTTCGTCCTGCTGCAAGTACAGCGCAACGATGTAGATACGCCGCGTGGCCTGGGGGATTTTCTCCAGCAGGCAACGGCGAAACGCCGCAGCGCCTGACAGCACCTCAATCGCCTCGGGAGTGAGTGGAAAACCGCGCAGTTTGGGCAACAGGGAGCGTTTGAAGAACGACGGCATAAGGCTCGCAAAGGGTCGAATCCGAAGAGGTCCCGAGCTTACACCATGAAGATGCTCAGGTCTCGCTGTGACAGATGGAAAAAATTAATTGACCAAGGAGAATGATCGTTCTACTGTTTGCCCCATGAACGAAATCATCAGTAATGAAACCCGCGACATTATCCTCGACGTCACCGAGAAGTTGATCTATCGCCATGGCATTGCCGCCACCGGCATGGACTTTCTGGTAAAAACCGCCGGCGTCTCGAGAAAAAGTATTTATCGCTACTTCGCCAATAAAGACGAATTGGTGATCGCCGCGCTGCAACGCCGCGATGCGCGCTGGCTCCAATGGCTGCGCAGCGAAGTGGAGCGCCAGGCCGACAGCGGCGAGCGCCTGCTGGCGCTGTTCAGCGCGCTCAAGGCCTGGTTTGGCTCTGAGGACTTTCGCGGCTGCGCCTTTATCAACACCAGCGGCGAGACTGGCGACCCGCACAACCCCGTCCGCCTGCTGGCCAAAGCTCATAAACAGAAACTGTTCGAGTACGTACTCGAACTGTGTCAAGCACATGGCACCCCCGACCCCGAGCGGCAGGCCGCGCACCTGCTGATCCTGATCGATGGCGCCATTACCGTTGCCCTGGTAATGGGCGATTCAACGGCTGCCGATAATGCGCAATGCATGGCGCGAACGTTATTGGGACTGTGAACGCACAGGCTGAGCAACTTTCGATAAACCTTAATGAGTTAAAGGAGTCGCAGCATGTCATCTACAGAACAACCGCGCCCGCCCCTGCCGCCGTTTACCCGCGAGTCGGCGATCGAGAAAGTGCGCCTGGCCGAAGACGGCTGGAACTCCCGGGACGCAGAACGCGTTTCCCTGGCCTACACCCTGGACACCCAATGGCGCAACCGCGCCGAGTTCGCTCACAACCGCGAAGAAGCCAAAGGTTTCCTGACACGCAAATGGGCCAAGGAACTGGACTATCGGCTGATCAAGGAATTATGGGCGTTTACCGATAACCGCATCGCCGTGCGTTACGCCTATGAGTGGCACGACGATTCCGGTAATTGGTTCCGCTCTTATGGCAACGAGAACTGGGAGTTCGACGAGAATGGCTTGATGGCCCATCGGTTTGCCTGCATCAACGACATGCCGATCAAGGAAAGCGAGCGCAAGTTCCACTGGCCGCTGGGTCGCCGGCCGGATGAGCATCCGGGCCTATCGGCGCTGGGCCTGTAAACCTCACCCGCGTAAAGAAGTGGGAGTGGGCTACCCCGCTCCCACCTACGGCTCAACCTTGTCAACCCGGATTCAGCCCCACCCGGTACAACACGCCCTCTTCCTCATCCGTCAGCACGTACAGATAGCCATCCGGTCCCTGCCGCACATCGCGAATCCGCGCTTTCAAGCCGCCGAGCAAGCGCTCCTCATGCACCACCTTATCGCCCTCGAACTGCAAGCGAATCAGCTCCTGACTGGCCAGTGCACCAATAAATACGTTGTGCTGCCACGGTTTGAAGCGATCGGCGTCGTAGAACGCCATGCCGCTGATACCCGGTGATTTTTCCCATACATGGCGCGGCGCGACAGTGCCTTCGACAGTCTTGCCTTTGGCTTCGGGAATCGGCGTCAGCGAATAGTTGATGCCATGGGTTGCCAGTGGCCAACCGTAGTTCTTGCCGCGTTCGATGACATTGATCTCATCGCCGCCACGGGGGCCGTGCTCGTTTTCCCACAGCGTGCCGCTCCACGGATTCAGCGCCAGGCCTTGAGGGTTGCGCTGGCCGTAGGACCAGATCTCCGGCCGTACGCCTTCCTGACCGACGAACGGGTTGTCGTCCGGCACGCGGCCATCCGGATAGATGCGCACGACCTTGCCTTGCAATTTGTCCAGATCCTGGGCGGTGGGTCGGTCGTTGTTTTCGCCCAGGGTCACGAACAGGTAGCCGTCACGGTCAAACGCCAGGCGCGAACCGAAGTGGTTACCGGTGGAGAGCTTGGGTTCCTGGCGCAGGATCACCTGAAAGTCGGTCAGGCCGCTCAGGTCGGCGGCCAAACGTCCGCGCCCGACCGCCGTGCCGGCCGTCCCGCCCTTGCCGCCGCCTTCGGCGTAGGACAAATACACCATGCGGTCTTGCTTGAAGTCCGGGGACAGCACCACATCCAGCAGACCGCCCTGCCCCTTGGCCCACACCTGCGGCACACCGCTTAACGGCGCCGACAGCCTGCCGTCTGCACTGACGACCCTCAGGTGTCCCGGCCGCTCGGTCACTAGAAAGCCTTGCTGGTCCGGCAGGAATGCCACCGCCCATGGGTGATCCAGCCCTTGGGCTATCGGCGTGGCCGTGATACTGCCTTGTTCACTGGGGAACTGTTGAGCCCCGGCGGCATGCGCCGCAATCGAGGGCAACAGGGTCGATGCGCACAGCGCAGCCAGCAGGGTTTTGCGTAGCAACATAAGACAGGTCCTTACCGGCGATTGCCGTTGGCATCATACGTGGGGGCTTTGGTTTCAGTGGCCGGGCGGCTGGGGGCGGCCTGGCGCTGCGGATAACGGTTGCCGATGCCGCCGTTTTCCAGCGTCGGCGTACGCGGGGTCGGCACAGTCTGAATACCGCGCGTCGCCGGGGCATTGGGCTGGGTGCCCTGCATGCTGTTGGGGTTGGCCCGGTGAATCGGGCTGTTGTTGCTATTGCTTCGCCCGGGCAGGTCTTGCGCCTGGGCCAGGGGTATCAGGGCCAGGCCCAACACCAGCAATGCGAGATAACGCCTGCAACTGATCATGAGCAAACCTCTCTGAAACGAGCTGTACGTGCTTTCGATGGCACGCTACGCCCTGGGTTCGCCTTTGGTAAGTAAATTGTTTCTGATGAGGTGTAACACGATCTGTCCACGTATCCGCCCGGGGAAACTTTTCGCGCCGCCGCCGAGTCACCAGAACACTGCTTCTTCTCAAGGAATCGCACTTATGCCACGGGCAATCTGGAAAGGCGCAATCAGTTTCGGCTTGGTTCATATCCCGGTGTCGCTGGTCTCGGCCACGTCCCATCAGGGTGTGGACTTCGACTGGTTGGACAAGCGCAGCATGGACCCGGTGGGCTACAAGCGCATCAACAAAACCACAGGCAAGGAAGTCACCAAAGAGAACATCGTCAAGGGTGTGGCCTATGAGAAAGGCCGCTACGTGGTGCTCAGCGAAGACGAGATCCGCTCGGCCCACCCCAAGTCGACCCAGACCATCGAGATCATCGCCTTCGTTGCCAGCGAGCAGATCCCCCTGCAAAACATCGACACGCCGTACTTTCTGGCGCCGGACAAACGCGGCGGCAAGGTCTATGCCCTGCTGCGCGAAACCCTGAAAAAAACCGGCAAGGTGGCCCTGGCCAATGTAGTGCTGCACACCAAACAACACCTGGCAGCATTGATGCCCCTGGAATCGGCGCTGGTGCTGGTGATGCTGCGATGGCCCGCCGAGGTGCGCGGCCTGGATGAGCTGGAGCTGGGCAGCGAGGTGACCAAACCCAGCCTGGCCAAGGGCGAGCTGGACATGGCCAAACGCCTGGTGGAAGACATGAGCGCTGACTGGCAGCCCGAGGAATACCGCGACAGCTTTCAGGAAAAGATCATGGCTCTGGTGGAGAAAAAAGCCAAAGCCGGCAAGATCGAGGACGTGGAATCCCAGGAAGGCGAGGACGAGCGCAAGTCTGCAGACGTGATCGACCTGACCGAACTGCTCAAACGCAGCCTGGCCGGTAAGCCTGCGGGGAAAAAACCGGCGGCGAAAAAGTCTTCGAAAAAAGCCTCTTGAACCTGCCATAGGATGGAGCCCCCATGGCCAAACCTTTGAGTGAATACAACCGCAAACGTGACTTCCAGATCACTGCCGAACCGTCGGGCAGTGCGCCGGCCGGAAAAAAAGCCAAGGCATCGGCGCTGTCGTTTGTGATCCAGAAGCACGACGCACGCCACCTTCACTATGATTTCCGCTTGGAGCTGGACGGCGTCCTCAAGAGCTGGGCGGTGCCTAAAGGCCCGAGCCTGGACCCGAGCCAGAAGCGCCTCGCGGTGCACGTTGAAGACCACCCGCTGAGCTATGGCAGCTTCGAAGGCAGCATCCCGGCAGGCCAGTACGGCGCCGGGGACGTGATCGTGTGGGACCGCGGCGTCTGGCAACCTCACGATGACCCGCATCAGGCGTATGCCGCCGGCAAACTCAAGTTCACCCTGGTCGGCGAAAAACTCAGCGGCGATTGGACGCTGGTGCGCACCCGCCTCAAAGGCAGCGGCGACAAAGAGCAATGGCTGCTGATCAAGGAGAAAGACGCCCAGGCCCGCCCCGCCACGGAGTTCGACATCGTGCAGGCCCAGCCCGACAGCGTGCTCAGCGACGCCTCAGTGGGCCAACCGCCGCCAGAGAAACCCAAAGCCAAAGCTCGTAGCAAAAAAGCGGCCTCCGCCAGCGCCCTTCCCGAGCAGTTCACCCCGCAATTGGCCACCCTGGTGGAGCGCGCGCCCGAAGGCGATTGGCAGTATGAAATCAAGTTCGATGGCTACCGCATTCTGGCGCGTATCCGCGACGGCGAGGTGCGCCTGTTTACCCGCAACGGCCATGACTGGACCGAGCGCCTGCCGCGTCAGGCCAAGGCGCTGCAAGCTCTTAAGCTCAAGGACAGCTGGTTGGATGGCGAGGTCGTCAGCCTCAATAGTGACGGGCTGCCGGATTTCCAGGCTTTGCAGAACGCTTTCGATATCGGCCGCAGCCTCGATATCGTCTATTACCTGTTCGACGCGCCCTTCCTCAATGGCCAGGATCAGCGCGAAGTTCCGGTGGAACAGCGCCGCGCAGCCCTCAAAGCCGCGCTGCGCGGTAGCCGAAGCAAGCTGCTGCGCTTCTCCGAGGCCTTCGCTGCCAACCACCGGGATATCTTCGAAAGTGCTTGCGACTTGGCGTTGGAAGGCGTGATCGGCAAACGCCTGGGCAGCCCCTATGTATCGCGGCGCAGCAACGATTGGGTCAAACTCAAATGCCGCTTGCGCCAGGAATTCGTGATTGTTGGCTACACCCGCCCTCAAGGCTCGCGCAGCGGGTTCGGCGCGTTGCTGCTGGCGGTCAACGAAGATAGCGGATTGGTGTATGCCGGCCGCGTGGGCACCGGGTTCGATCAGGCCGCGTTGAAGACCATCTACGGGCAGTTGAAACCCCTGGAGCGCAACACATCGCCGCTGCAAAAGCCGTTGACCAGCGCCCAGGCGCGCGGCGTTCATTGGGTGGAACCGACACTGGTCGGTGAAGTGCAGTTTGCCGAATGGACCCGCGAAGGCGTGGTCCGTCAGGCCGCTTTTGTGGGGATGCGCACCGATAAGCCAGCCGAGCAGATCGTGCATGAGGTGCCGCGCAAAGCCCAATTCGCAACACCCGCGAAGAACCCAGTCGGGGTCAAAATCAGCCATCCCGACCGCGTCATCGACCCCCAGAGCGGCACGCAGAAACAACAACTGGCGCAGTTCTACGAGAGCATCAGCCCGTGGATTCTGCCCTTTCTGCAGCGACGCCCGGTATCGCTGCTCAGGGCACCGGAGGGCGTCGACGGCGAACAGTTCTTCCAGAAACACGCTGAGCGCCTGGCTATCCCCCACATTACGCAGCTGGACCCGGCGCTGGACCCAGGTCACGCGCGACTGATGGAAATCGACAGCGTGCAGGCGCTGGTAGGCGCCGTGCAGATGGGAACCATCGAGTTGCATACCTGGGGCGCCACCTCGGACAAAATCGAAACCCCGGACTTGTTCGTACTCGACCTCGACCCGGACCCTGCATTGCCGTGGAAAACCATGGTGGAAGCGGCTCAACTGACGTTGTCCGTACTGGATGAGCTGGGACTCGATGCCTTCGTTAAAACCAGCGGTGGCAAAGGGCTGCACCTGGTGGTGCCGTTGGCGCGACGCGACGGGTGGGACACGGTCAAGGCATTTGCCAAGGCCCTGGCGCAGTTCATGACTCAGCAACTGCCCGAACGCTTTACCGCCACCTCCGGGCCGAAAAACCGGGTGGGCAAGATCTTTATCGATTACCTGCGCAACGCCCGAGGCGCCAGCACCGTGGCGGCCTACTCCGTGCGGGCACGGCCAGGGCTGCCGGTGTCGGTACCGATCAGTCGCGAGGAATTGAAAGGCTTGCGCGGCGCGCAACAGTGGACAGTCGCCAATCTGTTGCAACGGGTGCAGGGGTTGAAGGCTGATCCCTGGGCGGGCTATGCCAACCGGCAGAAAATCACCCGCAAGATGTGGGACAAGTTGGGCGCCCGCCCACCGCAGTGAGGGGCGCCCGGCGGGTCAGATCAGGATGAAGATCAGCGCCAGCACCGCGAAAATCGCCCACTTTTCCAGGTAGTAACGCGTACGGTTGCGCTTTTTCAGTTCTTTGCCGCGCAGGCGGATCTTGTACAACCGCGTGAAAGCGCGGTTCAAGCCCCCGGTCTTGTCACCCGCGTCGTTGGGCGAGCCTGCCGCCGCCATCACATTACGGCTGAACCAACGGTTGAAAGCCGCCGCCCAGCGATATTTCATCGGCCTTTCAATGTCGCAGAACAAGATGATGCGGTTGTGCTGCGTGGTGTTCTCGGCGTAATGGATATAGGTCTCGTCGAACATCACCGGCTCACCGTCGCGCCAGTAATAGGCCTCGCCATCCACATTGATGTAGCAGCCCGGATCGTTCGGCGTGTCCAGCCCCAAGTGATAGCGATAAGAACCGGCATATGGATCACGGTGGCGCACCAGCTTGGAGCCTGGGGGCAGCTCGGCGAACATCGCCGCTTTGATCGAACCGATGCTTTGTACCAATTGAGTGGTGCGCGGGCACAGTTTCATCGCCGAAGGGTGACTGTCGCCGTACCACTTCAGGTAGAAGCGCTTCCAGCCCGACTTGAAGAAGGAGTTGAAACCAACGTCGTTGTATTGGTCCGAGCGCTTGATTTCCCCGGCTTGCAGCAGGTTCTGGGCCTCCTCACGGATTTCCTGCCAATGTTCCTGCAAGGGGCTCAGGTCGGGAAAGTCACTGGTCGCCAGGTAAGGCCGGCCGGGCAATTTGGAGAACAGATACAGAAAGCAGTTGATCGGCGCCAGAAAGGTCGAATGGTCGCTGAGCTGGCGGCTCAGCTTGTGTCGCACCCGGCCACGCAGGTGTACATACGCGATGGAGGCAACGTAAAGAACAACAATGATGAGTTTCAAGGGATTTCGTCACACGTCAGAAGAGAACAGGCTGCTCCTGCGGGCCCACGACGGCCGAGGATGATAAGCAGCACCTGAAATCACAATTCACATAGTCGGCACGGCCGGCTGGAACTTCCGCCGGTTCATGCCCATCGGCCGTTATTTAGCCACAATATGTAACCAAAGGTTAACTAAGAATTGTGAAAAGCTGTCGAGTGACGGGTTTTGAGGGGGGCGGGCTTGCCGTAGGACAAGCCCTTGCGGGGTGGGCGTTACAGCGGCAGTTCGTCGTCTTTGCGCTCACGACGGGCGAAGCGGCCATCGTCCAGCGCCGAGTAAGCCACCGCAGGGCGCGGTGCCAACATAAAGTGCCGAAACAGCGCAATCAGCAAGCCCAGTACCAGGCCGCCTACCAGGCTCAAGGCAATCACCAGGGCCTTTTTCGGCTTGATCGGCGCCAGCGGTTCCTGGGCGCGACGGTCGATGGTAACCAGTTTGAGATTGCTCATATCGATATTCAGCCCGCGCAACCGCGCGACTTCCGCACGCAGCGGCTCTACATCCTGTAGGAAGATATCCTCGTTGCCACGCTTGCGCAGCACTTCGACTTCGCGGTTCGCTTCCAGCATCTGCAGCTCTTTACCGATCTCGGCCACCCGTGGGTTGGTGAAGTCGTCACTGGTGCGTTGCTGCAAGGCCACGCGTTCGGCCTCAAGGGCTTCGGTGCCGAGGAAATACAGCGGAATTTTCTGGTTGTTGACCTCGGTGCGCATTACCTGGCCTGAGCCACCTCGGCCGGCATCGGCCATCGAGGAAGGCGTGGTCGGGGTACGAATGCCCATCGATTTAGCGATGGCAATCGCCTCGGCCAGTTCGGCCAGGCGGTTGGTGCGCTCCATTTTCATCTGCAGGCGTAAAGCACTGAGCTCATCCTGCAATTGCGCGCGCTTGAGCCGGTCGGCTTCCAGCAGCTTGGCAATCTTGGACTCTTTATCGGTTTCGTAATTGGCGCGCGCCGCGTCAATCTTGCCTTTGAGTTCGTTGAGGCGGTTATTGACGATCACTTTGAGGTCAGCGCCCACCTGATCACGCTCAGCGGCGATGGCGTAGTCCACGAAACCGTTGAGGATCGCTACGCCGTCGATGTCGGCCGGGTATTGGAGTTCCAGGCGGATGTAACTGCTTAACGAGTCAGATTTTTTCGGGTCCGGCAGAATCAGGTTGACCGAGTTGCGGTTGAAGTCTTCAAAACTCTGCTCAAGGCTTTGCCCCGGCTTTTGGAACGCCGCGAACAGTTGTTCATGAGATTTGAAGAACCCCAGCCGCGCCTCGTAAGAGTCCAGTTGAGCCCCCACCTTGGACAACGCATCGGCCGGTGGCAGCTTATATACTTCGGAGCGGTTGAGTGCATCCAGCTCGTTGATGGCCGCCGGGCGCAGTACGCTGCTCACTTCATAGGTCTTGGGCGCCAGAAATGCATACCCTGCTCCCAATACACCCGCCAGAATCGTGCAACCCACTACCAGCTTTTTTTGCCGCCAAATCGAGTGAAACAGTTCAAACAGGTCAATTTCGTCAGAAGAGGGAGACGCGTTAAGCGGGGAAGTTCGATTCAAAATGCAAGCCACCTTAAAATTGACACTAAAAAGCCATCACCGAAGTTCCGGATAACCCGGCAGCGCATCAGGGACAACGCCCTGAAACCTGGAGAACAGGCCCACCAATGGCGATCTGACCACTCAGTTTGGGGAAAAATCCCGCGCTATATAATTTCGTTTCCGTTTCAACTAGATGAACATTCGCTCAACCGATACAGCCAACTGCCACATTGTTGTCACAAGAGTAGTCAAAAGAACGTTAAATAGCTGCTAGCGCAAGGAAAATTCTTTGCCGCGCGTCTTGAGCGAGAAACATCCTACATACCAGCCCCTCTTCTAGTACCTCACTTAAAAGGACTTATCGATGCAATCTGCCGCTGACCCGGATCTTCACGCCCTGCAAGGGGCCTGGGAACAAATCTCGCTGGAAGACAACGGTGTGCTTGACCCTGTCGATGCACACACTGCGCCAGGTGCCATCACCACGATTGCCGGCAACGGTTTTGAAGTGAGGACCACCGAGGGCAATGTTTTGCTGGCTGGCCGGTTTTTCCTGGACAGTCGCATCGAGCCCAAGAGCATTACCTGGATCGACTCGATCGGTGAGGATGCCGGCAAGGCGCTGCCTGCCAGCTATCGCCTGGAAGGAGACACCTTTGTGTTTATTGCAGCCGACGAACATATGCCCAGGCCCACCGTGTTCAAGACCGGGCCTGGACAGACCATGCGTACCTTCGTGCGGCGCCATTCTTAACGTGGCGTGGTTGGATGGTCTATAGGGTGAAACCTGCCAACGCCAGTGAATCCCTTAGCCTGCCCTTTGAAGCAGCGGCATCGTCCCTGTTCAACGCGAAACTAATCGCCGGGGCCGCAGGTCATTAACGCAATGAGCCCTCAGTCGTTGAGTGCCCCCTCCCGAAGAAACTGCCGTGGCTGATCATTCCGACTTGCGTAATACCCTGAGCCTGGACAGCCTGAACTTCTTCCTCGCGGATGTGCGTGACGGCCTTGGTCCCTACCTGGCGATTTATCTGCTGGCGGTGCACAAATGGGACCCGGCCAGCATCGGTGTGGTGATGACCCTCGCCGGCATCGCCGCCCTGCTCACTCAAGGCCCGGCGGGGGCGCTGATCGATCGCACCCGCAGCAAGCGCGCGGTAATCGCCGTGGCCGCGCTGTTGGTGACCGGCAGTTGCGTGCTATTGCCCTTCGTCAGTTCGTTCAGCCTGGTGGCGCTAACTCAGGCTGCCAGCGCGGTCGCGGCCTCGGTATTTGCACCAGGGATCTCGGCGATTTCCTTGGGAATCACCGGCCCCCGCGCCTTCACCCGCCGTACCGGGCGCAACGAAACCTTTAATCATGCCGGCAACGCCGTGGCCGCGCTGTTGGCCGGGGGCCTGGCTTACCTGTTCGGGCCAGTGGTGGTGTTCTACCTTATGGCGTTTATGGCGCTGGCCAGTATCGTCGCGGTCAGTTGCGTGTCGGCTGCGGCCATCGATCATGAGGTCGCCCGTGGCTTCGACCCCGCCCATCACCACGATCACGAGCAGCCGTCCGGCATCAAGGTGTTGCTGAGCAATCGGCCGCTGCTGCTGTTCGCCATTTGCTGCGCCCTCTTCCACCTGGCCAATGCCGCGATGCTGCCACTGGTCAGCCAGAAGCTCTCACAGATCAATCTGCACATGGCCACACCGCTGACCTCGGCCTGTATCGTCGCCGCGCAGGTGGTGATGGTGCCGATGGCCTGGCTGGTAGGTAGCAAGGCCGATGTATGGGGACGCAAACCGTTGTTGATCCTGGGTTTTGTGATCCTGCCGCTGCGCGGTGTGCTGTATACCCTGTCCAACGACCCCTATTGGCTGGTGGCGGTGCAAATGCTCGACGGCATTGGCGCGGGGATTTTCGGTGCGCTGTTCCCGGTTATCGTCAAAGACCTCACCCAAGGCACCGGGCGCTTCAATGTGAGCCTGGGCGCGCTGTCTACCGTATTTGGCCTGGGCGCGGCGCTAAGCAATAGCCTGGCCGGTTTCGTCGTGCAACAGGCCGGCTACAACGCAGCGTTTCTGACCCTGGCGGGCGTGGCGGCCGTCGCGCTGGCGCTGTTATGGCTGGCGATGCCCGAGACTCTGGAAAAACCATCGTTCGAGCGCCATACAACTGTCGCCTGACATATGCGACAATGCGCGCCAAATTCCAACACACATCCCCCATTTTCTGCTCAGCGACCGGGTTTCGCGCCTTGATGTCGCTGTTGACGCATGCCTGGCGGCATCCGCTGCCACGCGCGCAACCCATTGATAGGTAAAGTAATTGATCTCCACAGCTAACATCACCATGCAGTTCGGCGCCAAGCCGCTCTTTGAGAACGTCTCGGTCAAGTTCGGCGCCGGCAACCGTTATGGTCTGATCGGTGCGAACGGGTGCGGCAAGTCGACCTTCATGAAAATCCTCGGCGGCGATCTCGACCCGTCCGGTGGCCAGGTCATGCTGGAGCCGAACGTACGTTTGGGTAAATTGCGCCAGGACCAGTTCGCCTACGAAGAATTCACCGTGCTCGACACCGTGATCATGGGCCACTACGAGCTGTGGAAGGTCAAGGCCGAACGCGACCGTATCTACTCGCTGCCTGAAATGAGCGAAGAAGACGGCATGGCCGTGGCCGAGCTGGAAACCGAATTCGCCGAGATGGACGGCTACACCGCCGAATCCCGCGCCGGTGAGCTGCTGCTGGGCCTGGGTATTCCCCTGGAGCAGCATTTCGGCCCGATGAGCGAAGTGTCCCCTGGCTGGAAACTGCGCGTGCTGCTGGCCCAGGCATTGTTCTCCGATCCTGAAGTGCTGCTGCTCGACGAACCGACCAACCACCTGGACATCAACACTATCCGCTGGCTGGAAAACATCCTGACCCAGCGCTCCAGCCTGATGATCATCATCTCTCACGACCGTCACTTCCTGAACAGCGTGTGCACCCACATGGCTGACCTGGACTACGGCGAGCTGCGCCTGTTCCCGGGCAACTACGACGAGTACATGACCGTGGCGACCCAGTCCCGCGAGCAACTGCTGTCGGACAACGCCAAGAAGAAAGCGCAGATCTCCGAACTGCAATCCTTCGTCAGCCGTTTCTCGGCGAACGCCTCGAAAGCCAAGCAGGCCACCTCCCGCGCCAAGGCGATCGACAAGATCCAACTGGCCGAAGTCAAGCCTTCGAGCCGTGTGAGCCCGTTCATCCGTTTCGAACAGACCAAAAAGCTGCACCGTCAGGCAGTCATCGTCGAGCACATGGCCAAAGGTTTCGACGGCAAGCCATTGTTCAAGGACTTCAGCTTCCAGATCGAAGCCGGCGAGCGCGTGGCGATCATCGGCCCGAACGGTATCGGTAAGACCACCCTGCTGCGCACCCTGGTCAACGAACTGACGCCGGATGCCGGCAGCATCAAGTGGACCGACGCCGCAGAATTGGGCTACTACGCCCAGGACCACGCTCACGACTTCGAAGACGACGTCACGCTGTTTGACTGGATGGGTCAGTGGACCCAAGGCGAGCAGATGATCCGTGGCACCCTGGGTCGCATGCTGTTCTCCAACGATGAAATCCAGAAGTCGGTCAAAGTGATCTCCGGCGGTGAGCAAGGCCGCATGCTGTTCGGCAAGCTGATCCTGCAAAAGCCGAACGTGCTGATCATGGACGAACCGACCAACCACTTGGACATGGAATCCATCGAGGCGCTGAACCTGGCGCTGGAGAACTATCCGGGCACGCTGATTTTCGTCAGTCACGACCGTGAGTTCGTGTCGTCCCTGGCCACTCGCATCATCGAGTTGAGCGCCAACGGCGTGATCGACTTCAGCGGCACCTATGATGACTACCTGCGCAGCCAAGGCGTGGTGTTCTAACAGTAGCGATCTGAAACTGTGGGGAACAGGCTCGTTGTGGCGAGCGGACTTGCCCCGCGTCGGGCTGCGCAGCGGCCCCGAAAACGAACACCGCGTTCTGCCTGGCAGAATGCGGTGTTTTTTATTAGGGCTGCTGCGCAGCCCAACGCGGGGCAAGCCCGCTCGCCACAGTAGGCCGGTTTCTCAGCCAAAGTAGTTAGCCTGCTTCCTTTTCCCTCAAGCCCTTGCCATGATGGGCGCACCGCCCGCCCGCGAACGAGTCCCCATGCCTGCCGCCGCGCCCTCGTCCTTGTCGATCACCCTGCAGATCGTCTCCATCGTCTTCTACACCTTTATCGCGTTTATCTGCATCGGCCTGCCGATCGCGGTGATTCCAGGCTTTGTGCATGAGCAACTGGGTTTCAGCGCGGTGGTGGCCGGGGTGACCATCGGTTCGCAGTACCTGGCGACCCTGCTCAGTCGGCCCATGGCCGGGCGCATGTCGGATACCGTGGGCACCAAGCGCGCCATCGTGCTGGGGCTGACGGGCATCCTCATCAGTGGCGTGCTGACGTTCTTTGCGACGCTTTTGCAGAGCATGCCCAACTTGAGCCTCGGGGTTCTGATTCTCGCGCGGTTGCTGCTGGGAGTGGCCCAGGGGCTGATCGGCGTGGGCACCATCAGTTGGTGCATGGGCGCGGTCGGCGCCGAACACACCGCGCGCTCGATCTCCTGGAACGGCATCGCCTCCTACGGCGCCATCGCCATCGGCGCCCCCTTGGGGGTGGTGATGGTGGCCGACTATGGCTACAACATTCTCGGCCTGGTACTGGCGGTGTTGGCGGCGCTGGGGTTGGTGCTGATCCGCAACAAACCGTCGGTGCCAGTGGTGCGCGGGGAGCGCCTGCCCTTTTGGGCGGTGTTCGGGCGCATTGCGCCGTTTGGCACCAGCTTGTGCCTGGCGTCCATCGGCTATGGCACCCTCACCACGTTTATCACCCTGTACTACCTCAATCGTGGCTGGGCCGGCGCGGCGTATTGCCTGACGGTGTTTGGGGTGTGCTTTATCCTGGCGCGGCTGGTGTTTATCTCCGCCATCAGCCGGTTTGGCGGCTTTCGCGCGGCGATTGCCTGCATGAGCATTGAGACCCTCGGGCTGACCCTGCTGTGGCTGGCGCCCAGCACCACAGTAGCGCTGATCGGTGCTGGGCTGACCGGTTTCGGCTTGTCGCTGGTCTACCCGGCGCTGGGTGTGGAGGCGATCAAACAAGTGCCCAACAGCAGTCGCGGCGCGGGTTTGAGTGCGTATGCGGTGTTCTTCGACCTGGCCCTGGCGATTGCCGGACCGCTGATGGGTTTTGTCGCGTTGAACCTGGGTTACGGCTGGATCTTCCTGTGCGCGGCGCTGCTGTCGGTCGCGGCACTGGGCCTGACCGTGCTGCTCAAGCGCCGCGCTTATTGATCTGCGGTCTGTAAGCCTGCGCGGCTGGGCTCGCCGAGGGTGTGACTGAAAAAGCGCCCGGCCTCGGAAACCAGGTCGCGGTGAATGCCTTCACGGTCCACCCCATCGGCGTCGGTGCACACCGCCGGCATTGCCGCCAACTGGTCGCTGTCGCACGGCGCCATAAACACGAAGTGCCCTGCCCCGGCCAGCAGTTTGAAGTCCGGCGGTTCCGGCAGTTTGCGCGCCAGGGCCGCGGCGTTCTTGTCCACCGCGACCAGTTTGTCGCCATCGCCGCTGTAGAGCAGCACTGGCACATGCACATCCGCCAAGGTGTGACGGCCGAACATCAGGCTCAGGGGCGCCATTAGCATCAACGCGTGAATACGTGGATCGGCCTGGGGCTGCAGATCGTCGCGATCCACCACCAGCTCACCTTTGGTGGTGCAGGCGTCGCGGTCTTCAGGACGCTCCTGGCAATAGCGGCGCAGGCGATCGAAATCCGGTTTAGCGCCGGCCAGAATCAGTGCGGTCTCGCCGCCCGCCGAATAACCGATCACACCGATCTGGTCGACATCCACGAACGGCGACAGCATCGGATCGCCCAGTGTGGCGGTGATCGCTTCGGAAATCTGGATTGGCCGGCCATACAGGTTGCTTACGGTGCCTAAGCGGCTGTGATCTTTGTAGTTGTCGCCGGGGTGAAGCACCGCCACCACCACGAACCCTTTGCGCGCCAGGGACGTGGCCAGGTCATGCAGAGCCAGCGGCGTGCCGGTGTTGCCGTGGGACAGCATCAGCATCGGGAAACGCCCGATGGCGATTTTGGCGTCTTCGGTGGCAGCGATGTGGTACGCGCCCACCTGGGTACTGTGCTCAAGACCGGTGGAGGGGTAGAACGCGATAGCCTTCATCGGCTGAAGATCCAGCGGGTCGAGAAAACTCATGCGATGAAAACCCACGCTCCAATGAGGGTGCGGTGCGGGGGCGGCGTGCACTGAAATCAGGCTGCCGAGCAGGGAAAGAACCATCACAGCACAAAGACGCATCATGGGGCTGTCCACCTTTGCTGCGTGAGAACCGACATATCGATTAAAAGTCCGGAGTACTGACCCCACGCTTGCACAACCTGGGCCACATTAAAAGGACAGCGCACACACGAAAAAACTCCGTACTCCGCTCGCGTTCAGGCCAGCAGAATACAGAGTTTAGGCGCCCGGTTTCGGATTGAAACCGGGGCGAGGCGAAATTTACACAAGCCTTACGCGGCGGCGAACAATTGTTCGTTGATCAGTACGTTGGCGTCGCTCAGGGCCTTGCTGCGCATTTCGTCACCGTAGGCCAAGCCCTCGGCGCGCACGAATTCGATGTCAGTGATACCCAGGAAACCAAACAGCAAGGTCAAATAGCCTTCGTGAGCCGCGCCCGACGCTTGCCCGGCATGCAGGCCGCCGGCGGTGGACACGATGATGACTTTCTTGTTGCCGCACAGGCCTTCAGGGCCCGCTTCGGTGTAGCGGAAGGTCTGACCGGCTACCGCGATGCGGTCGATCCAGGCTTTCAATTGAGTCGGGATGGTGAAGTTATACATTGGCGCGCCGATCACCAGCGCGTCGGCGGCAAGGAATTCCGCCAGGGACGAAGCGCTCAGTTCGGCCTCATGCTTTTGCGTGGCATCGCGCAGTTCGGCGGCGGTGCCCAAGGCTCCCAGGGTGGCGCCGGAGAAATGGTTGATACCTTCGCTGGCCAGGTCGCGGTAAGTCACTTGCACGCCTGGTTCAGCGGCTTGCCATGCTTTGACCACTGCGGCGCTGAGGGCGCGGGAAGCCGAGTTGTCACCGAGGATGCTGGAATCGATATGCAACAGTTTCATGGCAAAGCTCCAAAGAAGATCAGGGAATGTCGATCAGATGGTGCTAAGGCTACCCATGAAACCAATAGTCGATAAGACAGCTGAAATGCGATAGTTTGTCCCACTGACAGGACAATAGGCCCAGCATGCAAGATCTCAACGACCTCTATTACTTCGCCAAAGTCGTCGAAGCCGGCGGCTTTGCCGCAGCCGGGCGGCAGCTGGGCATTCCCAAGTCGCGCCTGTCACGGCGCATTGCCGAGCTGGAAGAGCGCCTCGGCGCGCGCCTGCTGCAACGCACCACGCGGCAACTGACCCTCACTGCCGTGGGCGAACGCTACCTGCGCCACTGCCAGGCCATGCTGTTGGAGGCGGAGATGGCCGATGAGGCCGTGGCCAGCATGTCCAGCGAACCCCGTGGGCGTCTGCGGGTCAGTTGCCCGGTGGGGTTGGCGCAGAACATCCTGCCCGACCTGGTCGCGGGTTTTCTCGCCGCCCATCCCCAAGTGCAGTTGGAAATGACCCTGGTCAACCGCCGCGTCGACCTGGTGGCCGAAGGCATCGACGTGGCCTTGCGCGTGCGCGAGCTGGGCGATGAAGACCCGTTGCTGGTAACCAAGCGCCTGCGCGCGGCGCAGACGGTGCTGGTGGCGAGCCCGAATTTCCTGCAAGGGCGCTCGATCGCCAGCCTCGACGACCTCAAGCAACTGCCGATCCTCGGAGCACTGGAGGCCGACCGCATGGTGCATCAACGCCTGCTCGATCCCCAGGGCCATGCGCATGATCTGGTGATGGAGGCGCGCCTGGGTATCGATGACTTCATCGTGCGCAAGGCCTGCGCGATCATGGGCTTGGGCTTTACTGTATTGCCGATGATGTACTGCGAAGAGGAATTGGCCAGTGGCCGGCTGGTGCAACTGCTGCCGGAGTGGTCATTGCCGGGTGGCTGGCTGCAGGCGGTTTACCCGCATCGCCGTGGCGTGCTGCCGGCGATTCGCGCATGGATCGACTACCTGGAAGAAGGCTTCAAAAGCTGTGGAGATCGTCTGCTATGAGCATGACCGAAGCGCAAGTCGCACGCTTCTGCCTGGGCCTGCCCGGCGCGCGGGAAGATTACAAATGGGGTGGCGTACGGGTGTTTTCGATTGCCGGCAACAAGATGTTCGCCCTGCAGAACCTGCGCGGCGACTCGCTGGCCTTCAAGGTGGACCCGGACCTGTTTCTCGGGCATGTCGACCGCCCTGGCATTCGCCCCGCGCCGTACCTGGCGCGCGCCCACTGGGTCATCATGAACACGCCCTACCCGCTGGGCGCCGATGAGCTGCGCGGCTTGTTGCAACGTTCCCACCAATTGGTGGTGAGCAAGTTGCCCAAGCGCACGCAGATCGGGTTGAAGCTAGAGGATTGAACCCAGCGTGCCGCCCAGGAACATCTGGTCAAGCCAGAACACCTGGTGCAACAGCACGATCACCCAGAACAGCACCTGATACGACACCTTGCGCGTCTTGTGCCGGAACACCTGCTGGGCAATCAACGCCCCCGGCCAACCGCCCGCCAGCTCGACCGCATGCAGGACGTTTTCCGGGGTGCGCCAGCTATCGGTGCGGGCCTTGCGTTTGTCGTTCCAGTACAAGAAAAACGCCACCACGCTGACCACGGCATAGGCCGCCAGCGGCAGCACGGTTTCGCCGCGATACCACAGCAAGCCCGACCCCAGCAGCGGTGCCGCGCATAACAGCACGAAAATCAGGGCCTTGAGGCGTGGATGTTGGATCGTCATGCCTTGGCGGCCACCCAGTCGATCCAGCCGAACTGCCAGGTCGCCAGGATCAACAGGCCAAAGGCGATCCGATACCAGGCAAACACTGCGTAGCTGTGGCTGGCAATGAACTTGAGCAGGCCCTTGACCGCAATCATGGCGAAAATGAACGAGGTGACGAAGCCGATGGCGAACACCGGCAGGTCCGCCGGCTGGAACAGGTCGCGGTACTTGTAGCCCGAGTACACCGCCGCGCCCACCATGGTCGGCATGGCCAGGAAGAATGAAAACTCGGTAGCGGTCTTGCGCGACAGACCGAACAACAGGCCGCCGATGATAGTGGCGCCAGAGCGCGAGGTGCCGGGAATCATCGCCAGGCACTGGGCGAAGCCCACCTTCAGTGCATCCTTCCAGGTGATGTCATCGACCGTTTCGGCATGCACCTGATGCTGGCGGCGCTCGGCCCACAGCATGATCACACCGCCCACCACCAGCGCCGCGGCCACGGTGATCGGGTTGAACAAATAGTGATGAATCGCGTCGGCAAAAATCACCCCCAGCACCACCGCCGGCAAGAAGGCAATCAGCAGATTGGCCGTAAACCGCCGCGCCTTGGGCTGGGTGGGCAAACCAGTGACCACCTGGAAGATCTTGCCGCGAAACTCCCACACCACCGCAAGAATGGCGCCCAGTTGAATAATGATATTGAACGCGTTGAAACGGTCGCCGCTGAAATCCAGCAAATCGGCCACGATGATTTGGTGCCCGGTGCTGGATATCGGCAGGAACTCGGTGAGCCCCTCGACGACGCCCAAGATGAGTGCCTGTATGGCGGTCCAAAAATCCATGCTTCCCCCAAAGGTCATGCTTGGCGCATGCCTGGTTAGTCTTTTAATAGTTCACTGACGACGAGCGCGCTGAAGGCCCGGCGTTGACTATGGTCAATGCCGATCTGCAAAAATTCTGTGAAAAATCAGGCAGTACTCAGGTTTTTCGATTTCAGGCCGAAAGCCTATCAGACAAGGCGTAAAAGTCGATCAAACGCCACAATTATAAAAAGCCCGGAGTGACAGGACGATGAACAGTTTGCGCAATATGTCGATCAGCCGGCGGCTGTGGCTGATTCTGATAGTCGCCGTGCTGATGCTGTTGGCTTTGGGTTTGCTGATGCTCAAGCAGATTCATGACGACCTTTACCAAGCCAAACGTCTACAAACCCAGCATGTAGTACAGACCGCCAGCGGCATTCTGACGTTCTACCACGGCCTGGAAACCACCGGTGTCATGACTCGCGAAGCCGCGCAGAAACAGGCCCTCAGCGCCGTGCGTGGGCTGCGCTACGACCATGACGACTACTTCTGGATCAACGACCTCACCCCTGTAATGGTCATGCACCCGGCAAACCCCAAGCTAGATGGCCAAAACCTCTCGGCCATCCGCGACCCCGACGGTTTCGCCATTTTCAACGAATTCGTGGTCCTGGCTAAGGCCAAAGGTGCCGGCATCGTTAACTACCGCTGGCCCAAGCCTGGCGCCGAAGCCCCGGTGGCCAAGACCTCGTATATCCAATTGTTCGAACCCTGGGGCTGGATTATCGGCTCTGGCGTGTATGTGGACGACGTCCAGGCCGAGTTCAACAGCCAGGTGTGGAAAGCCTCGGTGATCGGCCTGGTGATCGCGTTGGTCATGGCCCTGCTGGTAACGTTGATCGCCCGCAGCATCGTGCAGCCGTTGCAAGCCGCGGTAAACGCCATGGGCAATATCGCCAGCGGCGAAAGCGACCTGACCCGCAGCCTCGATACCCACGGGCGCGATGAAGTCACCCAGCTGTCCCGGCATTTCAACAGTTTTACCGCCAAGTTGCGCCAGGTGGTCAGCCAACTGCAGGTGTGTGCCAACGCCCTGGGCCAGTCCTCTCAGGAGTTGGGCAATAACGCCAGCCAGGCCCACGACCGCAGCCAGCAGCAATCGCAGCAAATGGAACTGGTGGCCACCGCCATCAATGAAGTCACCTATGGCGTGCAGGACGTGGCCAAGAACGCCGAACACGCCGCCAGCGAAATGCGCGACGCCCAGGCCCAGGCCCAGCAAGGCCAGGTCAATATCGACGGCAGCCTGCAACGGATCGATCAGCTTTCCACCACCATCAGCCAGGCGGTGGACGTTATCCGTACCCTGTCCAGCGAAAGCACCCAGATCGGCGGCGTGCTGGAGGTGATCCGCTCTATCGCAGACCAGACCAACCTGCTGGCGCTCAACGCTGCGATTGAAGCCGCACGGGCCGGCGAACAAGGCCGGGGCTTCGCCGTGGTGGCCGACGAGGTGCGCCTGCTGGCCCAGCGCACACAGAAATCCACCGCCGAAATCCAAGTGATGATCGAGCGCCTGCAAGGTCACTCCGAAGCGGCAGTCAAGGTTATCAGCGACAGCCACACTGCATCCCAAGCGACCATCGAGCAAGCCGGTCTGGCCGGCGAAAGCCTGAACGCGATCGGCCAGGCCCTGCGCAATCTCAATGGCCTCAACGCCTCGATTGCCAGCGCCACCCTGCAACAGTCCCATGTGGTGGAAGACATCAACCAGAACGTCACCCAGGCGGCCGGCCTGTCCCACAGCACCGCGTTGGCGGCGGAACAATCGAGCCTGGCCAGCACCCAACTGCGCAGCTTGAGCGAACAATTGGAAGGCTTGCTGCGTCAGTTCAAGGTCTAGCGCTACCCCGCTGTGGGAGGGGCTGGTTCCCTCCCCGGCGGCCTCTGTGTGTTTTGTAGATTGCACACCTCTGGGTACAATCCCCGCCCTCTTCCACTCTCCCAAGGAACCACCATGTCCGGGCTTGAACTGTTCGCCGCCGCGTTGGGGGTGATCGCTGTCTGGCTGACGGTCAAGCAGAACCCCTGGTGCTGGCCCATCGGCCTGGTGATGGTGCTGCTCTATACCTGGGTGTTCTACGACGTGAAACTGTATTCCGACATGCTGCTGCAAGTGGTCTACGCCGCCCTGCAAGTGTATGGCTGGTGGCAATGGACTCGCGCCGGCGAGATCAAGCAAGGGCGCCAGGTCACCCGCCTGGGCGTGCCGGCCATCAGCGCCAGCCTGGCACTGGGTGCGCTCGGCAGCCTGCTGTTGGGTGCGGCGATGGCACACTGGACCGACGCCGCGCAACCCTGGCTAGACGCCGCGCTCACCGGTTTCAGCCTGGTGGCGCAGGTATGGATGGCGCAGAAGCGCGTGCAATGCTGGCCGTTGTGGATCGCCGTGGATGTGATTTTCGTCGGGCTGTTCCTCTACAAAGGCTTATACCTCACCGCCGCACCCTATGCGCTGTTCACTGTGATTGCCGTGCAAGGCTGGCGCGAGTGGCGCGCCGACCCGGCGTTGCGCACATGAAAGTGGTGGTTTTGGCCGGCCCGGAATCCAGCGGTAAAAGCTGGCTGGCGGCGCAGTTGCAGGCGCAGTTCGGCGGCTTGATGGTCGGCGAATACGTGCGGTATTTCATTGATCATCACCAACGCGACACCTGCCTGGCGGACATCCCGGCCATCGCCCGCGGCCAACTGGCCTGGGAAGACGCCGCCCGCGCCGAGCAGCCCGACCTGCTGATCCTCGACACCCACTTGCTGACCAACCGGCTATGGAGCCAGACCCTGTTCGGAGACTGTCCTGCCTGGCTTGACGATGAGCTGCTGGCCCGTCACTACGACCTGCATCTGCTGCTGTCGCCCGACGATGTGGAATGGACCGCCGACGGCCAGCGCTGCCAGCCGCACTTGGCCGACCGCCAAGCGTTTTTCCGGGCGGGCCTGGACTGGCTGCAACAGCACCGACAGTCAAAAGTGGTGATCGGAGGCGATTGGGAGGAACGCCGGCAAGCGGCGTTCGCGGCGGTGGGAAAACTGCTCACCCAGCCTCTGTAACCGCGAACGCGCCGACAGAGGCTGGGCGTGGATCAGTAGCCCAAGGACAACCCGGTATTACGACGTGGGTCATTGGCCCCGTAGAAGCGGTTGTTGCCCACCGGTTTGCCGCCCAGCGACGGCGCCCCTACCAGGATCGCGGCCAGATGGTTGGCGTCCTGCGGCCCGGCGAACTTATGGCCCCAGCTCTCCAGAATCTTCTGGGTATCCGGACTAACCGCAAAGGTTTCCAAGTTGGTGGTCTCTGGCATCCACTGCTGATGGAAACGCGGCGCGTCCACCGCTTCCTGAATGTTCATCTTGTAGTCGATCACGTTAAGGATCGTCAGCAACGTCGCGGTGATGATGCGGCTGCCGCCCGGCGTGCCCACCACCATCACGGCCTTGCCGTCCTTGGTCACGATGGTGGGGCTCATGGATGACAGCGGCGCCTTGCCGGGTGCGATGGCGTTGGCTTCGCCTTGCACCAGGCCGTACATGTTCGGCACGCCGACCTTGACGGTGAAGTCGTCCATTTCGTCATTGAGGATGACCCCGGTCTTGCTCGCCATCACGCCGGCACCGAACCAGTCGTTGAGGGTGTAGGTCACGGATACCGCATTGCCCCACTTGTCGACGATGGAATAGTGAGTGGTGTTGTTGCCCTCATGGGGCGCCACGCCAGGCTTGATCGCCTGGGAGTCGCCGGCCTTTTGCGGCTCGATGGCCGCGCGCAGCTTAGCTGCGTATTCCTTGTCCAGCAGGTGGTCGATAGGGTTTTGTACGAAATCCGGATCGCCCAGGTAGCTGTTGCGGTCCACGTAAGCGTGACGCATCGATTCGATCTGGTAGTGCAGGCCTTGGGCCGAGTGATAGCCCAGATCGGCCATCGGGTAGCCTTCGAGGATGTTCATGATCTGGCAGATCACCACGCCACCGGAGCTGGGTGGCGGCGCCGAGACCACATGGTAGCCGCGATAGTCGCATTCGATGGGCGCCAGCTCGCGGGTCTTGTACTTGTCCAGGTCGGCCTGGGTGATGATGCCCTTGCCGGCCTGGCTGGAATCCACCAATGCCTTGGCAACCCAGCCTTTATAGAAGCCGTCGCTGCCCTTGGCGGAAATTTCCTTGAGGGTTTTGGCCAGGTCTTTCTGCACCAATTTCTGGCCGACCTGCAGCGGCTGGCCGTTGTGCAGGAAGATGCCGCGCATGTCCTTGTCTTTTTCGAACTCGCCGGTGGCGGTGTGCAACAGGTCGATATCGCCCTGCTCCAGGGCGAAGCCGTTTTCCGCCAGCTTGATTGCCGGAGCAATCACCTGGGCGCGCTTGAGGGTTCCGTATTTGCTCAGTGCCAACTCCATGCCGGATACCGTACCGGGCACGCCGACCGCCAAATGGCCTTTGGCGCTGAGGCCTTCGACGACGTTGCCGTCCTTGTCCAGGTACATATCCGCAGTGGCGGCCAGCGGGGCTTTTTCGCGGAAATCGAGGAAGGTCTTGCGGCCGTCCGCCAACTGCACGGTCATGAAACCGCCGCCGCCCAAGTTGCCTGCCGCCGGGTAAACCACCGCCAGCGCGTAGCCCACGGCTACCGCCGCGTCCACTGCGTTGCCGCCGGCTTTAAGTACGTCAACGCCCACGTGGGTGGCCAAATGCTGGGCCGTGACCACCATGCCGTTTTCCCCGGCCACCGGGGCCTGGGACGCTGCGTGCACGCCGCTGACCGTCAACACCAGGGCAGTGGCAATCAATGTGCGGCTCAAAGGTTGGTATTTCATCCATGGCTACTCGGGTTGTTGAGATGCACCAAAATAGCCCGACTCAGATCCAAGCCCCAGCGCGGTGGCGTTTTTATTACAGAACTTGTCGGTCACGGGACGAAGCCATCAATATGCCTGTATTCAGGACCTGTCAGCACCGCTACTGGCATCTGGCATTTATCCCGTTAGAATCAGCCCCCCCCTGCCCTTTGAGACGAGCCGCCCATGAGCTTTGATTTCGACACGATCCACTCCCGCCTCGGCACCGGTAGCACCAAGTGGAGCCGTTACCCGGCAGACGTGTTGCCGATGTGGATCGCCGACATGGACATCGCCGCGCCGCCGGCGGTGCTGCAAGCCCTGCGCGAGCGTCTCGACCAGCAGATCCTCGGCTACAGCGTGGCCGGCCCGCAGGTGCGCCAAGCCATCGTCGACGATTTGTGGGCCAAGTACGCCTGGCGTGTGCTGCCCGAAGAACTGCTGTTCCTGCCCGGCGTCGAACCTGGCTTCAATATGGCGCTGCATGCCTTTGTGCAACCCGGCCAAGCGGTGGTGCTGCAAACCCCCAACTACCGGCCGATTCGCTTGGCGCCGGGGCACTGGAACCTGCCGCGCATCGAAGTGCCGTTTGAGTTCATCAATGGTGAATACCTGACACCTCTGCCCGCCATGCATCAGGCACTGAACGGCGCCGGCGCGCTGCTGCTGAGCAACCCGCACAATCCCATCGGCAAAGTATTCCCCCGCGAAGAACTGCTGGCCGTGGCCAACGCCTGCCTGGACAACGGCGCGCTGATCATCAGCGACGAAATCCATGCCGAACTGTGCTTCGATGGCCGCCGCCATATCCCCACCGCCAGCCTCAGCTCGCAGATCGCCCAGCGCACCATCACCCTGATGTCGGCGAGCAAGGCCTACAACGTGGCGGGCCTGAAGACCTGCTTTGCGGTGATCCAGAACGCCGAGATCCGCGAGCGTTTCAACAACGCGCGCTGCGGTATGGTCGACAGCGTCAGCCCACTGGGCCTGGAGGCCACCCGTGCCGCCTACAGCCAATGCGGCGAGTGGCTCGACGCGCTGGTCAAGTACCTGCAAGCCAACCGTGATTACCTGCTCAATGCCGTGCAAACCCGATTGCCCGGCGTGGTGATGCATGCGCCCCAAGGCACGTTCCTGGCCTGGCTCGATTGCACGGCATTGGGGCTGGACGATCCGCAGCAGTTCTTTCTGGAACAGGCCAAGGTCGGCTTGAGCGCGGGGATCGAGTTCGGCGACGACAGCCAGCAATTCGTGCGCCTGAACTTCGGTTGCCCGCGGGCGATGTTGGAGGAAGGCTTGCAGCGCATGGAGCGGGCGTTGCGCGAGCGTTAACCGACTGAGCCGGGGCGGCTCTCAGCTGAGGCGCCGACCTGGGGTGAGTGTCACCCAATAACGGGTGCGGGCATGTACCTCCAACCCTAACGTCGAGGCCAGCAGGTTGAGGATGCGATCGGTGTCCTCCAACCGAAAGCTGCCGGTGACCCGCAGCGCTTCCAGGCTCGGGTCCCAGCGCAGCACGCCAGGACGGTAGCGTTCCAGTTCCCGCAAAAAATCCCCCAGCGCCTGGTTCTGCGCGGTCAGTACTCCGTCGCGCCAGCCCAATTGCAGCACGTCGAACGGCACCCAGGCGCCGAGCCCAGTGGCTTGCAAGGGCGCTTGCTGGCCGCCTTGCAACGTCGCCAATTGCCCGTTCAGGTCACGTACCTGCACCGCCCCCTTGAGCACCGAGACGCGGCAACCGGCCGCCAGTTGCCGAACGCACACCTGGGCCTGGCCGACCCGCAGTTGGCCATAACGCGTGTTTACGGTGATCGCCGAGGGGCCTGGCACATCAAGCGCCAGTTCACCGTCGACCAGAGTGATTTGCCGCTGCGCCAGGTCCATGTCCACCGCTGTGGCAGTGTTGAGCTGCAAGTTGGCGCCATCGGCCAACGACAGGTGTTTGCGCTCGCCGGTGGCGGTATGCAGGTCTGCGCGCCAGGTTTCGAGCGGCAGCTGACGGCTGATCAGCCAGGCAGTCGGCACCAGCGCCGCCACCCCCAGCGCACGCTTGAGCACCGCGCGCCGCCCCGGTTGCGGGCGATCCAGACTGGCCATCGCCAGCGCCTGGGGCAAACCGTTGAAACGCTGGCGCAAGGTCTGGGCTTTTTGCCAGGTCTGCTCATGCTGAGGATGGCTGTCGCGCCAGCGCTGCAACGCGGCGTGATCGCGCTCGGTGGCCGCGCCGGATTCCAGCAACGCCAACCACTGCGCCGCCGCGCGCGCGACGTCGCGACTCATAGGTCCACCAGCAGGCAATGCTCATACGCCTGGGCCATGTAACGCTTGACCGTGCGTTCAGACACCTCAAGCCGCTCGGCAATCTCGCGATACCCCAAGCCTTCCAGTTGGCTCCAAAGAAACGCGCGGCGCACCAGCACCGGCAAACCGTCGAGCAACTCATCCAGGGCTTGCAGGGTTTCCAGCAGCAGCCAACGCTGCTCTGGCGACGGCACGCAGGCTTCGGGCAAGGTGGCCAAGGCATTCAGATAGGCCTGTTCCAGGCTGCGGCGCTGATGGAAATTCACCAGCAAACGCTTGCCCACCGTCACCAGATAAGCACGCGGTTCCTGCATCTGCGCAATGGGCTGGGCACTGGCCAATACCCGCAGGAACGTATCCTGGCTCAAGTCCGCCGCATCCCAGGCATTGCCCAAGCGCCGCCGCAGCCAGTTTTCCAACCAACTGCGATGATCGCGATACAAGCTCGACAGCGTCAGTTCAGCGGCTTGCGTAGGGACAACAGCATCATTCATGGCAAACAACCTGCGCAGCGCGAGTGAGTCTCAAATGAGATTCATTCTATTTAATATCGCGCCGTACTACCACGATCTTTTCAACATTACATTCAGCGCATCGATGCCTTTTGCCGCAGCAAGCCGATAAATAACCCCAGTTCTCGGCTGACGGAATCACCTTTGCGCATCAGTACGCCAAACGGCGCCAGACGCACAGTCAGGTCCACCGGCAGCGACTTGCGACGAGTCAACCGGCCTTGCTCAAGCAATTGGATCGCTTGATCACTGGTGTCACCCATGATGCGGATGCGCAGTTGCCGGCCGAGCGTTTTGATCTGCTGGATGGCGGGCTGTTCGTGAACCTGCAGTAAAAAGCCTTTACCGCGGCGCGCCAACCTCCTTGATGACGAAGGTGGTTGGCACGATGTTGGCAACCGACAGGGTAAATTCGCGGTTGTTCTTCATAAAGGTCCAGACTGGTGAATTCTCTCGACTGTCGAGGGTTTCCTTGTGTAAGGCGGCGTCCGGCAAAGCCAACATGAAATCGACCTCAGCGTAAGAGCCGATCGAATACCCCTCCATTTTTATGCTGACACCCAGGCGCTCATCGGTCCACACACCTGCGCGGGTCATAGTCTTGGTGAGTGTCTTGAACGGGGTGGGGATGGCGCTGACCTTCTCGTTCAGATCCGCGAGTTGTTTCTCAAGGCGCTGATAATCGGCCTTCGGCACGTATAGCCGGTTGACTTGGTCGACGGGTAAATAGTGCGTGTCCACCTCGCTCTTCTTTATGTAATCCGTGGCAAGGCTGGCAAGCGGCAGATACGACGCCGCCAGATCCTTCCGAGGGATGTACTGCGCTGTCAGATCCTTTTGGGAATAAAAGGAATCGGCCGGGCCAAATCTAAGCCCGAAGAATGTGGCGACAGTGACGGCCGCTCCTGACAGTGCGATAGCTGCACCGATGATCACCGGCCAAGAGTAAGTTGTGGGGGTAGTTTGATTCATGGGTAATGCGTTCCTTATCAAAGCGGCTGAGCCTTCGCGGAAGGCTCGTCATGCCACAAAATTGCCGGCGTCATGCCTGGCGACGATCACAGGCCGCGCGTGCGCAACCACTGCAAAAAGCCTTTCTTCACTGGCACCACCGGGGCTTCCTGGGTCAGAGCCTGGGCGGCGTGTACGCGGAAATCCAGCAGGGTTTTCATGGCGTCGCCAATGTCGTGGCGCGCATCCAGGCACGGCGTCAGGTATTCCTTCTCGATGCGGTACAGGGTGCAGAAGGTCTTGGCGGTGAAATCCGCCAGGGTCGCCTCGTCGGACAGGATGCCCGCCTCGCCGATCACCTCCCCAGGGCCCATGCGCCCGGCTTCGAACTTATGCCCGCCTTTGGTGAGCATCACCGAGACCACGCCAGATTCGACGATAAACAAATGATCGCTTACCTCGCCCGCCGGCAGGATCATCTCGCCGGCGCGATAGGTGCTCAGGGTCATGTTTTGGCTGAAGGTTTCCTTCTCTTCCTGGCGTAAGGTGGAGAAAATCGTCGAACTGTCCAACAGCGCCCGTGCCCGTGAGGTCACCACCGGCGTGGCGCTCTCGGTGGCCGACAACAGACTCACCCCGGCCGCTTGCAGATGACGGAATGCCAAGTCATACAGTTGGTTGCGTACTTCGCGTTTGAGTGGCATGGCCGGCACGAACCCGCTGATTTCATACTCCACCCCGCCACTGGCGGACGTTTTGAATGCCACGCTGGGTGCCGGCTTGGCCAGCAACGGCCGGCAGCCTTGCATGGCGCGCTCCAACGCTTCGATCACCGTTTGCGGGCGCGCATGGGGGCTGACTTGCAGGCTGACGGCCAAACCGAACATATCCGCCGGACGGGAAAAATTGATGATCTTAGCCTTGGCCGCCAAGGAATTGGGGATCACCGCCATGCTGCCCTGGGAGGTTTGCAGACGTGTGGCGCGCCAGTCGATATCGGTGACGCGGCCTTCGGTGCCGTCGATGGAGATCCAGTCATCCAGTTGGTAAAGCTTGGTGGTGTTGAGCACGATTCCGGAAAATACATCGCTCAAGGTGCTTTGCAGCGCCAGGCCGACAATGATCGCCACCGCGCCGGAGGTGGCGAGCACGCCTTTGACCGGCAGGTCGAGCACATAGGCCATGGCGGCGATGATCGCGATCAGGAAAATCACCGCGCCCATCAAATCCTGCAACAGCCGCCCGGTATGGCCGACCCGCTGCATCATCAAGGTGCCGAGCAATACCGTGAGCGTACGCGCCGCGAACAACCACCAACCGATCTGTAACGCCGTGGCGGCCAGGTGCAGCGCGGTGTTGTCGGCATAAGGCGCCAACTGCATGGGGTTCATGCCGTCGTTAAACAATACGGCGCTGAACACCGCGAAAATCAGCAGCCGCGCCGCCAACTTCCAGTTGTCCAGGTTGGGGGAAATAAGTCGCCACACGGCGATGTCAATCAGGATCAGCGCCAAGGCGCACAGCATCGGGTGATCAGCGATAAACGAGGGCATCCAGGCGACTCCAGGGCGAATGACGGGAAGATCGCATGAAATGAGATTGTCGGAAACAAATTGTATCGGGATGGAATGGGGCTGCTACGCAGCCCAGCGCAGGGCAAGCCTGCCCACCACAAAAAGCGCGCAAAAAACCGCATCTGTGCTGAGCGAGCTTGCCTCGCGCTAGGCCGGTTTATTCACCACAAAATTTGGGGCGCTCACATCCGCCCGAATTTGCCGGATTGGAAATCAGCAAACGCTTGGTGGATCTCCTGCTCGGTATTCATCACAAACGGCCCATGCCCAACGATGGGCTCATCAATCGGCTCGCCGCTGAGCAGCAACACCTTGGCGTCGTCGTTGGACTCCAATGTCACCTGGCGGCCATCGCGTTCGAACAGCGCCAATTGCCCTTGGCGCGCGATTTCCTGCCCATTGATCAGCAGCGTGCCGCGCAGGATCACCAGGGCGGTATTACGCCCTGCATGCAAGTCCAGGGTGACCGGTTTGCCCGGATTAAGGCGCAGATCCCACACATCAATAGGCGTAAAAGTGCGCGCCGGGCCGCTGGCACCGGCGAATTCACCGGCAATCAGGCGCAGCTGTCCGGCGTCGTTGGCCAGGGGCAGTACCGGGATATCGGCGTCGACAATTGTCTGATAGCCCGCCTCGGCCATTTTGTCCTTGGCCGGCAGGTTGACCCACAGTTGCACCATCTCCAGCGCGCCGCCACGGCGGGCAAAGGCTGGGGAATGGAATTCCTCATGCAGGATACCCTTGGCCGCCGTCATCCATTGCACGTCGCCCGGGCCGATGGTGCCGCCGGCGCCGGTGGAATCACGGTGCTCGACTTCGCCGTCGTAAACGATGGTTACGGTTTCAAAACCGCGATGGGGGTGCTGGCCGACACCGCGACGCTGTTCGGTCGGCGTGAATTCGGCCGGGCCGGCGTGGTCCAGCAGCAGGAACGGGCTGATGTGTTTGCCTAGCGAGTCGTAGGAAAACAGCGTGCGCACTGGAAAACCATCCCCCACCCAATGACCGCGAGGACTGGTGTAGATGCCGATTAACTTTTTCATGATGTACCTCCAAAGTGGGTACACCATAAGGCCGGCGAAGCGTAAGCACTAGACGGCAAACCTGGCCTGGATTGTCCTATGTATAGGACAGTTCAACAGGCAGGCGCGCGCGCACCGCCAACTCCGACCAGCCAAGCGCTTGATATATCACCAGCGCCCACACCGCGCCCAGCGCCATCAGCGTCACGCCGCTGGACATAATACGCTGCGGGCCTACGCGCATGATGGTGCGTCGGGTCTAGGTGGAACTGACGACCAGCCCAGACACTTGATCAACGGCCCACCGCCCATCGGCGCCACTTAGATCGCATGGAGCATGCAGATTATGGTCAGTGCCAGATAGTCGAAACGTCCCACATAACCGCCGGATAAGCTCTACTCCCCCGCCCTGCAAACCGCTGCAAAGTCCCTCGCCTGATCACACAATGCGAGGGATTGCATATGGTTTGTTTCGTGAAGGCCCTGCTCGACAGGGCTGTCTCTTGATTCCGGTCATCGCCAGCTTCGTCCTGGCCCCCATGGACCCCAAGGCGCCAGACATCGAAGGCGTCCTGCGTGATTTTCGCGACTGCCTCAACACCTTCGACGACTGGGCCGAGAGTTTCTGGAGTGGCTCGGCCCTGCAGGTGGAGCAGGTCTTTAAAGTCGGCGATGACGTCGCGCTGGTCGAACCGGTTTCTTCAAAAAAGCCCAACGC
>NZ_JBHGZU010000040.1:0-1459 GCF_042610415.1 Pseudomonas sp. MD330_10
TGAAGTGCGCCCCAAAAGTTGGACAGTAATTGTCTAGGCTACAGCGGAACGGGCTCTGTACTCTACAGGGCTCAGTCCGCCAAGCTTCGTTTTGATTCGCTTATGGTTGTAGTAATGGATGTATTGATCCAGTCCAGCCTGCAACTGAGCCTCGTTGTCGAAGCTTTCGCGGTAGTAAAACTCTGACTTCAACGTGCCGAAGAAGCTCTCCATCGTGGCGTTGTCATAGCAGTTTCCTTTGCGTGACATGCTTTGTTCCAGCCCCGCCTGTTCTAGTCGCTCGCGATACTTCGAGTGTCGATAGTGCCAGCCTTGATCCGAGTGCAGCATGGGTTTAGCGCCCTCAGGCAGGCGCTCGAGCGCTCGCTCCAGCATGTCGCCAACCAGGGCATATTGGGGGCGTATGGCGGTCTGATAAGCCACGATTTCTCCGTTGTATAAGTCCAAGATCGGCGACAAATACAGCTTTTTACCTGCCACTTTGAACTCGGTGACATCCGTCACCCATTTCTGATTCGGCTTCTCGGCTTCGAACCGACGAGCCAAGGTATTGGGTGAGATTTCTCCCATCGGCCCTTTATATGCTCTGTATTTCTTGGGTCGCACCGTGCATTTGAGCCCCAACGCTCCCATCAATCGTCGTACCGTTTTACCGTTGATCTGTAGTCTTTCTTTACGCAGTTCCAGCGTCATACGGCGGTAGCCCAGGCGCCCTTTATGCTCTTGCTGAAGGCTCTGGATCGAGGCTTTGACTGAGACGAAACGGTCCGCAACGCCCATGACCTTGAGTTGGTAGTAGTACGTGCTTCGCGCCAGCCCTAGCAGTTTGAGCAGGTCCGCCAGCGGAAAGTCTTGTCTCAGCTCAGTGACTATTCGAGCTTTTTCTTCGCTTCGTTCTCCCGCCTGATCACCGCCTCGCCTAACTCCCCAAGCTTTTTTAGGTAGGCGTTCTCCATGCGCAAATACTGAAGTTCATCCAGCAAGGCTTTGTGCGCAAGCTCCTCTTTTGTAAGGGGGGCGGCAGATTTACGCAGTTTGGCAGGTGGCTTTGGCATAGCGGTATTCAGTCCTTTTTTCCCTGAGGCCAGGGCTTCAATACCGCCACTGTAATACTGCTGCTGCCATCTGCCCACTTGGGTGGAGTCACCCAGGTTGAAAAGCGCCGCTGCGCGGCGCAAGGAGAGGGAGTCGCGCCACATGCGTTGCAGAACGGAAAACTTGAACAGCGCGCTGTAACGCCCACCGGCACTGCTCAGGCTGGCCTCACCGTGCAGCCGGTAAGCCTCCACCCAACGGCGAAGCAAGGTGGGGTCCATTTGAAATTGAGCGGCGATACGGCGAAAACCCCGGCCTCGTTCAAGAAAAGCAGTAATGGCGGAAAGCTTGAACTGCGTCGTGTACTTGCTCATGAAAAAGCCCCAAGAGTTGGATAGGTGTCCAACTTTTGGGGCGCACTTCA